>NZ_CP160453.1:6038469-6348086 GCF_040744945.1 Saccharothrix sp. HUAS TT1 | reverse complement strand
CCGCGCTGGGCGTGACCGCGATCCGCTCCCTGTGCGCCAACCACGACGAGAGCTTCCACCTCTACGGCGACACCGCGAGCGACCGGCTGGGGCTCTGCCACGGCGCGGCCGGCGTGCTGGCGGTGGCCGACGCGTTCGCCACCCACGCCGGCCTGCCGCGGGCCGGCGCGTTGCGGCGACGCCTGGCGGACCACCTGCGCGCCCACGGCGACGAGGTGGTCGACCTGGCCCGCGCCGACATGTCGGTCCTCACCGGCGCGGCGGGCCTGCTCGCCGCGCTGCGCACGGCCTCCGGCGCGTCCCGCGCCTGGCTGCCCGTCATCGGTCTGCGCTGAGCGGTCGGGCGTCGCCGTCGGACGCGGGCCGGGAGAGCGGGCCCGCGTCCGACGGCGACCGATCAGGCGGGGCGCATCGCCGAGGACGGCGTCCGGTTGATCGTGAACGACGACCCCGGCTCGACCACCACGTCACCGGTGGCCGAGTTGGTGATCGTGACGTTCGTCAGCGTGGCGCTGCCGCGGGCGCCGCCCATGGCCAGGACGCCGGCGCCGTTGTTCGACCTGTCGATCCGGACGTTGCTGATCGCCACGTTCGGGTACGCCCCGCCACCCGTCTTGAACTGGATGCCGTCGTACGTCGAGTCGTGGATCTCGGTGTCGCGGATCGTCACGCCCGGGATGTCCTGGCTCGCCGCGAACAACGTGATCGCGCCGAACTCCTGCTGCTCACCCCAGAAGGCGCCACCCGTGCGGTACAGGCCGTTGTTGGCGATCAGCGTCGTGCCGGAGAACGGCAGCGGGTCGTGGTCGGTCGCCAGCATGATGCCCGGGTAGTTCATCGTGTCGTAGACCAGGTTGTTCTCCACCTTGTTGCCGTAGCCGCCGTAGATGGCGACACCGTTGGCGCGCCACGGAAGCTGCACGGTGTTGTTGACGAACTGGTTGTCGTGCGCGACGTCCACGGCCGTGTTCTTCACGTACCGGCTGGCCCACACCGCGAGCGCGTCGTCACCGGTGGTGCGGAACGACGAGTTGAACACCTTGGAGTTGCGGGTGCCGTTGGTGAAGTTGATGCCGTCCGCGTAGGTGTTGCGGATCCGCATGCCGCTGAACTCCAGCCCGTCGCCGGGACCCCACAGGTCGGGGATGTTGTCGTAGTCCCGGCCGACCCACGCGCCGACGTTGGCGTGCTCGATCCAGACGTTGCTGATCTTGGTGTTGCGGCCGAACCGGCCGTTGAGGCCGACGCCGCCCTCGGCGTTGCCGTCACCGCCGCGGATCCGGCCGGAGCCGAAGATGGCGATGTCCGAGATCTGCGTGTTGTCGTCGACGTCGAAGCCGAAGTTGCCCTCGTGCGGGTGGTTGATGCCGCCGACGGCGTCCTGCGGCTGGGTCAGCGTGTAGAGCTGGGAGTGCCACATGCCCGCGCCGCGGATCGTGACGTTCGAGATGCCCACCTGGTTGAACTGACCGCGGTTCAGCGGGTCGTCGGTGAGGATCTTCTTCTCCTGCCGCCACTGGCCCGCCGGGATCCACACGCAGCCGATGACGCCGTTCTGGTCGTCGGTCACGGCCCGCTGGATGGCGGAGGTGTCGTCGTTGCCGTCGTTGGGCACCGCGCCGTACGCCGTGATGGACGTGCAGCCCGCGGGCTGCGACGCCGCCGGCGCGACCTGCTCCAGGTCGACCAGGTCGATGATGTAGAACGACGCCGTGTCGCCCGCGTCCCGCTGCAGCTTGAACTTCGTGCCGGGCGGGTAGGACGACGCCAGCAGCGCGTGCGACTCGTCGAACAGCCGCCGCGCGTCGGCCTGCGGCGTGTTGGTCAGCGACTCGGGCCCGTCGGAGTTGCCGTACAGCCACGAGTGCTTGGACGACAGGGTCAGCTTCTGCGCGAACGAGCCGTTGACGTAGAGGCTGATCGTCGCGTCGATGCCACCGCCGCCGGGCGCGTCGGGGATCGAGTTGCGCACCACGATCGAGTTGGCCTGGTTGGTCGAGGTGAACTCGACGAACTGGCCGGTGCTGGTCAGCCGCACGGACTGGCGGCCGGACGACTCGGTGGCGAAGTTCGTGTGCCCGAACGTCCGCAGCCGGTCGGTGGTCAGCAGGGTGCCCTGGTACTGCCCGGCTTCCGCCTCGTACGACGTGTACGGCACGGCCGCGCCGCGACCGACGACGATCGCCCGGGAGAACGAGTTGTTGGTCTCGTTGGTCTCCACGACGGTGTTGGTGGCGTCGGCGGTGGCGGTGATGGTCGCGCCGCCGCTGGTGGCGGTCCAGCTGCCGGTGATCGCCACGTTCGCCGTGGCTCCCGCCGCGATCGCGCCGGTGGTGGTGTTCAGCGTGGCGCCGCCCGCGACGACCCGCGTCACCGACGAGCCGGACGCGGTGGTGCCGCGGTTGTTCACCTGCACGGTGAACGTGACCTGCGCGCCCGCGGCCGGGTTCGGCGGGTTGGACGTGAAGCCCAGGACCCGGAGGTCCGGGCCGGGCGCCTGGCCGACGACGACCTGCGCGGACGCGGTGTTGTTGGCGTCGTTCTGCTCGACCACGGTGTTGGCCGGGTCGACGGTGGCGGTCGCCTGGTGGGCGCCCTGCGCGAGCCGACCCGCGGCGAACGCCACGGTGGCGGACGCGCCGGCGGCCAGGGCGGCGACGGGCGCGGTGCCGGACGCGCCGCCGAGGGAGAACGCCACGCTCGACGCGGGCGCGGCGGCGGTGCCGGTGTTGCGGACGGTCGCGGACAGCGTGACGGCGTCGGTCTCCACCGGGTTGGCGGGCGAGGACGTCAGCGAGGCGATCGTGAGGTCCGGGTTGGGCGCGGCGACGCCGAAGACCTGGAGCTCGGCGACCTGGGCGCCGGGCGCGCCGGTGTTGCCGAAGACCTGGAGCCGCACGTCCGCCACCCGCCCGCTGACCGGGATCGTGACGGTGTTCTGCGCCGCCGGGGTGAACACGTGGTCGGCCCGGCCGACCAGGGACGTGAACGCGGCGCCCGACTGCTCGCGGCCGAGGACCTGGATCGACTGGGTGCGCGTGCCCCACGCGGTGTCGGGGTTCAGCTTCACCACGACCGAGGTGAGGTCGGCGTTCGAGCCGAGCTTCGCGGTGAGCGTCGCCGGGAAGCCGTTGGACTCCCAGTAGCTGCCGATGTTGCCGTCGGTGGCGTTGGCCGCGACGAAGGTGAACACCGACGACGACGCCTCGACCGGCTTGCCCGCGGCGAGGTTCGTGCCACCGCCGCCCTGGCCCGTGCGCGTCACCCGGTTGCTGTCGGGCGACAGGTTGCCCGCCGCGTCACGCGCCCGGACGTGGTACTGCACGGTGGCGGACGCGGGTTGCGCGTCGGTGTAGGTCAGCACGGCGCCGGCGACGGTCGCGCGCTCCGCGCCGTTGGCGTACACGACGTAGTTGGTGACGCCGGTGTTGTCGCTCGCCGCCGTCCAGGTCAGCCGGACCTGGCCGGAGCCCGGTTCGGTGAACGCGAGGTTGCCCGGCGCGGTCGGCGGCTGGGTGTCGCCGCCGGCGCCCGGGCCGTGCACCTCGAACTCGGACAGCTGACCCGCGGCCCAACCGGTGTTCGCGGTGATGTCCAGCCGCACGTACCGGGTGTTAGCCGTGGCGAAGTCAATGGTCACCGCGTTGCCGGTGGCGGGGTTGAACAGCCTGCCGCTCGACGCCGAGAGGTCGCTGAACGACGTGCCGTTCGCGCTGCCCCGCACGGCCAGGGTCTGGGTGCGCGAGCCCCAGCCGGGCGGCAGCTTCAGCACGACCCGGTTGACCGCGACCGTCGAGCCGAGGTCGACCTGGAGCCACTGGGGGAAAGCGCTGTTGCCGCTCTCCCAGTAGGTGTTGGGGTTGCCGTCGGTGGCGTTCGAGGCGGGGTACTCGGGGTGCGAGCTGCCGGCCGTGGTCGGGCGGCCGGTGGCCAGGTTGGGTTCGGCGGACGCGACCGGGGTCGGTCCGACCAGGGGGAGGGCGAGCGCGAGCAGGCCGACGGTCACCCGTCGACCGAGCTGCTTCCACGTCATGGGGTTCCTCTGTTCGGCAGGGGGACAGAGTCGGTTTATTTCACGATTGGCACCGAATGTTGCAGGTGGATGACCAGCTGTCAACGGTGGATGTCAGTATTTTTCATGCTTCTGTACATCTCTTGCGTTGAGCTACTGCCTGCCGACCGGTCGCCGTCTGCTGCGACGAACGGGTGACCGCTGACCGGGGTGCTGCGGTCACGCCGTCCGACTGCCATGTTGGGAGTTCACGTGCTGGCGGGCCTCGACGTGGAGGAGCGGCGGATGCGGCGGACGACGATCGTCCTGGTCTCGGTGGCGGGCCTGCTCACGGGCTGCCTGGGCCAGACCAGGGAAGCGGACCCGGCGCGCAACGCCGACGCCAAGGACGTCACGCTGATCATCACGGCCAACGCGGTGTCCGGCGGGAAGAACGCGCGCGGCGCGGACTGGATCACCAACTGGGTGATCCCGCGGTTCACCGAGGCGCAGAAGGCCAAGGGCGTCGACGTGACGCTCCGCCTGGAGCAGAACGGCACTGCCGACGAGGACTACAAGACCAAGGTCGCGCTGGACCTCAAGACCGGCGGCGGTGGCGACGTGGTCGAGCTGGACGGCATCTGGCTCGGCGAGTTCGCCCAAGCGGGTCACGTCAAGCCGCTCGCCGACGTGGTCGGCGCGGCCGAGGTCGACGCCTGGGACGGCTGGCGGCAGATCCCGGACGCCGTGCAGGACCTCGGCGAGTTCGACGGCAAGCGCTACGGCGTGCCCGTCGGCACCGACGGCCGGGTGCTGTTCTACAACAAGGAGCTGTTCGCCCGGGCGGGCCTGCCCACCGACTGGCAGCCCCGCAGCTGGGACGACGTCCTCGACACCGCCGCCAGGCTCAAGGCGCTGCCCGGCGTCTCACCGCTCCAGCTGAACGCCGGCGCCGCGATGGGCGAGGCCACCACCATGCAGGGCGTGCTGCCCATGCTGGTCGGCGCCGGCACGGAGGTGCACGACAACGGCCGGTGGCAGGGCGCGACGGCGGGCGTGAAGGACGTCCTCGGGCTCTACCAGCGGATCTACCGGGACGGGCTGGGCGACCCGGTCCTCCAGCAGGAGGCCAAGGGCCGGGACCGGTCGTTCGCGCTGTTCGCCCAGGGCCGGATCGGCATCCTGCTGGAGAGCGACTACTTCTGGCGCTCGGTGGTGCACCCCGGCACCGGCGTGGCGAAGATGGCGGACCGCGACGCGGTCGTCGGGTGGGCGCTGATCCCGGCCCGCCGACCGGGCGCCGGGGTCGGCGGGCAGGACTTCGTGAGCATGTCCGGCGGCGGTGTGCGGGTGGTCAACCCGAACACCGACTACCCCCGGCAGGCGTGGGAGCTGGTGGAGTTCCTGAACTCGGCCGAGGCGGTCAAGTCGGCGCTGGCGGGCAACGCGCAGGTCACGCAGCGCACCGACGTCAACGACGAGGTGCTGGCGGGCGACCCCATGCTCGGCTTCATCGCCGAGCGCGTGCTGCCGATCACCCGCTACCGGCCGGGCCTGGCCGACTACCCGAAGGTGTCGGCCGCGTTGCAGCAGGCGACGGCCGACGTGATCGCGGGCAGGAGCCCGGACGAGGCCGCGCGGTCGTACGAGGACGCGCTGGTCAAGGCGGTCGGCGAGGACTCGGTTGCGCGCGGCTGACCGCGACTCCGCCGGGCTGGGCACGGCGCGGGCGATCGCGTTCGTCGCGCCGGCGCTGCTGCTGATCGGCCTGTTCCTGGTCTTCCCGGCGCTGTGGACGCTGTACATCGGGATCACCGACTACCAGCTGACCGGGCCGTCCGCCGCCGCGCCGAGCGTGGTCGGCCTGGAGAACTTCACCACCGCGCTGGCCGACCCGCTGTTCACCAACTCGCTGTGGCTGACCGCGTTGTTCGTGCTCGGCTCCGCGGTCATCGGGCAGAACGCGCTCGGCTTCGCGCTCGCCTGGCTGCTGCGGCGGGCCCGGCTGGGCCCGCGGCGCACGGTCGAGGGGGTCGTGCTGCTGGCGTGGATCCTGCCCGGCCCGGTGGTCGCCTACCTGTGGTTCGCCGTGCTGAGCCGCGACGGCGGCACGCTCGGCCTGCTGCTAGGCCAACCCGGCACGGCCTGGCTGGTCGAGTACCCGATGGTGAGCCTGATCGTGTTCAACACCTGGCGCGGCACGGCGTTCTCCATGCTGCTGTACACCTCCGCGCTGGCCGCCGTGCCGCCGTCGCACCTGGAGACCGCCCGGCTGGCCGGCGCGAGCGGTCGGCA
Organism: Saccharothrix sp. HUAS TT1; assembly: GCF_040744945.1. Taxonomy (NCBI): domain Bacteria; kingdom Bacillati; phylum Actinomycetota; class Actinomycetes; order Pseudonocardiales; family Pseudonocardiaceae; genus Saccharothrix; species Saccharothrix camelliae. Next base: position 6,341,800 of record NZ_CP160453.1, on the reverse strand, counting down.
GACCGTCCGGGACGTCGTGCTCCCGCACATCCGCGGGCACGTGCTGACCAACACGCTGCTCATCAGCCTGTGGACGGCCAACGACTTCACACCGTTCCTGCTCACCGCGGGCGGCCCGAACCACCGGTCGGAGGTGCTGCCCGTGCTGATCTACCGGCAGGCGTTGGAGAGCGGTCAGCTCGGGTACGCGTCGGCGATGTCGTTGCTGCTGCTGGTCGGGAACCTGGTGGTGGCGCTGGTGTACCTGCGGCTGCTGAGGCGGCGGTCGTGACGCCGGGCTGGGTGGTCCGCCGGATCGGCTTCTACGTGCTGATCGCCGTGGTGCTGGCGTTCTTCGCGGTGCCGATGCTGTGGCTGGCGGGCGCGCCGTTCGACGCGCGCCCGGGGTTCGGCCTGCGCCTGCCGGAGTGGACGCTGTCGAACGTGCACGCGACCTTCCGGCACCCGTTCGCGGTGCGGTCGCTGGTCAACTCGCTGGTGCTGTGCCTGGTCGCGACCGCGGTGACGACGGCGTTCGCGGCGCTGGCCGCGTACTCGCTGTCGCGGGTGCGCATCCCCGGCCGCGACGTGCTGCTGTACGCGCTGCTTCTGCTGTCCAGCGTGGTGACCGGCACCGCGGCGATGGTGCCGATCTTCGTGCTGATGCTCCAGCTCGGGCTGGTCGACTCGCGGTTCGGCACGGCGCTGGTGATCGCGGGCGGGATGCTGCCCGCCGCGATCTTCATCCTGAAGGACTTCGTGGACTCCGTGCCGCGCTCCTACGAGGAGTCCGCGCGGGTGTTCGGCGCGTCGCCCCGGCAGGTGCTGGGGCACGTGGTGCTGCCCATCGCCCGGCCGGGCGTCGCCACGATCCTGGTGTGGTCGTTCGTCAACGCGTGGGGCAACTTCCTGCTGCCGTTCCTGCTGCTGCGCGACGTCGGCAAGCAGCCCGCGGCGGTGCTGGTGCGGACGTTGCAGGACGAGGGCGGCAGCGCCAACCTGACCGTGATCCCGGTGTTCTCGCTGCTGTACTCGATCCCGGTGGTCGTGCTGTACCTGGTCGTCAACAAGCGCTACGGGTTCCGATTCCACGGAGGCATCAAGAGCTGATGGCGGCCATCGACATCACCGGTGTGTCCACCGTGTACCCGAACGGGGTCCGCGCGGTGGACGCGCTGGACGTGCACGTGGCGGACGGCGAGCTGTTCGCGCTGCTCGGCCCGTCCGGCTGCGGCAAGACCACGTTGCTGCGCACGATCGCCGGCCTGGAGTCGCCCGCCGAGGGCGTCGTCGCGATCGGGGCGCGGGACGTGACGCGGTTGCCGCCCGGCGAGCGCGGCGTGGCGATGGTGTTCCAGGACTACGCCCTGTTCCCGCACATGACCGTGGCGGAGAACATCGCCTACCCGCTGCGGGTCCGCCGCGCGCCCAAGGCGCGGCAACGGGCGGCGGCCGTCGAGGTGGCCGAGGGCCTGAGCCTGTCCGACCTGCTCGACCGCAGGCCGGGCCAGCTGTCCGGCGGCCAGCAGCAACGCACGGCGCTGGGCCGGGCGGTCGCCGCCGGGGCCGACGTGCTGCTGCTGGACGAGCCGCTGTCCAACCTGGACGCCCGGCTGCGGCTGGAGGCCAGGACGTTCCTCAAGCGGTTGCAGCACGAGCTCGCGCTCACCACCGTGTTCGTCACGCACGACCAGGCGGAGGCGCTGGCGCTGGCCGACCGGATGGCGGTGATGGACGCGGGCCGCATCCGCCAGCTCGGCACGCCGCGCGAGGTGTTCCAGCGGCCCGCCGACACGTTCGTCGCGAACTTCATCGGCTCCACCCCGATGAACCTGCTCGCCGCCGAGGTCCGCGACGGGCACGTCGAGTGCGCCGGCGCGCGGCTGCCCGGCCTGCCGGAGCTGGTCGACGGCACGCCCGTCGTGGTCGGCGTGCGGCCCGAGTACCTGAGCCCGGCCCGGGACGGCATCACCGGCCGGGTGTCCACCGTGGCGAACCTGGGCGTCTCGTCGCTGGTCACCCTCGACTGCGCGGACGGCGCGCTCGTCAGCTTCACGGTGTCCGAGCAGGACGAGCCCGCCCTCGGCCGCACCCTCGCGGTGAACGCCGCGCCCGGCCGGCTGCTGTTCTACGGCGCGGAGGGCGGTCGGCTGCTCGGCGCCCGCTGACCCGGTTGACCCGTTCGGCGTAACCGCTGGTATACCGTGGTCGGGGAGGTCCGGCCGACAGCGAGGGGTGCCACCAGTGCCGCGGTTGTTGCTCGTGGAGGACGACGCGGTGCTGGCCGAGGCGTTGTCCCGCGCCCTGCGCGGGCTCGGCCACGAGGTCGCGGTGGCGGCCACCGGCGAGCGGGCGCTGGAGGTGCTCGCCGAGCGGCGGACCCCGACCGACCTGGTGCTGCTGGACGTGATGCTGCCCGGCGTCGACGGGTTCGAGGTGTGCCGCCGGCTCCGCGCCGCCGACACCGTCCCGGTGATCCTGCTGACCGCCCGCGGTGACGCGGTGGACGTCGTGGTCGGCCTGGAGTGCGGCGCCGACGACTACGTGGTCAAGCCGGTCGAGCCGCGGGTGCTCGACGCCAGGGTGAAGGCGGTCCTGCGCCGCGCCGTGCCCGCCCCGCCGCCCGGGCGGCACGTGCACGTCATCGGCGACCTCGAACTCGACACCGCCGCCATGGCGGTGACCAGGGACGGCGTCGAGCTGCGCCTCACGTCCACCGAGCTGCGGCTGCTGGTCGAGTTCGCCGAGCACCCCGGCCAGGTGCTGAGCAGGCAGGCGCTGCTGAAGCGGGTGTGGGACTACGGGTTCAGCGGCGACTCGCGCCTGGTGGACGCCACCGTGGCCCGGCTGCGGGCCAAGATCGAGCCGGAGCCCGCCAACCCCGTGCTGCTGCTCACCGTCCGGGGCTTCGGGTACCGCCTGGTCAAGCCGTGACGTGGCGGCCGGGGCTGCGGGCGGCCGTCGTGCTGACCGTCGCGGCCGTCACCCTCGTCACGACGGTCGCGATGGCGTTGACGACCTACCGGTTGCAGGCCGGGACCACCCGGGACCGGTTCACCGCCTCCGCCCAGGCCGCGTTCGACTCCGACGCCCAGCAGGCGCACCAGTTCCTGGTCCGCACCACCGGCGCCAGGTCGGCCGTGGACGGTGTGGCCGAGTACATGAGCGCCCGGCTCGGCCTGACGTGGGCGCTGGTCAACTTCACGCCGACGTCCGGCGACGTCTCGACCTCGCGGGACGGGGGCTACGTCCCGGTCGCGGGCACCGGCGGGTCGTTCCCCGGCGGGCTGCCGGTGGCCGAGGTGGACCGGGCGCGCGGGCGCCTGGGCTCGGTGCGCTACACCGCCGAGACGCCGGACGGCCCGCGGCTCGTCATCGTCGGCGAGGTCGAGCCGGGCCTGCTGCTCGCCGAGTTCTACGACGCGGGTCGCGTCGAGGCCGAGCTGGCCACCCTGCGCGACCGGCTGGCGCTGGTCGCGGCGGTGATCGCCCTGCTCGGCGGCGCGCTGGGCGTCCTGGCCGCGCGCGGCGTCCAGCGCCGGGTGCGCACCGCCGCCGTTGCCGCCCGCCGGCTCGGAGCCGGCGAGCTGGGCACCAGGCTGCCGGTGCGGGGCCGTGACGAGCTGGCCGACCTGGCCGGGTCGTTCAACGCGATGGCGCAGCGGCTCGGGGAGTCCATCGAGCAGCTGCGGCTCAAGGACCAGCAGCAACGGCGGTTCGTCGCGGACGTGGCGCACGACCTGCGCACGCCGCTGGCGTCGATGGTCGCGGCGGCGGACGGCCTGCGCAGCCCGGACGCCGAGGACCGGGCCAGGTCGGCGGAACTGCTCGGCTCCCAGGCGCGGCGGCTGGGAGCGCTGGTCGAGGACCTGCTGGAGATGTCCCGGTTCGACGCGGGCGCCGCCGAGCTCCGGCCCGAGGTGGTCGACCTCGAAGCGCTGGTAGCGGACGCCGTCGAGGTCGGCGCGCCGGGCGTCCCGGTCCACCGGGACGGTGACGCCACCGTCTTCGGCGACCCCCGCCGGTTGCACACGATCGTCCGCAACCTGGTCACCAACGCCGTCCGGCACGGCGAGCCGCCGGTCACCGTGACCGTCGACGGCACGGACCCCGCTCTGGTGCGCGTCGTCGTCGCCGACTCCGGACCGGGCCTGCCCGCCGAACTGGCCCCGGTCGTCTTCGACCGCTTCGTCCGCGGCGACCGCGCCCGCGGCCGGACCGAGGGCAGCGGGCTGGGGTTGGCCATCGCGCAGGAGAACGCCCGGCTGCACGGCGGTCGCCTGGACGTCCACGACGACGGCGGCGCGGTGTTCACCCTCACCGTGCCGCGAGGTGCGCCGGGTTAGGTGCGCGGGCGGCTGTCACAGAACGCGCACACAACGCGCATGGGGCGCGGACATCGCGTGGGCAGTGTCGGAGGTGTCCGGCCCAGCCCCACAGCGAGGTGAAGATGTTCAGCCCATCGGTGCGCACGTCCCTGCTCGTCGGCGTCGTCGCGGCGGTCCTGTCGGCCTGCGGCGGCCCGGGACCGGCGGCGACCGGCGGCCCGTCACCGGCGGAGGAGGACGGCAGCATCCCGGACGCCGCCGGCATCTCCCTCGACCAGACCGGGCACGCCGCGCTGCGCAAGCTGGACGCCGGCCTGTACGCGGCGGTGCGAGAGGCGGCGGCGGACGCCCGCGAGGCCGGTGTGGAGTTCAAGGTGACCTCCGGCTGGCGCAGCAAGGACTACCAGCGGCGCCTGCTGGACGAAGCCGTGATCCGGTACGGCAGCGCGGAGGAGGCCCGGAGGTTGGTCAGCACACCGGAGAAGTCCGCGCACGTGACCGGCCGGGCGATCGACATCGGCCCCACCGACGCCGCCGACTGGCTGATCCGGCACGGCGCGGACTACGGCCTGTGCCGGCGCTACGCCAACGAGATGTGGCACTTCGAACTCCTGACGAGCCCCGGCGGCACCTGCCCCCGACCGCTCGACGACGCCTCGGGCTGACCGGGGTGGTCAAGCCCGGCGGGTGGCGCGCATCCGGAGGCGGCGGGGTTCCATGGCGAACGAGGCGGCTGGGTGGACGGTGGCGCCGGGCAGGTGGGTGAAGCACCACCGAACCGGTCACCGATGCAGCGGGTGAGCGGCCAGACCGGTGACCGGAAGCGCAGCGTCTCGGTGACGATCCGGTCGGTCAGCACCAGCGCGGCCAGGTCGCCCCGCGCCGCCGGCCCGGCGAGGAAGGCGGGCGCGTCACGCAGCATCGGTACGCCGTGCCCCACCAGCGGCAGCGCGCCGGGCGCCTCGGGGATCTCCTCGGTGGACGGGACCCGGTCCGGACGGCCCGTGATCGCTCCCTCGCCCGGCGGTTCACGCGCGCAAGGGGTTCAGGATCGCACCGGGACAACGCCGTGCGTGCCACCGAACGGGGGTCGGGACGAGCCCGGAAACGGCGGCGGAATTTGACAGGAGGTGGAGAATAAAAAATCGGCGTGTTTCCCGAACGTGCAAAGGAAACCCGCCGAACCTGGACTCAGTTTAAGCACTGCGAGGGGCCTGTGTCAACTCAGGGGTACGAAGACGAATTGCGGTCCGAGCGCGACTACGTGGCCGGGCTCTACCAGCGGCTCGACGCCGAGCGCGCCCGGGTGAAGGGGGAGTACGACGCGGCGCTGCTGGGGCGCGGCGTCACGCCCGTGGAGCGCGACGTGGAGGTGCGCACGCTGGCAAAGGAGGCGAAGCGGCTGGACGTCGCCGACAACGGGCTGTGCTTCGGCCGGTTGGACACCGCCTCCGGCGAGACCTCCTACATCGGCCGCATCGGCCTCTTCGACGAGGCGGAGTCGTACGAACCGGTGCTGCTCGACTGGCGCGCACCGGCCTCCCGCGCGTTCTACGTCGCCACCGCGGCGAGCCCGGAGAACATGCGCCGACGCCGCCAGTTCCACACCCGCGGCCGCGAGGTGGTCGACTTCACCGACGAGGCGCTCGGCCGCCCCGACGGTGACGCGCGCGGTGACGCGGCGCTGCTCGCGGCCGTCAACGCGCCGCGCGGCGAGGGCATGCGCGACATCGTGGCGACGATCCAGGCCGAGCAGGACGAGATCATCCGGCTCGACCACCCCGGCGTGCTGGTGATCGAGGGCGGACCGGGCACCGGGAAGACCGTCGTCGCGCTGCACCGCGTCGCGTACCTGCTCTACACGCAGCGCGAGCGGATGGAGCGCCACGGCGTGCTCGTCGTCGGGCCCAACCCGTCGTTCCTCAACCACATCGGCCGGGTGCTGCCGTCGCTCGGCGAGTCCGACGTGGTGTTCACGACCACCGGCGACCTCGTGCCCGGCCTGCGCGTCACCGCCGAGGACGGGCCGGAGGCCGCCCGGCTGAAGGGCTCGCTGCAGATCCTCGACGTGCTCGCGGCGGCGGTCGCCGACCGGCAGCGGCTGCCGGAGCACCCGGTGCCGATCGAACTGGCCGACGTCACGGTCCGGATCGACGCCGAGACCGCGCAGTGGGCCAGGGAGGAGGCGCGCACCAGCGGGCTGCCGCACAACGAGGCCCGCGGCGTGTTCACCGAGATCGTCACCTACGTGCTCACCGAACGGGCCATCGCCCGGATCGGCCGCGGCTGGCTGGACCGCTCGGACCGCGAGGCGTGGGAGCAGCTGCGCTCCGACCTGCTCAAAGAACTCGCGGTGGACGAGAAGTTCACCGCCGCGCTGGACGAGCTGTGGCCGGTCCTGACGCCGGAACAGGTGCTCGCCCCGCTGTACGCGTCACCCGAACGGCTGCGGGCGGCCGGCGCGGACCAGGCGCTGCTGCGCGCCGACGGCGAGGCGTGGACGGTGTCGGACGTGCCGCTGCTGGACGAGCTGGTCGACCTGCTCGGCCGCGACAAGTCGGTCGACCGGGCCGCCGAGCGGGAGCGGCGGGCCGAGGTCGAGTACGCGGCCGGCGTGCTGGACATCCAGGTCGACCGCCAGGACTCGATGGACGACGAGGACCACCTGTTCGCCTCGGACCTGCTCTACGCCGAGGACCTGGCGGACCGGGTCGTCGAACGCGACACCCGCGAGCTGGTCGAGCGCGCCGCCGCGGACCGGGACTGGACCTACCGGCACGTCGTCGTCGACGAGGCGCAGGAGCTGTCCGAGATGGACTGGCGGGTGCTGATGCGGCGCTGCCCCGGCCGGTCGTTCACGGTGGTCGGCGACCTGGCGCAACGCCGGTCGGCGGCCGGCGCGACGTCGTGGGGCGCGATGCTGGAGCCGTACGCGCCCGGCCGCTGGGTCTACCGCTCGCTGACGGTCAACTACCGCACCCCGGCGGAGATCATGTCCGTCGCCGCCGCGCTGCTCGCCGAGTTCGCGCCCGACGTCCGGCCGCCGGACTCGGTCCGCGCGTGCGGCGTCCGGCCGTGGTCGCGGCGCGTCACGCCGGACGGGCTGCTCGCCGCCGTCGAGGAGTTCACCCGCGACGAGGCGGGCCGCGACGGGACCAGCGTCGTGATCGGGCCGCCGGACGTGCCGGGCGCGGTGCCCGCGTCGGAGACCAAGGGCCTGGAGTTCGACGCCGTCCTGGTCGTGGACCCGGAGCGGATCCTGGCCGACGGGCCGCGCGGCGCGGCGGAGCTGTACGTCGCCCTCACCCGCGCCACCCAGCGCCTCGGCGTCCTGCACCGGGGCCCGCTGCCGCGCGCGCTGGCCGGGCTCGCCGAGGTTCGGCCGGTCGGGTAGCCGAACACCGTCGACCCCGCCGATCGGGTGACCGGCGGGGTCGCGGTCCCGGTGCCCGACCCGCCGCCGACTCGATACGATGACGGGTCGTCGGAGGTAGGAACAGAAAGGACGAACGTGGAAACGCTCGAGTTCCAGTCGGAGGCGCGTCAGCTCCTGCGGCTGATGATCCACTCGGTCTACTCGAACAAGGACACGTTCCTGCGCGAACTGGTGTCCAACGCCTCGGACGCGCTGGACAAGCTCAGGTTGGAGACGTTCCGCGACAAGGACCTGGTCGCGGACACCTCGGACCTGCACGTCGCCATCGACGTCGACCGCGAGGCGCGCACGCTCACGATCCGGGACAACGGCATCGGCATGACCCGCGAGGACGTGGTCGGGCTGATCGGCACGATCGCGAAGTCCGGCACCGCCGAGTTCCTGCAGAAGCTGAAGGAGTCGAAGGACTCCGCCGCCTCGCAGGACCTCATCGGGCAGTTCGGCATCGGCTTCTACTCCTCGTTCATGGTCGCCGACAAGGTCACCCTCGTGACCAGGCACCCGAGGTCGGCGGAGGGCGTCCGGTGGGAGTCCGCCGGCGAGGGCACCTACACGATCGAGGACGTCGCCGACGCGCCGCAGGGCACCTCGGTCACCCTCCACCTCAAGCCGGCCGACCCCGAGGACCACCTCGCCGACTACACGTCGACCGCGAAGATCACCGAGATCGTCAAGCGCTACGCCGACTTCATCACCTGGCCGATCCGGATGGCCAGGGAGGACGGCGCCGAGCCGGACACGATCAACTCGCGCAAGGCGCTGTGGGCGCGGCCCGCGTCGGAGGTCTCCGAGGACGAGTACGCCGAGTTCTACCGGCACGTCAGCCACGACTGGAACAAGCCGCTCGAAACGATCCGCATGCACGGCGAGGGCGTGTTCGAGTACCAGGCGCTGCTGTTCATCCCGTCCCAGGCGCCGCTGGACCTGTTCATGCGCGAGCGCAAGCGGGGCGTGCAGCTCTACGTGAAGCGCGTCTTCATCATGGACGAGTGCGAAGAGCTGATGCCGGAGTACCTCCGGTTCGTCAAGGGCGTGGTGGACGCCCAGGACCTCTCGCTCAACGTGTCGCGCGAGCTGCTGCAGCACGACCGGCAGATCCAGCTGGTGCGCCGCCGGCTGGTCAAGAAGGTGCTCTCGACGGTCAAGGGCCTGATGGCCGACAAGCCGGAGTCGTACGCGACGTTCTGGCGCGAGTTCGGCAGCGCGGTCAAGGAGGGCCTGCTCAGCGACCACGACAACCGGGACGCGATCCTCGGCATCGCCTCGTTCGCCTCCACCGCCGACCCGGAGAAGCCCACCACGCTCGCCGAGTACGTCGAGCGGATGAAGGACGACCAGCAGCACATCTACTACATGACCGGTGACTCGCGGGCCACCGTGGAGAACTCGCCGCACCTGGAAGCGCTGCGGGCCAAGGGCTTCGAGGTGCTGATCCTCACCGACCCGATCGACGAGATGTGGGTCGACGCCGTGCCCGGGTTCCAGGACCGGCAGTTCCAGTCGATCGCCAAGGGCCAGGTCGACCTGGAGACCGAGGAGGAGAAGGCGCGGGCGGAGGAGCGGCAGAAGGACTTCGCCGACTTCCTGTCGTGGATGAGCACGACCCTGGCCGACCAGGTCAAGGAAGTCCGGCTGTCCTCGCGGCTGACCACGTCGGCCGCGTGCGTCGTCGGTGACGCCCACGACCTGACCCCGACCCTGGAGAAGATGTACCGGGCGATGGGCCAGGAACTGCCGCCGGTGAAGCGCATCCTGGAGCTGAACCCGGACCACGCGCTGGTCGACGGGCTGCACCGGGCGTTCGCCGAGCGCGGTGGGCAGGACGCGGCGCTCGCCGGGTCGGCCGAGCTGCTGCACGGCATGGCGCTGCTCGCCGAGGGCGGCGACCTGCCCGACCCGTCCCGCTTCGTCCGGCTGATGTCCGAGCACCTGGAGCGGGCGCTGTGACCGGCGGGGGCTCCCCGGTCGACCGGGGAGCCCCCGTTCCCGTTCCCGTTCTCGTCAGAGGGCGAACCGGTAGGAGCTGCCCCGGGCCCGCCAGCCGAGGCCCTTCAGCGAGTCGAGCGCCGACTGCAGCGCCCGGTGCTCACCGGTGCCCTTGTCCAGCCACCGCGACCAGTGCACCGAGATCGTCGTCATCAGCACGCCGTCGAACCGCACGGTGAACGTGACGGGCGGCAGGAAAGGCGACCCGGCCGCCGGCGGGTCGATCCAGAGAACGCCGTCGAGGCGCGTCGTGGAACACCGCACTTCGCGCTCGTAGATGCGCACCGGAACCGTGCCGTCCGGTCCGATCCCGCTCTCGTCCACCACGCGCGTCATCATCGCGGTGGGCGTCAGCTGTTCGAACGTGACGAAGAAATCGCTCGGGCACGTCACCGTTCCCAGGGCCTCGCCGAAAACGTCCAGGAGCGCGTTCTCCGACAGTTCCGGCACCGTTCTGACGGTGTGCTCCGGCGCCGGCGGGACGTGGTTCACCTCGCTGCCCCGCTCCACCACCTGCCAGTGCGGCTCCGACGGTTCCGGGTCGCTGACGTTGATCCAGGTGTCGTCGATCACGCAGGTCAGCCACAGGTTGTCGCCGCACGGCCGGACCACGTCGGCCAGGCTGCGGCGGACCTGCAACGCGCGGGAGAACAGGCCGACGGAATCGTCGAGGCGGTCGTTGGCGAAGCTCAACGTCTCGCCGTGCGGTTGGTAGTCCGAATAGCCGGTCACTGGACCCACTTCCATTCTCCGCCATCCCTGATCAGCCGGCCGAGCAGGTTACCACCGTCATCCAGGATGTTGACCGCGTCGAGGTTCGGCAGGTTGTGGTGCGAGACCCGGTTGCGGTTGAAATCGCGGGCCAGGTCCTCGCCGAGGTTGCCGGTTTTGCGGACGTCCCCGTTCTGGTCGCGGATCTCGTATTCGAGACCGCCGGTGTAGACCTTCTCGTTCGGGCCGAGGGGGACCCGGTGGCCGCCGGGCGGGACCGTCGGCACGACCGCCGCCGACTCCGCCGTCGGCAGCCGGTTCGGCACCGGGGCGTCGGCCTTGTCGGCGCCGTGCAGCGAGCCGGAGTGCAGGTCGCCCGGCGTCTCCGGGAACTCGGCGACCCGCTCGACCTCGACCCGGCGCACGGTGTTGCCGCCGGCGTCCTCGACGTGGATGTCGAAGGACGCGCCGGTCGGGCCGCCGGGGTTGAAGCGGGCGGTCAGGTCCGGGTCGCCGGAGATGTCGTCGGACAGCCGGTCGAGCACGGTCAGCTCGGCGGCCTTGTCCAGCACCTGCGCGCGGGCGATGTCGGGGTCGGTGTTGCGCGAGCGCGGCGCGGTCTCGTCCATCCAGTCTTCGAGCCCGTCGACGTTGCCGCCGTCGACCTGCCGGTGCGCCAGGTCGTGGAACTTCCGGGCGAGGTCGGGCCGGCCCGCGTCGTCCAGCACCCGGACGATGTCGGCGACGTCCTGGCGGTAGGTGTTCGGGTCGTAGTCCGGCAGGGCGGGGAAGTCGTCCGGGTCGGGGGAGGTCCCGCTCGGGCTGCCCCGGTCGACGGCGCCGTCCGGGTCGTCGTGCCCGGTGCGGTGGTCGTCGGACGTGCCCGGCGCGTACCCGTCCTCGCCGGTCCTGGTGGTGGCGCCGTCCGGGTGGTGGGTGTGCCACTCGCCGGTGGGCGGGATCCTGGGGTGGCGGTTGCCGTCCGGTCCGGTGGTCGCGTCGCTGGTGTAGACGCGGCCGTTGGCGTCGGTCCAGGCCGGTTTGGTCGGCGCGAGGACGTCCGCGCCGGTGTGGCGGGAGAGGCGGTTGGCGAAGTCGTTGGAGCCTGCGTCGCAGCCGATGAGCCGGATGGGCGTCCGGCCGTCCCAGCCGTTGCGCCGGAGGAGGTCGCCGTACTGCTCGGGGGTGTAGGTGTGGTTGCCGATGCGCGCCCGGCCGTCGGGGGTGACGTGGACGTCGGCGGTGAAGTAGCGGGGGTCGGCGGGGACGCGGTGGGGCAGGTCGCCCATGTCGGGGTCGCCGCGGTGGTGCGAGATGCCCGCCGGCGTCGTTTCCCCGTGCCGGGCGTGCGCTTCGTCGATGTCCGGCTGGTCGGTGCGGGGTTGGTCGGCGTTCGGCTGGTCGTTGTGCGGCGGGTCCGTGTCTGGTCGGTCGTTGTGCGGCTGGTTGTTGTGCGGCTGGTCGGCGCCGGGGTCTTGGCGGTGTCGCGGACCGGTGTCGGTGTCGCGGTGGGGCTGCGTCCAACCGTCCGGGTTGCGCCGTGGCGCGGGCGCGCCTTCGGGGGCGCGGTGCTGGCCGGGCGTTCCGTCGGGGTCGCGGCGCGGGGCCGGGGGACCGTCAGGGCGGTGCGGCGGGTTGGCGTCGGGGTGGCGCGGCGCCGGCGGGCCGTCGTGGTGGGGTCTGGGCTGGTTGTGGGGTGCGGGGGCGTTGGGGTGCGGCCGGCCGGGCGCGTCGGGGTGCCCGCCCCTGGACCGGGCGTTGTCCGGGTGCGTGCTGGGCGAGGGACCGTTCTGCAGCGGCCCACCGCGCTGCTGCGGCGGCCCCGCGTGCGACGGCCCCTGACCTCCGGGCCCGGCGTGCGACGGTCCGTGGTTGCCGGGCGGGGTGTGGGACGGCCCGTGGCTACCGGGGCCGGTGTGAGCCGGTCCGGGATTGCCCGGTCGGGCGGGTGGCGGGTTGTTGCCGGGGCCGGAGTGCGACGGGCCGTTGCCGGAGGGGCCGAAGGGACTTGGGCCGTTCTGCGGCGGTCCGGCATGAGCAGGGCCGCTGTGGGCGGGTCCGTTGTGGGCAGGACCGCTGTGGGTGGGTCCCGCGTGGGAAGGTCCGGTGCTCGACGGACCGAACGACGACGGCCTCGGGGTCTCGGAGCCGCGAGGGCTCGGGACGCCTGAACCGAGGTCACCCCGGCTGCCAGGTGTGCCGGTCCACCCACCGCCACCCGGCCTACCGCCGGGAGCCGGTGAGCCACCGCCCGGCGCGCCACCACCGGCGGGCGCACCTGGGCCACCGGCAGGAGTGGTCGGGGGCTGGTTGCCCTGGGGAGAGTTGCCGGGGTCGCGGGGAGGTGCGGGGGTGTTGGGGTGGTCGGCGCGAGGTGGGGCGTCCGGGGCGGCGGCGGTCGAGGCAGAGGTGTGGTCTGTCCGTGACGGGTTCGGGGCATCCGGAGGGTTGCCGCCGCCGCTGCCGCCACCACTGCTGCCGGTACCGCCACCGGAGTAGCCGCCGTTGCCACCAGGACTGGTGCCGGAGTAGCCGCCCCCGTTGCCACCGGGGCTGTTGCCGGAGTAGCCGCCCCCGTTGCCACCGGGGCTGGTGCCGGAGTAGCTGCCACCACTATTACTAGGGCTGCCGCCGGAGTAGCCGGAGCCAGAGCCGCCAGAGCCCGAGCCGCTGGAGTAACCGCCGTTGCCGCCGGGAGCGGGGGAGGGGTTGCTGCCCGGTCCGCCGCTGCGCTCGCCCAACGGCCTGTTCCCGCCCGGCGAGGTGTCCGCGCCCGGGACGTTGCCGCGAGGCGGCCCATCGGCGTCCGGGTCGCGGCCCGGCCTGCCGGTGGAGGACGTCGGCACGTCGGTCGGGTCGCCACGGCCCGGCCGTGACGTCGGCGCGTCCGGGGCAGTGGTGCTGCCCGACGTGGAAGTCGTGTCACCCGGCCGACTCGACGGAGTGTCCGGGTCGCTCCCCGAGGGCGACGTCCCGTTGCCGCGCCCCGACCCGGACGGCACGTCGACGTCGGGCCCGCCGCCGGTCTGGAAGAAGCCGCCCCTCTTGATGTTCTTCGGGTCGAGCACGTCCAGGCCGGTGGCCTTGCCGGCGAGCTTGCCGACCACCTTCATGATCTTCTCGAAGACCTCGACCAGACGCTTGAGCATCGGCGAGACCTTCTTGATGGTGTCCAGCAGGTCCTGGATGATCTTGGCGATCTTCGCGGCCCACCTCGAGATCGCGGTCACGGCCTGCGCCACGATCACCGGCGTGCCGAAGCCGAGGGTGAACGCGGCCTCCAGCACCCACGCGATCAGCTTGCCGACCAGGTCCGCGATCAGGTCCCGCACCACTTCGCGCACGAACGCGACGACCATGCCCATCAGACCCACGACCGTGCCGACGGTCCCGGCCGCCGACGCGGCCCCCGCCAGCGCGTCGCCGTGCACCTTGGAGTTGGTCTGGTAGTTCTCCGCCGCCGCGCCGGTCCAACCCCGGGTGCCGGACGCGACCGAGGCGTTGTAGTCCTCCGCGATCTTGCCCAGCTCGGTGGCGACGTTGTTCCACGTCGCGGAGTACGACTCGATCACCGGCGGGTTGCCCGCCAGCCAGTCGAGCATGTCCTTCAACGGCTGCACGTGCTCCATCAGGAACGACGCCGCCGACGACATCAGGGTGCCGAACGGGTCGATGGCCATCGCGGCGGCGTCGGCGGCCAGGCCGACCATGCCCAGCCCGCCCTGGACCCAGTCGCCGTCCTTGATCCCGTTGTACGTGTCCATCGCCGACTCCGCGATGGAGATGCCCGTCGCCCAGCCGTTGTCGCCGGTGCCCGCGTTGAAGAACGCCCCCGACTCCGCGGGCGGCGCGTCCACCAGCGGGTTCTCGCCCGCCATCAGCCGCGCACCTCAACACCCTGGACACCGCGGTGCCCGGCCGAGCGTTCGAACATGAGTCCCCCTCGTCACCCACCTGCCCGTCCAAGATGACGCAGCGCTGAACACCCTGGTTCCGGAGTTCGATCAATTACCTCGAACGGCCCATCATAAGTAGGTCCGAAAGGTGGCAGGCAACCGCGACCGGCACGGTGGGGGACGAGCCGTGCGGTCAGCGCTCGGTCGGGCCGAGGTCCGGTTCCGCCACGAGGGCCACCACGGGACGGCGCGTGGCGTGCAGCTCCAGCACGGTGACGTCGTTCGCGCCGGGCCGCAGCACGGGCGCCGGCACGTAGAGCGTCTGCTGCGGGCCGCGTGACCAGTACCGCCCCAGGTGGAAGCCGTTGACCCAGGCGTTGCCCTTGGTCCAGCCGGCCAGCGACAGGAACGCGTCGGCCGGTGTGTCGACGTGCACGACACCGCGGTGGAACGCCGGGCCGACCGGCGTCTCGGTGGTCGGGGCGAAGCGCAGGCCCGCCAGGTCGTCCAGCGGCAGGGCGCGGCTCGTCCAGTCCCCGACCTCGACGCCGTCCAGCAGCACGGGGCCGGTGATCCCCTTGCGGTCGTGGATGGCCTGGCCGTAGTCGACCCGGCCCTGGTTCTCGACCAGCAGCGCGAGCGCCGCGCCGGCGTGGGGCGCGGTCAGCGCCAGCACGTGCTCGTGCCGCTCGCGCTCCAGCACGCCCGCGGGCAGGCCCGCCACGAAGACCTGCACCCGGTCGCCGAACGCCGTGACGTCCAGCAGGACCGCTCCCGCCCGCTCCAGCACCGTCTCGTACAGCACGAACCCGGACGCCTGGCCCAGCTGCTCCATGGTCGACGGCCGCGCGTCCTGCTTCGCCACGCCCAGCACGCCCACGCTGTCCAGCAGCAGCGCGCTCTCGGTCAGCTCCACCGACGGCACGGCCAGTTTGGGACCGGCGGCGGGCGGCGGCCCCGGCGGCACCGGGGCGTGCTTGGCGATCACCTCGCGGAACGCCAGGTACTTGGCCGTCGGGTCGCCGGCCTCCGACAGCGGGCTGTCGTAGTCGTAGGACGTGGTGATCGGCCGGTAGACGCCCTTGTCGTTGGCGCCGCTGGTGAAGCCGAAGTTCGTGCCGCCGTGGAACATGTACAGGTTCACCGACGCGCCGGTGGTCAGCACCTCGTCCAACGTCGCGGCGGCGTCGGCCGCGGCGCGGGTGACGTGGTGGCCGCCCCAGTCGTCGAACCAGCCGTTCCAGAACTCCGAGCACATCAGCGGCCCGGTGGGCTGCTGCTCGCGCAGCGCGGCCAGCGACTCGGCGACCCGGCTGCCGAACGTGACGGTCCGCAGCACGCCGGGCAGCGCGCCGCGGGCCAGGTCGGCGGGCTGGTCGCAGGTGAACAGCGGCACGTCCACCCCGTTGCCGCGCAACAGCTCGGCCAGCCGCCGCAGGTACTCCGCGTCGTCGCCGAACGCGCCGTACTCGTTCTCGACCTGCACCGCGATCACCGGCCCGCCGCGGGTCGCGAGCTTGTCCACCAGCAGCGGCCACAGCGCCGCGAAGTACGACCCGACCGCGTCCAGGAACCGCGGGTCGGTGCTGCGGTAGCGGATGTCCGGCTCGGTGAGCAGCCACGGCGGCAGCCCGCCGCCGTCCCACTCGGCGCAGATGTACGGGCCGGGGCGCAGGAGCACGTGCAAGCCGTGCTCCTGCGCCAGGTCGACGAACCTCGGCAGGTCCAGCCCGGCCTCCGCCCCGACCACGCCCCGCTGCGGCTCGTGCAGGTTCCACGGGACGTAGGTGTCGATCGTGTTCAGGCCCATCCACCTCGCCTTGCGCAACCGGTCCGACCACTGCTCCGGGTGCACGCGGAAGTAGTGCAGCGCGCCGGAGATCAGCCGGAACGGGGCGCCGTCGAGGGTGAAGCCGTCGTCGCTGATGCCCAGCACGCCCATGGGGGTCCTCTCGGGTAGGTCGGGGGTGGGGTCGCGGACGGGCTACCCGACCGTGAACCCCTGCTCGTTGCCGTACTCGACCGACGCCTCCTGCCACGCCCGCAGCCCGTCGGCCAGCGTCGTGCCCGACACGTACGCCTTGCCGACGGTGTCGTTGAAGATGCTGTTGGCGTAGACCTGGAACGGCAGGTAGGACCACCCGCCGACGACGTTCTGCGCGGCCTGGGAGAACACCTCGTTGGCCTTCTGGCCGCCGAAGTAGGGGAACTCGGCGTTCAGGAACTCCGGCGAGGTCAGCTCGGCCGTGGTCGCCGGGAACGCGCCACCGGCCACCCGCGTCCGCACGCCCTCCTCGGCGGTGGCGTACCTGACGAACGCGTAGGCGAGGGCCTTGTTCGCGCCCGCCTCCGGGATGGACAACGCGCTGCCGCCGTTCTCGGAGACGGCCTTGCCTCCCGCCTCCCACTGCGGCATGGGCGCCACGCGCCACTTGCCCTCGCCCGCCGCGACGCCGGACCGGAGGTTGGCGGGCATCCACGCGCCGATGACCAGCGTCGCGATCGACCCGTCGCCCAGGCCCTGGTACCACTGGTCGCTCCACGAGGTGACCGGCGCGACCAGCTCCTCGCTGACGAGCTGCTGCCACATGGCCGTGAACCGCTTCGAACCCTCGTCGGCCAGGTCGATCTTCACGGTGGTGCCGTCGACCCGGTAGGGCTTGCCGCCCGCCTGCCAGATCATGCTGGTGGTGAAGCCCGCGTCACCGGTGTCGTTGGTGATGTGGACCTCCGGATCGGCCGCGTGCAGGGCGCGGGCCGCGGCGACGTACTCCTCCCACGTGGTCGGCACCGGCACGCCGTGCCGGTCGAACAACTCCTTGTTGTAGAACAACGCCATCGGGCCGGAGTCCATCGGCAGCCCGTAGACGCCCTCGTCCGCGTGCACCGAGGTCCACGGGCCCGGGGTGAACCTGCCGTCGAGCTCGTCGGCGCCGAGCGACCTGAGGTCGGTCATCGACTTGGCCAGCGCGAACTGCGGCAGCGCGTAGTACTCGACCTGCGCCACGTCCGGCACGCCGGAACCGGCCGCGATGGCGTTCTGCAGCGCGGTGTACTGCTTGTCGCCGGTGCCCGCGTTGACCAGCTCGACCTTGACCTTCGGGTACTTCTCCTGGAAGCCGGCGACGACCTCCTTGAGCGTCGGCTCCCAAGCCCACACCTTGATCGTGCCGCCGGCGTCCAGCGCGGCCCGCACGTCTTGAGCGGAGGGCTGCTCCTGGTCGGAGCCGCCGGAACCGCAGGCGGCCAGCACGAGCGCGAGGGCGCCCGCTAGAGCGGTGGACACGGAGCGACGGCGTTGTCTGATCACGGTGCGACCTTTTCCGGTGGCGGGGCGGACAGAGCTGTGCTGGTGCGGGCTCATCCCTTCACCCCGCCCGCGGCCAGACCCGACTGCCAGTACCTCTGGAGCAGCAGGAAGGCCGCGACGAGCGGGACGATGGTCAGCAGCGAGCCGGTGATCACCAGGTCGAACACGGTCTCGCCGCCCGCCGTGGTGGCCTGCGCGTGCCACGCGTTGAGGCCGACGGTCAGCGGGTACCAGTCCGGGTCCTTCAGCATGATCAGCGGCAGGAAGTAGTTGTTCCACGTCGCGACCGACGTGAACAGCAGCACGGTGACCAGGCCGGGCATGAGCAGCGGCAGGCACACGCGGAAGAAGACGCGGAACTCGCCCGCGCCGTCCAGCCGGGCCGCTTCCAGCAGCTCGTCCGGGATCGCCTCGGCCGCGAACGTCCACATCAGGTACAGGCCGAACGGCGAGATCAGGCTCGGGACGACGACCGCCCACGGCGTGTTCGTCAGGTCCACCTTGCTGAACATGAGGAACGTCGGCACGGCCAGCGCGGTGCCGGGCACCGCCACCGCGCCGATGACCACCGCGAACACCGCCCGCTTGCCGGGGAAGTCGAACTTGGCCAGCCCGTACCCGCCGACCGCCGCCAGCAGCGTCGCTCCACCCGCGCCGGCCACCACGTAGAGCAGCGTGTTGCCCAGCCAGCGCAGGAAGATGCCGTCGTCGTAGGTGAGCGTGCGGCCGATGTTGTCCCACAGCGCGAAGTCGTCGTCGAACCACAGGCCGAACGACGAGAACAGGCCCGCCTGCGTCTTGGTGGCGTTGACCAGCAGCCACACCAGCGGCACGAGCGAGTACAGGGCGACGAGCGCGGTCAACGCGGTGAGCAGCGCGCTGCGGCGCGGACTGCGGGAGCCGCGTGGTCGGGTGGTGCGCAGCGGGGCGACCCGGGGCCGGGGCGTCGCGCGGGTCCGAGCGGGTGCGCTCATCGTGAGCCGTCCTTCCGCATGCCGCGCAGCTGCACGAGGTAGGCGACCACCATCGTGAGCACGCCCATGACGATCGCCACGGTCGCCGAGGTGTTGTACTGCTGCCCGGAGAAGGACAGCGAGTAGGCGTACAGGTTCGGCGTGAAGTAGGTGGTGATCGCGTTCGGCGCGAGCTTCTGCAGGATGCTCGGCTCGTTGAACAGCTGGAAGCTGCCGATGATCGAGAAGACGGTGGCGATGACGAGCGCGCCGCGCAGGGCGGGCAGCTTGATCGACAGCACCACCCGCGACTGGCTCGCGCCGTCGATCTCCGCCGACTCGTACAGCGACCGGGGCACGACCTGGAGCGCCGAGTAGAGGATCAGCATGTTGTAGCCGGTGAACTCCCACGTCACCACGTTGCCGATGGACGCGAGGACGAACTCGGGTGACAGCGGGTCCGGCAAGGAGATGCCGAACACCTCTTCGAGGTTGGCGATCAGGCCGAACTTCGTGCCGTACAGGAAGCTCCACATCAGGGTGGCGACGACGGCGGGCACGGCGTAGGGCAGGAACACCGCGAGGCGGAAGAAGTCGCGGCCGTAGAGCCGTCCACTATCGACGGCCAGCGCCACCAGCAGCGCCAGCAGCAGCATCACCGGCACCTGCACGACGAGGAACAGCGACACCCGGCCGACGGCGGACCAGAACTGCGGGTCCGCCAGCACCTGCCGGTAGTTGTCCAACCCTACGAACGAGTTACCGCCGACCAGGCGGTTGCGGAACAGGCTCAGGTAGATCGAGTAACCGATCGGCGCGAGGAAGACCAGCGCGAAGACCGCCAGGAACGGGCCGACGAAACGCCAGCCGACCCACGACCGCCGCCGGCGCGGTGGCCCGGCCCGGACCGCCCCGGCGCCGGGCACGACCGCGGCGGGTGGAGGTGGTGCCACTGTGCTCCTCGCTTCCCGCCGCGCCGTCGCCGATCGAAGATCGTCATGTTTGCGCAAACATCATCATCGTGCCGGGCAATGACTCGATCGGATGGCCAAGGCGGGATTTCAGCGGTGATGATGTTTACGCAAACATCGCGGCGCTATAGTTGCAGCGCGGTGCCGTGGCGTCAAGGCTCGGCGCGGGAGGGAGCAGTCGAGCGTGAGCCTGACCAGGTCGGCCGCCGGGGTGCCGGACCCACGTGCCCGGCGGGTGTCGATGGCGGACGTGGCGCGCCGCGCCGGCGTGTCGGCGCAGACCGTGTCGCGGGTGTCCAACGGCCACCCCGGCGTGGTCGACTCGACCCGCGAGCAGGTCCTGGCCGCCATGCAGGAGCTGGGGTACCGGCCCAACAGCGCGGCGCGCGCGTTGAAGTACGGGCAGTTCCGCACCATCGGCGTCATCCTGTTCACGCTGTCCACCGTCGGCAACAGCCGGACGCTGGAGGCGATCGTGGACCACGCCGCCGAGGAGGGCTACGCGATCACCCTGATCCCGGTCGCGGTGCCGACGCGGGACGGCGTGCTCGGCGCGTTCACCCGCCTCGGCGAGCTGGCGGTCGACGCGGTGATCGTGATCATGGAGAACCACCTGCTGGACGCGGCCACGGTCAGCCTCCCGGCGGGCGTGCCGGTCGTCGTCGTGGACTCCGACGCGGACGACCGGTACAGCGTGGTGGACACCGACCAGGTCGACGGCGCCCACCAGGCCGTCCGGCACCTGCTCGAACTGGGTCACCGCACGGTCTGGCACGTGGCCGGGCCGGAGGAGTCGTTCGCGGCGGAGCGCCGGGCGACGGCGTGGCGGGCCGAGCTGGAGCGGGCCGGTCGGCCGGTGCCGCCGCTGCTGCGCGGCGACTGGTCCGCCGAGTCCGGCCACCGGGTGGGGCTGGCCCTGGCCGACGAGCCGAGGTGCACGGCGGTGTTCGCGGCCAACGACCAGATGGCGCTGGGACTGCTGCGGGCGTTCCACGAGCGGGGGAGGGTCGTGCCGGCCGACGTCAGCGTGGTCGGGTTCGACGACATCCCCGACTCGGGCTCCTTCGTGCCGCCGCTGACGACCGTGCACCAGGACTTCACCGAGGTCGGCCGGCGCTGCGTCGAGCGGGTGCTGCGCCAGGTCCGCAACGAGCCGGTCGAACCGGGCACCACCCTCGTCCCGACCCGCCTGGTGCTCCGCGCCAGCACCTCCGCCCCGCCCGCCTGACCGGCCGACACACCCCTCCCGAACGCAGGACTCTCGCGAGAGTCCTGCGTTCAGGGCCCGAGAGTCCTGCGTTCGGGCGCCGTGAGTTCAACGTTCGAGTCGGCGTGCGACGGCGTCGGCGGCGGCTTTCAGGTCCGGGACCAACCGGTGCAGGTCGGTGCGCACGGAGTGGACCACGACGCCCAGCGCGCCGGCCGGCTCGTAACCCTCGGCCGGGATGGGGACGGCGACCGAGCACGAGCCCAGCGTCATCTCCTCGTGCGTCAACGCGTACCCGCGCTCCGCCGTGACGCGCAGTTCGCGCAGCAGCCGCGCGCGTTCGGTGATGGTGTACCGGGTGGCACGGGCCAGTGGCCGTGCGACGTAGCTGCGCACGAACGCGGCGTCGGCGTGGGCGAGCAGCGCCTTGCCGACGCCGGTCGAGTGCATCGGCAGCCGCGCGCCGGTCCGCGAGACGACGGGCACCGAGCGGTGGCCGGACAGCTTCTCCACGTACAGCGCGTCGAAGCCGTCGTGCACGGCGAGGTGGACGTTCTCGCGGGTCGTCTCGTACAGGTCCTGCATGAACGGCAGCGCGATCGCGCGCAGCCGACCGGCCACCGGGGCCAGCGTCGCCGCCTCCCACAGCCGCAGGCCGATGCTGTAGCTCCCGGCGGCGTCGCGTTCCAGCGCGCCCCACGACACGAGTTCGGCGGCCAGCCGGTGGACGGTCGGCAGCGGCAGGTCCGCGCGCCGGGCCAGGTCGCTGAGCCGGAGCCGGGGGTGGTCCTCGTCGAACGCGCCGAGCAGCGCCAGCGCTCGCCCGGCCATCGACCGCCGGGGCACGTCGCTGTTGACCGCCATGCCGGTTCTCCTCCAGGGCTGTGCCGGGTCGGACGCGGGACCGCAGAACGCTAACCGCGCGCCCGCCCCGAAGTCGCCACGACTTTCACCCAGTGGAAGTCCACTCTGGCGCGCCGCCGCCGTTCGCCCTTGGGTCGACCCATGAGAACGCGAGTCGGGATCGTCGGCGCCGGTCCGGCCGGACTGGTGCTGTCCCACCTGCTGGCCGAGCACGGCATCGAATCGGTAGTGGTCGAGACGCGCGGCCGCGCGGCCATCGAGCGGACCATCCGCGCCGGAGTCCTGGAACAGGGCACGGTGGAGATGCTGACCGCCATGGGCGTCGGCGCGCGGGTGCTGGCCGAGGGCGCGCGGCACGAGGGGATCGAGCTGCGGTTCGGCGGTGAGGGCCACCGGATCGACTTCACCGGCCTCACCGGTCGCGCCGTCTGGCTCTACCCGCAGCACGAAGTCCTCAAGGACCTCATCGCCGCACGGCTCGAAGCCGGGGCGGACATCCGGTTCGAGGCGGCCGACGTGGCGCTGCACGGCGTGACGTCCGACGACCCGGTCATCACCTTCACCGACGCCGACGGCACGCCGGTCCGACTGCGGTGCGACGTGATCGCCGGCTGCGACGGCTCGTCCGGCATCAGCAGACGTGCCATCCCGGACGACGCGCGCACCGACCACTTCCGCGCCTACCCGTTCGGCTGGTTCGGCATCCTGGCCGAGGCGCCGCCGTCGGCCAAGGAACTGGTCTACGCCCACTCCGAACGGGGGTTCGCGTTGATCAGCACCCGGTCGCCGCACGTGCAGCGGATGTACTTCCAGTGCGACCCCGGCGAACGCGCGGACGACTGGAGCGACGACCGGATCTGGGCCGAGCTGAACGCCCGGGTCGCGGGCGACGGCTTCACCCTGGCGGAGGGCCGCATCTTCGACAGGGGTGTCGTCCCGATGCGCAGCTACGTGTGCGAGCCGATGCGGCACGGCAGGCTCTTCCTGGCCGGGGACGCCGCGCACGTCGTGCCACCCACCGGCGCGAAGGGGCTCAACCTCGCGGTGGCGGACGTGGTCGTGCTGGCCGACGCGCTGGCGGCCCACTTCGCCACCGGCGCCACCGAGCCGCTGGACGCCTACGGGCCGACCGCCGCCCGGCGGGTGTGGCGGGCGCAGCACTTCTCCTGGTGGATGACCTCGATGCTGCACACCGACCCGGCCGGCTCGGCGTTCGACGTCAAGCGGCAACTCGGCGAACTGGAGCTGGTCACCGGCAGCACGGCCGCCGCGACCCACCTCGCCGAGTCGTACACGGGGTGGCCCTTCGACGTGCGTCCTTAGCCACCGGGCCGGAACCGGGAAAGTTGCGCACATTCTTTCGAAGAATTTCGGACGGTCTGCGGGGTGTCGCTCAGGGCTGCACCCTGCAATCATGGCCGAATCGCCGGTCTGAAAGGCAGTGCGGCAGCTCGTAGGTCCGGCTCGTACCGAGGATTGCCAGAGGTATCTGTTTCGGCTGATACTGCTAAAAGTTTCAGGTCGGGTGCCGCCCCCGACTGCTTCCCCCTGCGCTGCGCACGCCCTGGAGGATTCGACTCACAAGACTCGTCGTCGGCAACGAGGAGTCCCGTGGCACCGGGACCCCGTCGCCGAGTGCGGATCCGGACCATCCCGCCCCGTGGTCCGGGTCGCTCGACCAACCAACCCCCCACCTGCCGAACCGCCGGCGGGTGCTCTCAGAAGGTGCGAAAAATGAAGCTGACATCGAGGTCAGTGTTGCGAGCGGCGCTCGTGTCGACGTTGGTGACGGCCACCACGGGCGCGGCAGTGCTCCTGGCGACGTCGGCCAACGCCGGCACCACG
Source organism: Saccharothrix sp. HUAS TT1 (assembly GCF_040744945.1). Classification (NCBI taxonomy): domain Bacteria; kingdom Bacillati; phylum Actinomycetota; class Actinomycetes; order Pseudonocardiales; family Pseudonocardiaceae; genus Saccharothrix; species Saccharothrix camelliae. The sequence continues at coordinate 6,318,314 of NZ_CP160453.1, read as the reverse complement.
CTCGCCGCGTCGGCGGCCGAGTCGGGCCGCTACTTCGGCACGGCGGTCGCCGCGAACAAGCTCGGCGATTCCACCTACGTCGGGATCCTGAACCGCGAGTTCAACATGGTCACCGCCGAGAACGAGATGAAGATGGACGCGACTGAGCCGACCCAGGGTCAGTTCAGCTACGCCAACGCGGACCGGATCGTCAACCACGCCCGCAACCAGGGCATGCGGGTCCGCGGGCACGCCCTGGCGTGGCACTCGCAGCAGCCGGGCTGGATGCAGAACATGTCCGGCACCGCCCTGCGCAACGCGATGCTGAACCACGTCACCCAGGTCGCCACCTACTACCGGGGCAAGATCCACTCGTGGGACGTGGTGAACGAGGCGTTCGCCGACGGTTCCGGCGGCGGTCGTCGTGATTCGAACCTGCAGCGCACCGGCAACGACTGGATCGAGGCCGCGTTCCGCGCCGCCCGCGCCGCCGACCCGGGCGCGAAGCTCTGCTACAACGACTACAACACCGACGACTGGACGCACGCCAAGACCCAGGCGGTCTACCGGATGGTGCAGGACTTCAAGTCCCGCGGCGTGCCCATCGACTGCGTCGGCCTGCAGTCGCACTTCAACAGCCAGAGCCCGGTGCCGGGCAACTACCAGACGACCCTGCAGAACTTCGCCAACCTCGGCGTGGACGTGCAGATCACCGAGCTGGACATCGAGGGCTCGGGCTCGACCCAGGCGCAGAACTACGAGCGCGTGGTCAAGGCCTGCCTCGCCGTCGCCCGCTGCACCGGCATCACCGTCTGGGGCATCCGCGACAGCGACTCCTGGCGCGCCTCCGGCACCCCCCTGCTCTTCGACGGCTCCGGCAACAAGAAGGCCGCGTACACCTCGACGCTGAACGCCCTCAACGCGGGCGGCACGACGATCCCGACGTCGACCACCACCGACCCGACCGGCCCCACCACAACGACCACGACGACGATCCCCGGCCCGGGTGGCTGCACCGCTTCGGTGTCGCTGAACTCCTGGAACGGCGGGTTCGTCGCCACGGTGAAGGTCACCGCCGGGTCCTCGGCGATCAACGGCTGGACGGTCACGACCGCCCTGCCGTCGGGCGCGTCGGTCACCAACGCGTGGAACGTCGAGCGCAGCGGCAACAGCGGCAACGTGCAGTGGCGCAACGTCAACTACAACGGTCGCGTCGCGGCCGGGATGTCGACCGAGTTCGGCTTCCAGGGCACGGGTTCCGGCGCGGGCATGACGCCGACCTGCTCGGCCAGCTGATCGAGCGCGAACCGAACGGGGCGGTCTGGTGCGGGTTCCCGCGCCAGGCCGCCCCTTTTCGCGATCGGACCACCGACCGGGGAGGACCGCTCAGCCGGTGGGAGCGGTCCTCACGCCCCGGTGGTCGAGCCGGGACGGACGATCATCAGCACGACGACGGCCGCCCACAGCAGGTTGAACACGCCGGTCCACAGGGCGAGCCGCTTGGCGTGCTCCGCCTGGCCGCCCAGCACCCGCTGCTGCACCGGCAGGATCACCAGCGCCAGCAACCCGGCCGCGATCGCGGTCAACGCCACCGAGACCAGCAGCCACGCGTCACCGAGGACGCCGAGGCTGAGCCCGGTGGCCACCCCGAAGACCGGGACGAAGACGCCGACCACCGCGTAGGTGCGGCACGTCCGGTGCAGGAACGCCGCCACACCGCCCGAGGACGTCGTCGCGAGGCGGGGGAACAGCGAGGCGGCCACGGCGATCGGACCGACGGCGAGGATCGCGGCGATGACGTGGATCGAGAGCAGCAGCTTGGTCACCAGGGCTCCTCGGTGGGTAGGCAGACAACATATGTCGGCTGCCAATAGGTACCACACCTACCTAATCGTTGTGTAGGCTGCCAACCCATGAAGGCGGACGCGGTGCGCGGGCACCTGGACGCGTTGCTGCTGGCGGCGCTCGAATCCGGGCCGCTGCACGGCTACGCCGTCATCACGGAGGTCCAGCGGCGCAGCGGCGGCGCGCTGGAGCTGCGCACCGGCACCGTCTACCCGGCGCTGAACCGGCTGGAGCGGCTGGGCCTGCTGCGCAGCCACTGGCAGCCCGTGGCCGACCGGCCCCGGCGCTGCTACGAGCTGACCGACGCGGGACGGCGCGGCCTGTCCGACGCGCGGTCGACCTGGCGGGAGTTCACCTCCGCGATCGGCGCGGTGCTGGACCTGGCGGCGCCGACGAGGTCCGCGACGTGAGCACCGCGCGGCACGTCGACCCGGTCGAGGACTACCTGGCGGCGCTGACCACGTCCCTGCACGGCCCGGCGCGGGCGAAGGCCGCCATGCTGCGCGAGGTCCGCGACGGCCTCGCCGACGCGGTGGAGGCGCAGACCCGGTTCGGCGTGCCCCACGACCGGGCCGCCCGCCGCGCGGTCCTGGACTTCGGCGCGACCGACGAGGTCGCGCCGTCGTTCCAGCGCGAGCTGACCATCGCCCAGACCAGGCGGACGGCCCGCGTCGCCGCCGTGGTCGTGCCGCTGCTGGCCGTGTGCCACGCCCTCGTGCACGTCGCGACCCGCGACGACTGGCGGCTGGGCGCGCTCGCGGCGCACCTGGCCGCACTGGCCACCGCCTCCGGGCTGCTCTCGGTCACCGCGCTGGCGGCCACCGGCACGCTCACCCGCCTGCTGCCGACGCCGCACCGGTTGCCGTCGGCCGTCGCCTGGACGGCGTCCGCCGCGGCGGTGGGCATGGCGCTCGCCGCCGTCGCGCTCGGCGTCACCTCGGCCCTGTCGACGGACTGGCCGCTGACCGCGCTCGCCGGCGTGCTCGCCATCGTGGCGCACGCGGTGGTCGCCGCATCAGCTCGTGCCTGTCGCCGGTGCGCGCGGGCGGGGTGCGGCTCTGCAGGTGACCGAGGATGATGTAGATCACCTGCTCGTAGCGGTTCCACCAGCCTGGCCCGACCGCTAGGTTAGGCAAGGCTTATCTAACGGTGGAGCGAGTGGGGTGTCGGGGTGGGTTCGTCGGAGCACCGGGACGCGGGGATCGCGGGCAGGGTCGCGCTGGTGACCGGCGCCGCCCGCGGCATCGGGGAAGCCGTGGTGCGCGAACTGGTCCGCGCGGGCGCGGTGGTCGCCGCGCTCGACGTCGACGCGGCCGGGCTGGAGCGGGTCGTGGCGGGGTCGGGCGGTCGCGTGCGGCCGTTCCCGGTCGACGTGCGGGACCCCGCTTCGGTCGCCGGCGTCGTGGCGGACGTCGAGCGCGAGGTCGGCCCGATCGGCATCGGGGTCTCGGTGGCCGGGATCCTGCGGCCGGGTTCGGTGTGCGACACCACCGACGACGACTGGGCGGACACGTTCGCGGTCAACACCACCGGCGTGTTCACCGTGCTGCGGGAGGTGGCGCGGCGGATGCGGCCGCGCGGCGAAGGCGCGCTGGTCACCGTCGGGTCGAACGCGGCCGGTGTGCCGCGCGTCGGCATGGGCGCCTACGCGGCCTCCAAAGCGGCGGCGACGATGCTGACCCGGTGCCTCGGCCTGGAGCTGGCGGGCAGCGGCATCCGCTGCAACGTCGTGTCGCCCGGCTCCACCGACACCCCGATGCAACGTCTGCTGTGGACGGACGAGAACGGTCCGGCGCAAGTGATCGCCGGTGACCCCGACCGGTTTCGGGTCGGCATCCCGTTGGGGCGCATGGCCGATCCGGCCGACATCGCCGACGCGGTGCTGTTCCTGGTCTCCGACCGCGCGCGGCACATCACCATGCAGGACCTGTACGTGGACGGCGGCGCGACCCTCCGCGCCTGACTCCGTTCCACTGTGGACTGCGCGGCGCCTCCGGATCGGCCGGTGTCGCGGCGGGGGACTTCCGCCATGGTCAAAGTTAGGTTAGCCTGCGCTAAATATCAGTTGTAGGTCCGAACGGGCTCAACTCCCGGCACGACCCGGTCCACCACCGGTCGCCGTGCCCGGTGCCTCGACACCCTCGCCGAAAGGTTCCCCCGACGTGTCCCCATCTGCTCTGGTGCGGCCTCGGCCGGTGCACCGGGCGGCCGATCTGCTGGCCGCCTACCTGCCGGGGTCGTTCTACTACTCCTCGGCGCACGGATCCCTGCTGGCCGACGGCGTCCACGCGACGGTCCGGGCCGGGCACGGCGCCCGCGCGCACGCGGCGGCCGAGGCGCTGGACGCGGCGGCCGTGGCCGGGGTCGCCGAGCCGGTGGTGGCCGGGGCGATCGGGTTCAGACCGGACGCCGAGACGAGCCTCGTCGTGCCCGCCGTGGTGCGCCGCGCGGGGGGCCCGAGCACCGCCGGGCACGTGCCCGGACCGGCGTTCGGCGGCATGAAGTGGTCGATCGACCCCAAGCCCGAGCCGGAGGGGTACGCCGAGGGCGTCCGCCGCGCCCTCGCCCTGATCGACGACGGCGAGCTGCGCAAGGTGGTCCTCGCCCGCTGCCTCGAACTGACCGCCGACGCCCCGGTGCCGGTGCCGTCGCTGCTGGCCGGGCTGGTGCGGGCGAACCCGACCGCGCACGCCTTCGCGGTGGACGTCAGCGCGCCCGGCGACCGCGCGCCGCGCACGCTGGTCGGCGCGAGCCCGGAGCTGCTGGTGTCCCGCGACGGCGCGGAGGTGGTGGCCAACCCGCTGGCCGGCTCGCTGCCGCGGGTGTCGGACGAGGCGGAGAACCAGCGGCGGATCGCGGCGCTGCTGGCCTCGGAGAAGGACCGCGTCGAGCACGGGCACGTCAGCGCCCAGGTCGCCGAGGTGCTCGGCCGGTTCTGCGTCGACCTGGACGTGCCCGCCGAGCCGGTGGTGATCGGCACGCCGACGATGTGGCACCTGTCGACCCGGATCAGCGGACGGCTGGCCGACGCCGCCGACCCCGGCTCCTCCGCCCTGGCGCTGGCCGAGGCGCTGCACCCGACGCCCGCCGTGTGCGGGGTGCCCGCCGCGCGGGCCCGCGCCACGATCGCGGACCTGGAGCCGGAGGACCGCGGCTACTACTCCGGGCTGGTCGGCTGGACCGACCTGGAAGGCGACGGCGAGTGGGTCGTCACGATCCGCAGCGCCGAGGTGAGCGACCGGACCGTGCGGCTGTTCGCGGGCGCCGGGATCGTCGCGGGGTCCGACCCGGCGGCGGAGCTGGCCGAGACGAGCGCGAAGTTCCGCACGATGCTGCGCGTCCTCGGGCTGGGGACCGCGGCGTGAACCCCGACCACACGCCCTGGCCGGCGGACGTCGCGGCGCGCTACCGGGCGTCCGGGCACTGGCGCGGGCAGACGCTGGGCAAGTGGCTCACCGGGCTGACGGCCGCCCACGCGGACCGCACCGCCGTGGTGGGCGAGCGCGACGGGACCACGACCCGCTGGACGTTCGCCGAGCTGGACGACCGGGCGCACCGGATCGCCGCCGGCCTGGCCGACCGCGGCATCGGCGCCGGCGACCGGGTCGTCGTGCAGCTGCCGAACGTGCCGGAGTTCGTGCCGGTGGTGTTCGGGCTGTGGCGGCTGGGCGCGTGGCCGGTGTTCGCGCTGCCCGCGCACCGGCACAGCGAGCTGCGGCACTTCGCCGAGCAGACCGGCGCCGTCGCCGTCGTCACCGTCGACCGGCACGAGCGGCACGACCACGCGGCCGCCGCCCGCGCCGTCGCCGCCGACGTCCCCTCGGTGCGCCACGTGCTCGTGGTCGGCGAGGCGGAGTTCGACGCCCTGGCCGCGACCGCGCCGCGCGAGCTGCCCGACCCCGACCCCGCGGGCGTGGCGTTCCTCCAGCTCTCCGGTGGCAGCACCGGCCTGCCGAAGCTGATCCCGCGCACCCACGACGACTACCTCTACAGCGTCCGGGAGAGCGCCCGGATCTGCGCGTTGCGCCCGGACAGCGTGTACCTGGCGGCGCTGCCGGTCGCGCACAACTACCCGCTCAGCTCGCCGGGCGTCCTCGGCGCGCTGCACGCGGGCGCGACGACCGTGCTGGCGCCGCGCCCCGACGCGGACACGGCGTTCCGGCTGATCGAGGCCGAGGGCGTGACGATCACCGGCGTGGTGCCGCCGCTGGCCGCCGCCTGGGTGCAGGCCGCCGCGCGCACCACGCGCGACCTGTCCACCCTGGAGGTGCTGCTGGTCGGCGGCGCGAAGTGCGGGCGCGAGCTGGCCGAGCGGATCGGCCCGGCGCTCGGCTGCCGGCTGCAGCAGGTGTTCGGGATGGCCGAGGGCCTGGTCTGCTACACCCGGCTGGACGACCCGGACGAGGTGGTGCTGGGCACCCAGGGCCGGCCGATCTCGCTGGACGACGAGATCCGCGTGGTGAACCCGGACGACCCGTCGGCGTCCTCGTCCGACGTGGTGCCGCCGGGCGAGGTCGGCGCGCTGCTGACCCGCGGCCCGTACACGATCCGCGGCTACTACCGGGCCGGGGAGCACAACGCGACCGCGTTCACCCCGGACGGCTTCTACCGGACCGGCGACCTGGTGCGGCGGCACGCGTCCGGGCACCTGGAGGTCGTCGGCCGGGCCAAGGAGCAGATCAACCGGGGTGGCGAGAAGGTGGCGGCCGAAGAGGTGGAGAACCACCTGATGGCGCACCCCGACGTGCTCGACGCCGCCGTCGTCGCGGTGCCCGACGAGTACCTGGGCGAGCGCACCTGCGCCTACGTCGTGCCCGTCACCGGCGCCACGCCGACCGGCGCCGAGCTGCGGCGCTTCGTCCGGGAGCGCGGCGTCGCCGCGTTCAAGGTGCCCGACCTGGTCGAGGTGGTCGAGGCGTTCCCGGTGACCGGTGTCGGCAAGACCAGCAAACGCGAGCTGCGGGCGGCGCTGACCGCGCTGGCCGGGAAGGGGTGAGGGACGTGTCCCTGCCGAAGATCCAGCCCTACGAGCTGCCGACCGCGGCCGAGCTGCCGGCCGGCCGGGTGGCCTGGCGGCCCGACCCGGCCAGGGCGGCGCTGCTCGTGCACGACGCGCAGCGGTACTTCCTGGCCCCGTACCAGGGCGCGCCCGTCCCCGAGATGACGGCCAACATCGCCGCGCTGATCTCGGTGGCGCGCGCCAACGGCGTGCCGGTGTTCTACACCGCGCAGCCCGGCCACCAGGCGACCGCGGACCGCGGCCTGCTCACCGAGTTCTGGGGACCCGGCATCGGCGGGGTCATCGACGCCGACCCGAGCGCCGCGGACATCGTCGCCGACCTGGCGCCCGAACCGGCCGACACCGTGCTGGTGAAGTGGCGCTACAGCGCGTTCCAGCGCAGCGCGTTCGCCGACCGGCTGGCCGAGCTGGGCCGCGACCAGCTGCTGGTCACCGGCGTGTACGCGCACATCGGCTGCCAGGCCACGGCGGTCGAGGCGTTCATGCGCGACATCCGGCCGTTCCTGGTCGCCGACGCCGTCGCCGACTTCTCCCGCGAGCGGCACGACCAGGCGTGCGAGTACGTGGCGCAGCGCTGCGGCGTCGTCACCACCACCGCCGACGCGCTGACCGCGCTGTCGGCCACCGTCCCCCCGACCCGGGCAACCGCTGGAGCACCCCGATGAGCGCCACCCCGCTGACCGCCGACCGGATCCGCGCCGACGTCGCCGACCTGCTGGGGTGCGACCCGGCCGAGGTGGCCGACGACGCCGACCTGCTCGACCTCGGCCTGGACTCGATGCGGATCATGAGCCTGGTCGAGCGCTGGCGCGCCGCGGGCGCGACCGGCCTGGAGTTCGCCGACCTGGCCGAACAACCGCGGCTGGACCGCTGGACCGAGCTGGTCGCCGGGGCGTCGGCGTGAGCCGGGTCGACCACCGGCACCGGCACCTGGAGCGCATCGCCGAGGTGCGCGCGGGCCTGGGCGCGGACAAGGGCGCGGAGAAGGTGGGTTACCCGATCCGGATCCGCGCGGTCGAGGTCGTGCGGACCGCCATGGTCGGCTCCGGCCTGCTGCGGGTGACGCTGGGCGGACCGGGCGCCGAGGGGTTCGAGGCCCACTCGCCGGACGAGCACGTGAAGCTGATCTTCCCGGAGCCGGACGGCTCGCTGCGGCTGCCCGAGCCGAACGGCGACATGCTGCGCTGGCCGCGCCCGTCGCCGACGTCGCGCGAGTACACCGTGCGCCGCTACGACCCGGTGACCGGCGAACTCGACCTCGACGTCGCGCTGCACGACGGCGGCCTCGGCTCGGACTGGGCGCGCTCGGTCGAGCCCGGCGCGGTCGTGCACGTCGCCGGCCCGCCCGGCGGCCTGATCGTGCCGCACGACTACGACCGCTACCTGCTCGCGGGCGACCTCACCGCCCTGCCCGCCATCGCCCGGTGGCTGGAGGAGCTGCCGCGCACCGCCGCCGGCTGGGCGTTCATCGAGGTCGCCGACGCGGGCGAGGAGATCGAGCTGGCCGCGCCGGAGGACGTCGAGGTGCGCTGGCTGCACCGCGGCGCCGCCCCGGCGGGCACCGTCGACCTGCTCGAACGCGCCGTGCGCGCGATCCGCGTGCCCGAGGGCGAACGCCTCTACGCCTGGATCGCGGGCGAGGCGGGCTCGATCAAGCCGCTGCGCCGCTGGGTCCGCGACGAGCTCGGCCTGGCCAAGGCCGACCACGACATCACCGGCTACTGGAAGCGCGGCGTCGCCGACTTCGACGACGACCACGACCACTGAGACCCCCTGTAACACCTTCAAATCCCCCGAGGAAAAACCGATGTCCATCGCCAGATCACCCCGCCTCGCCGCCGTCGTGGCGCTCACCCTCCTCGCGGCCGTCGGCTGCGGCTCCGCCGAGAGCACCGGTGAAGCGCCCGCCGCCGCCGAGCCCGCGACGAGGGTCTTCACCGCCGACAACGGCGACATCACCATCCCCGTCTCGCCGAAGCGCGTGGTGGCCACCGGGTACGCCGTGCCCGCCCTGCTGGAGGCGGACGCCCCCCTCGTCGGGATCTCCACGTGGAAGCGGGGTGAGCCGCTGATGACCGAGGACGACCTGAAGAAGTACCAGGAGCTGGCCAAGGTCGCGGGCGAGTCGGCGGCGGAGACGAACTACGAGGCCATCGCGCAGGCCGAGCCGGACCTGATCGTCATCGGCGTGCCGAAGCCGGTGCTGGCCGACATCGACCTCAAGCGGCTGGAGGCCATCGCGCCGGTCGTGGCCATCGGCCCGTCGGTGCCCTCGGCGTGGCGCGACCTGTCCCGCAAGCAGGCCGACGCGGCGGGCGCGCTGTCCGAGTTCGACTCGGTGCGCACCCAGTACGACGACAAGGCCAAGGGGCTCAAGGACAAGTACGCCTCCGTGCTGCCGCAGCTCAAGCTCGGGCACGTCGGCGCGTACGGCGAGGTCGCCAAGGGCAACTTCCAGCGCGAGTTCAACGGCTCCTGGGGCACCAACATCGTCCAGGACGTCGGCGGCGCGTACTACGGCCAGGTCAAGGTCAAGGGCGGCGGCTCCAAGGACGTCAGCGAGTACCCGTCCATCGAGGAGCTGACCGCCGCGTTCACCGAGGCCGACGCCATCACCTACTCGGTCGCCGCCGACGGCAAGGTGCCGCCGCCGGTCCAGTACGTCATGGACTCCCAGCTGTGGAAGGACCTGCCCGCGGTGAAGGCGGGCAAGGCGTTCCCGATCCGCTACACCGAGGCGGCCACCTACCGCTCCGCGATGAAGACGCTGGACGCGGTCGACGAGGCGTTCGCGCCGCTGCTGAAGAAGTGACGGCCACGCGCCGGCTGCCGGGCGCACGGGTCGTGCTGCTGGTCGCCGCACTGGTCCTGCTGGCCGGGGTGGCGGTGCTCAGCGTCGGGATCGGCGCCCACGCCATCGCACCGGCCGAGGTCGTGCGGGCGCTCCTGGACCCGACCGGGTCCAGCGACCACGTGGTGGTCCGGGACATCCGGATGCCCCGTGCCCTCCTGGCGGTCGGCGCGGGCGCCGCGCTCGCCGTGGCGGGCGTGCTCGTCCAGGTGCTGTCGAGGAACCCGCTGGCCGAGCCCGGCGTCCTCGGCGTCACCGCGGGCTCCGGGTTCGCGATCACCGCGGGCTCGGCGCTCGGGCTCACCGCCACCGCGACGGGGGAACTCGCCCTCGCCGTGCTGGGCGCGGTGATCGCCGCCGTGGTCGTGTACTCGGTGGGCCGCCGGTCGCCGCTGCGGCTGGTGCTCACCGGCGTCGCGCTCAGCTCCGTGCTGGCGGGCGTGTCCCTCGGCCTGCGGCTGGTGCTCCCGGACGTGTTCGACGAGTACCGCTTCTGGTCGGTCGGGTCGCTGGCGGGGCGCGAGCAGTCGCCGACGACGTTGCCGCTGCTGGCGATCGGCGTCGCGGTGCTCGGCGCCGTGCTGCTGAGCAGGCAGCTCAACGCGGTGGCGCTGGGGGACGCGGTGGCGCACGCGCTGGGCGCGAACGTCGCCCGCATCCGGGTCACGGCGCTGGTGCTGACCACCGTGCTGGCCGGCGCGGCGACCGCCGTGGCGGGGCCGATCCTGTTCGTCGGCCTGATCGTGCCGCACCTGGCGCGGCGGGCGGCGGGCAGCTCGGTGCCGTGGCTGGTGGTCTACGCGGCCGTGCTCGGACCGGTGCTGCTGCTGCTGTCCGACATCGGCTCGCGGGTCCTGCTGCCGACCGGCGAGGTGCCGGTGGCGATCGTGACGGCTTTCCTGGGTGGTCCGGTGCTGATCTGGGCGGTTCGGCGGTACGGGGCGGTGGCGTCGTGAGCGCGGTGGTGCTGCGGCGCGGGCCGGTGTCGGTCCGGGTCGAACGACGGACCCTGGTGCTGGTCGCGGCGATGTCCGCGGTCATCCTGGGGCTCGGCTTCGTCGGCCTGTCCTACGGCGCGACGTGGGCGAACCCGGCGAAGGTCTTCGCCGCGCTCGGCGGGTCCGGCGGCGGTTCCGGCGTGGTGATCCGCGAGTGGCGGCTGCCGCGGGTGCTCGCCGGGGTCGTCTTCGGGGCGGCGCTGGGCGTGGCGGGCGCGATCTTCCAGAACATCACCCGCAACCCCATGGGCAGCCCGGACATCATCGGCCTCGACGCGGGCGCCTACACCGGCGCGCTGGTCGCGATCACGGTCCTGTCCGGCACGTCCGCGCAGCTGACCGCCGGCTCGGTGGTCGGTGGCGCGCTCGCCGCCGCCGCCGTCTACCTGCTGTCGCTGGGCGGCGGCCTGTCCGGGCTGCGGCTGGTGGTCATCGGCATCGCGGTCAACGCGATCCTGACCGCCGTCAACTCCTGGATCGTGCTGCGGGCCGAGCTCGAAGTGGCCATCGCCGCCGTGGGGTGGAACGCGGGTTCCCTCAACGGCGTCGACTGGGACGACCTGCGCATCCCGTTCGGCGTGATCGCCGTGCTGCTGCTCCTGCTCGTCGTCCGCTCCAACGCCCTGCACCAGGACGCGCTCGGCACGGCCCTCGCCGTCACCACCGGTGTCGGCGTGGACCGGCTGCGGCTGCACCTCGTGCTCCTCGGCGTCGGCTGCACGGCCACCGTGACCGCCGTCGCCGGACCCATCGGGTTCATCGCCCTGGCCGCGCCGCAGATCGGCAGGCGGCTGGCCCGCGCGCCCGGCGTGCCGCTGCTGCCCGCCGCGCTGACCGGCGCGGTGCTGCTCCTGGGCGCCGACCTGATCGCCCAGATGCTGCTGGCGCCCGTCGCCCTGCCGGTCGGCGTGGTCAGCACGGCCGTCGGCGGCTGCTACCTGATCTGGCTGCTCACGAAGGAGGTGCGGCGAGCGTGACCACGCGCCTGACCGCCGGGGACCTGACGCTGCGCTACGGCGACCGGGTGGTGTCGACGCGGCTGAGCCTCGACATCCCCGACGGCGCCTTCACCGCCATCGTCGGCCCCAACGCCTGCGGCAAGTCGACCCTGCTGCGCGCGTTCGTCCGGCTGCTCCGCCCCGCCGGGGGCGACGTGCGCTTCGACGACCGCGAGGTCGGCTCGTACCCGACCAAGGCGCTGGCCCGGTCGCTCGGCTTCCTGCCGCAGGACCCGGTCGCGCCCGACGACATCCGGGTGCGCCGGCTCGTCGCCCGCGGCCGGTACCCGCACCAGTCGCTGCTGTCGACGTGGTCGGAGCAGGACGAGGCCGCCGTCACCGGGGCGATGGCCGCCGCCGGGGTCGCCGACCTGGCCGACCGGCCCGTGCAGGAGCTGTCCGGCGGGCAGCGGCAGCGGGTGTGGGTGGCCGTGGTGCTGGCGCAGCAGACGCCCTACCTGCTGCTGGACGAGCCGACGTCGTTCCTCGACATCACCCACCAGTACCAGCTGCTGAAGCTGCTGGCCGGGCTGCGCGACGAGGGCCGCACGGTCATCGCGGTGCTGCACGAGATCAACCAGGCGAGCCGGTACGCCGACCACCTCGTCGCCATGAAGGACGGCCGGATCGTCGCCCAGGGCGCCCCCGCCGACATCGTGGACTCCACGCTGCTCAAAGAGGTCTTCGACCTGCCCAGCGTCGTCGTGCCCGACCCGGTGACCGGCACACCCATGGTCGTGCCCGCGCTCTGACCGCGGCACACCCCAGATCCCAGGAGCACGAGTTGAGCACTGCCCACGCCCAGCGCCCGTCGACCACGCCACCGGTCGACGTGGTCCTCGACCTGACCGGCGCGCAGACGGGCATCTGGAACGCGCAGCGGCTGGAACCCGACTCGCCCTACTACGTCGTCGGCGACGTCGTGGAGATCACCGGGGAGCTGCCGGTCGACGCCGGGCTGGTCGCCCGCGCCGTGCGAGCCGCGTTCGAGGAGGCGGAGAGCCTGCGGCTGCGGGTGTTCGACACGCCGTCGGGGCCGCGCCAGGTCGTGTCCGACGAACCGGTGCCGCTGCCGGAGGTGGTCGACCTCAGCGGCTCGGCCGACCCGCGGGCCGCGGCCGAGGCGCTGGTCCGGGCCGAACGGGCGCGCGTCGCCGAGGCGTGCCGGGGCATGGTGGACCGGCCGCTGTTCTCCTGCACCGTCATCCGGCTGTCCGACCGGGAGGTCTGGTACACGCAGCTGGGCCACCACCTGGTGTTCGACGGCTACACCGCGGCGATGCTGGCCCGCCGCACGGCCGCGCACCACACCGCGCTGGCGACCGGCGCCCCCGCGCCGAAGTCGGCGTTCGGCCGGTTCGCCGACCTCGTCGCCGCCGACCTGGCCTACCGGGCGGGCGAGCAGTTCGAGCGCGACCGGGCTTACTGGCTGGACCGGCTGACGCCGATGCCCGAGTTCGACCCGGACGACGCCGCCGCGCCCGGCCCGCCGGACCGCACGGTCACCGCCCGCGCGGTCGTGCCCGCCGACGAGGTGGCCCGGCTGCGCGAGTTCGCCGAGGGCCTGGGCGTCACCTGGGGCGAGGTGCTGATCGCCTGCTACGCCGCGTTCCTGCACCGGGTGCTCGGCCGCACCGACGTCGTGTTCGCCCTGCCGCTGATGTGCCGCACGGGCGTCGGCCTGCGCACCCCCGCCATGGCGGTCAACGTGCTGCCGCTGCGGGTGGACGTGCGCGGTGACGACGACCTCGGCGGGCTGAGCAAGCGGGTGGCCGGGGTGATGCGCGAGATGCGCGCCCACCAGCGGTACCGGGGCGAGGACCTGCCGCGCGACCTGGCGACGCCCGGCGCGGGCGCGCTGCTGCACGGCCGGGGCGTGAACCTCAAGGCGTTCGACCTGGCGATCGACTTCGCGGGCGCGACCGGCGTGATGCGCAACGTCGCGGGCGGTCCGCCGGAGGACATGGGGCTCAGCGTCCTGCCGACCCGGGACGGCGGCCTGCTGCTGGGCTTCGAGGTGGACGCCCGCACGCACGACCAGGCGGCGGTGGAGCGCAAGCTGACCGCGTTCCGCTCGCTGCTCGCCGCCGCCACTGCCGCCGATGCGTCGGTGATCGGCCGGGTGGCCCTGATGGCGCCCGAGGAGCGGGCCGGGTTGCTGGGGGAGTGGTCGACGGCCGCCCTGCCCGGCGTGCCGCGCGACGTGGCCGCGGTGCTGGACGACCTCGACACCGACGCGACCGTCCTGGTGCACGGCGACGACCGGCTGACCGGGCGCGACCTCGTGCGTCGCGTGCACCGCCTGGCGCGTGCGCTGCGGGCGCGGGGCGTCGGGCCGGACGACGTGGTGGCGCTCGCGCTGCCGCGGTCGGCCGACCTCGTCGTCTCCCTGCTGGCGGTGCTGGACGCCGGGGCCGCGTTCCAGCCGCTGGACGTCGAGCACCCCGGGGAACGGCTGCGCGAGCTGGTCGCCGACACCGGCGCGGCGCTCGTGCTGTGCACCGCGGCGACGGCCGGGATCGCGCCGGGCGGCAAGGGTCTCGTGCTGTCCGATGTGGACCTGACCACCGTGCCGGACACCGCGCTCACCGCCGGCGAACTGGCCGCGCCGCGCGACCCCGGGCACTTGGCCTACGTCATCCACACCTCCGGTTCGACGGGCCGCCCCAAGGGCGTGCTCGGCCGGGTCGGCGGCCTGCTATCGCTGCTGCACCACCACCGCTCGACCACCGTCGCCGAGACCGAGCGCGCGGCGGGCAGGCGGCTGCGCGTCGCGCACACCTACTCGTTCGCCTTCGACTCCGCGCTGGACCAGCTGTCGTGGCTGCTGTGCGGGCACGAGCTGCACCTCTACGACGCCGACCTGACCCGCGACGCGGACGCGTTGCTGGCCGCCTACCGGCGTGACCTGGTGGACGTCGTGGACACCACGCCGTCGATGGCCGCGCCCCTGGTGGACGCGGGCCTGCTGGCCGAGGGGGACCGGCCGGTGCTGCTCGTGCTGGGCGGCGAGGCCACGCCGCCCGCGCTGTGGCGGCGGGTCGCCGAGTCCGGCGTCCCGGCGCGCAACATGTACGGCCCCACGGAAGCCGCCGTGGACAGCACCAGCGCCCGGGTCGACGGCGACGCGCCGACCATCGGCTTCCCGCTGTCGGGCACCCGGGCCTACGTGCTGGACAACGCGCTCCAGCCGACGCCGCCGGGCGCCGTCGGCGAGCTGTACCTGGCCGGGCCGCACCTGGCCCGCGGTTACGCGAACCAGCCGGGCCTGACCGCCGAGCGGTTCGTCGCCGACCCGTTCGGCGACAGCCTCGGGTTCGGGCCGGGCGAGCGCATGTACCGCACCGGCGACCTGGCCCGCTGGGTCCCGGGTCGCGGCGTGGAGTACCTGGGCCGGCGCGACGGCCAGGTGAAGATCCGCGGCCACCGGGTCGAGGTCGGCGAGGTCGAGGCCGCGCTGGGGACGGTGGCCGGGGTCAGCGCGGCGGCCGCCGTCGTCCGGACCGACGCCCCGACGCCCCGCCTGGTCGGCTACGTCGTGCCCGTGGCGGGCGTCGTGCTCGACCCCGAGTCGGTGCGGTCGGCGCTCGTGGAGCGGGTGCCCGACCACCTGGTGCCCGCGGTGGTCGTGGTGCTGGACGCCCTGCCGGTCACGGTCAACGGCAAGCTGGACCGCGCCGCCCTGCCCGCGCCGCGGCTGACCGGCGGCGGCCGCGGCCCGACGACCGAGCGGGAACGGCTGCTGTGCGCGACCGTCGCCGAGGTGATGGGCGCCGAGCGGGTCGGGGTGGACGACGACTTCTTCGCCCTCGGCGGCGACAGCATCACGGCGATCAGCGTGAGCAGCCGGTTGCGCGCACGGGGCCTGGAGCTGCGGCCGCGCGACCTGCTGGCCCGCCGCAGCCTCGCCGCGCTCGCCGCCGCCGGCCGCGAGGTCGCCGAACCGGTCGCCGCGCCCGACGACCCGGTCGGGCCCGCGCCCGCGCCGCCGATCGCGCGCGCCCTGCTCGACGTGAACACCGCCGACGCCGTGGCCGGGTACGCGCAGTGGACCGCCGTGCGGGTGGACGAACCCCTCACCCCCGACGCCCTGACCACGGGTGTGGCCGCGGTGCTGGACCGGCACGACGCCCTCCGGCTCCAGGTGACCGACGACGGCCTGGTCGTGCGCCCGCCCGGCGCGGTGCGCGCCGCCGTCGAGGAGGTCGACGGGGACGGGGTCACCGCGACCGCCGAACGGCTGGCCGCGTCGCTCGACCCGAGGTCGGGCGACCTGCTGCGGGTCGCGCTGGTGCGCACCCCGCCCGGCGAGCCCGACCGGCTGGTCGTGGTGCTGCACCACCTGGTGGTGGACGGCGTGTCGTGGCGCGTCCTGCTGCCCGACCTGCACGCGGCCTGCTCCGGGGCCGCCCTCGCCCCGGTCGGCACGTCGTGGCGGCGGCACGCGCTGCTGCTCGCCGAGCAGGCCGGGACCGGCGCCCGGCGCGGCGAGCTGGACCACTGGCGGCGCGCCCTGAGCGGCGCCCGCCTCGCCCGGCGGCCGCTGGACCAGTCCGTCGACGTGGCGGCCACCGCCGACCGCACCACGACGGTCGCCTCACCGGAGGTGACCGCCGCGCTGCTGACCACCCTGCCCGCCGCCTACCGCGCCGGCGTCGACGAGGTGCTGCTGGCCGCCCTCGCGCTGGCCCTGCGGCTGCACGGCGCCGCCGGCGACGTCTCGGTCACCCTGGAGGGCCACGGTCGCGAGCACCCGGACGCCGACCTGTCCCGCACGGTCGGCTGGTTCACCAGCGAGTACCCGGTCCTCGTGCCCGCGGCCGACCTCGACGTCGACCGCCTGCTGCGCGCCGCGAAGGAGGCCAAGCGCACCACGCCCGACCACGGCATCGGCTACGGCGTGCTGCGCCACCTCGACCCGGCCACCCGCGACGAGCTGTCCGCCACCCCGCCGCCGGACGTGCTGCTGAACTACCTCGGCCGCTTCGCCCCGCTGCCCGGCACGGGCTGGCGGCTGCCCGAGGGCGAGGCGTTCGCGGTCGCCGAACCACCGGCCAAGGCACTCGAACAGCTGCTGGCGCTCAACTGCTTCGTGCGCGAGGACGGCGAGCCGCGGCTGGCCGTCGAGTGGACCGCCGCCTCGGCCGCGCTGCCGCCCGGGACCGTGGCCGACCTCCAGCGCGCCTGGGGCGAGGCGCTGGCCGCGCTGGCCGCGCACGCCGACCGGGTCGGTCCGGACGGCGGCGGGCTCACCCCGTCCGACCTGCCGCTGGTCGACCTCGACCAGGCCGCGATCGACGCCGTCGAGCGCACCGGCCGCGTCACCGACGTGCTGCCCGCGACCGCGCTGCAGGTCGGGCTGTCCTTCCACAGCCTGGTCCGCGGCGACCAGGACACCGACGTCTACGTGGTCCAGGCGGTGACGTTGCTGCGCGGCGACCTGGACCCCGACCGGATGCGCGCCGCGACCGCCGAGCTGCTGCGCCGCCACGACGCCCTGCGCGTCCACCTGCACACCACGGCCGCGGGCGACGTCGTCCAGGTCGTCCCGGCGGACGTGAGCCTGGACTGGCGGCAGGTCGACCTGTCCGCCGAGGGGGAGCGGGACGCCCTGCTCGCCGAGCACTGCCGCACCGAGCTGGAACGCCCGTTCGCGCCGCACGAGCCGCCGCTGATCCGGTTCCTGCTGTGCGCGCTCGGCCCGGACGAGCACCGGCTGGTCATCACCAACCACCACGCGCTGCTCGACGGGTGGTCCATGCCGCTGGTCGGCCGCACCCTGCTGGCCATCTACGCCGAACTCGGCGGCGGCCCGGCGGCGCCCACCGCGCCGCCCCTGGCCGAGTACCACCGCTGGCTGGCCGACCGCGACCACGACGCCGCGCTGGACGCGTGGCGCGGCGCCCTGGCCGGGCTGGCCGAGGGCACCCGGCTGGCCCCGCCCGGCGCGGGCGCCAGGGTCGACCGCCCGGAACGGGTGACCATCGGCCTCGGCGCGGACTTCAGCGAGCGGCTGCGCGCGTTCGCCCGCGACCGCGGCATCACGACCACCACCCTCCTGCAGACCGCGTGGGGCGTGCTGCTGGGCAGGCTCACCGGGCGGCGGGACGTGGTCTTCGGCTGCCCGGTCTCCGGGCGGCCGGCCGAGGTCGACGGGGTCGAGTCGATGATCGGCCAGCTCGGCGGCACGATCCCCGTCCGGGTCCGGCACGCGCCGGGCGACACCGCGGCCCGCCTGCTGGACCGGGTGCACGAGGAGAGCGTCGCGCTCGCCGAGCACCACCACGTGGGCCTGCCGGACGTCCAGCGCGCCGTCGGCCTCGGCGAGCTGTTCGACACCATGCTGGTGATGGAGAACTTCCCCCTCTCCAGCAGGCGGCGCACCACCCTCGCGCCCGGCCTGGACCTGGCCGGGGTGGACATCACCGACGCCACGCACTACCCGCTGACCGTCATCGTCATCCCCGACGACGAGATCGTGATCGGCCTCGGCTACCAGCCGCACGCGTTCGACGAGGCCACCGTGCGCGGGTACGGCCGCTGGCTGCGCGCGTTGCTGCACGAGATCGTCGCCGACCCGGACCGCCCGGTCGCCCGGCTGCGGGCGCTGGACGCCGAGGAGCACGACCGGCTGCTGGCCCTGGGCGTCGGCGCGCAGCCCACCCGCGAGCGCGGCGGCTGCCTGGCGGAGTTCGCCACGTGGGTGCGCCGCACCCCGGACGCGGAGGCCGTGGTGTGCCGCGACCGGTCGCTGAGCTATGCCGAGCTGGACCGGCGGGCCAACCGGCTGGCGCACGCCCTGATCGACCGGGGCGTGCGGCCGCAGGACCCGGTCGCGGTGCTGCTCGGCCGGGACGTGGAGATGGTGGTCGCGCTGTTCGGCGTGCTCAAGGCGGGCGCGGTGTACGTGCCGATGGACCCGGCCTACCCGGCCGACCGGCTGGCCTACATGATCGAGGACGTCGCGCCGGCCGCCGTGGTGGCCGAGGCGGGCGTGCCGGTGGACCTCCCGGTGGTCGACCCGTCCACTTCGGACGGACCGGGCGCGTGGGACGCCGACCCGGAGCACGCGCGCCGCGACCTGACCCAGGACTCGCTGGCGTACGTCATCTACACCTCGGGCACGACCGGCAAGCCCAAGGGTGTCGCGCTGACCCACCGCGGCGTGCCGAGCCTGGTCTCGCTCCAGGAGGACGTGGTCGGCATCGGTGAGCGCGAGCGCTACCTGCACTTCGCCTCGACCAGCTTCGACGTGGCGTTCTGGCAGTTCATGCTGCCGCTGCTGTCCGGCGGCACGTCGGTCATCGCGCCGGAGGAGGTGCGGGTGCCCGGCGACGAGCTGCTGGACTACATCGCCGAGCACCGCGTCACCGGCGTCAACCTGCTGCCGTCGTTCCTGGCCGCGATGCCGGACGACCGGACCGTGCCGCCGGACGTGTTCTTCGTCGTCGGCGCGGAACGCCTGGACCCCGAGCTGGCCCGCCGCTGGGGCGACCGCCGGGCGCTGTTCAACGCCTACGGCCCGACCGAGGTCACGATCAACTCGGTCACCTGGCACTACGACCCGGCCGACCCCGGACCGCTGCCGATCGGCCGACCGGACCCCGAGGTGCGCGCCTACGTGCTGGACGCGGGCCTGCTGCCGGTCGGCGTCGGCGTGACCGGCGAGCTGTACCTGGCCGGCCCGAAGCTGGCCCGCGGCTACGTCGGCCGGCCCGGGCTGACCGCCGAGCGGTTCGTCGCCGACCCGTTCGGCGACAGCCTCGGGTTCGGGCCGGGCGAGCGCATGTACCGCACCGGCGACCTGGTGCGGTGGCGGGCGGACGGCCAGATCGTGTTCCTGGGCCGCTCCGACCACCAGGTCAAGGTGCGCGGGTTCCGGATCGAGCTGTCCGAGATCGAGACCGTGCTCACTCGGCACCCCGACGTGCGGGCGTGCGCCGTGGTCGTGCGGGAGGACCGGCCCGGTGAGCGCAGGCTCGTCGGCTACGTCGTCCCCACCGACGACGCCGACCCGGACCCGGCCGCCGTGCGCGAGCACCTGGCCGCCGAGCTGCCCGACCACATGGTGCCGAGCGCCCTGGTGGTGATCGACCACCTGCCGCTGGGACCCGGCGGCAAGCTCGACCGGGCCGCGCTGCCCGCGCCGGAGTCCCGGTCCACCGCACCCGCCCGGGAACCGGCCACGCGCGCCGAGGCCGTGCTGCTGCGGGTGGTCCGCGAGGTGCTGGGCGCCGAGGACGTCAACCTGGACGACGCGTTCCTGGAGGTCGGCGGCGACAGCATCGTGTCGTTGCGGGTGGTCTCCCGGGCCAGGCGCGAAGGGCTGGGCCTGACCGCGCGCGACGTCTTCGAGGGCCGCACGATCGCCGGGATCGCCGCCCGCTGCGGCGGTTCCGACCGGGTCGAGGCGGCGCCCGCGACCGGTGACGCGCCGCTGACGCCGATCATGCGCGACCTGCTGCGCCGCTCCGGGCCGGCCGCCGACGGGTTCTGCCAGTGGGTGGAGATCTGCGTGCCCGCCGGTGGTGACGCGGCGAAGTGGCACGCCGTGCTCGACGCCGTGCTGACCCGGCACGACGTGCTGCGCGCGCACCTGGTGGGCGACGAGGTGCTGCGCGTCCCCGAGGCGGGCGCGGTGACCGCCGCCGACGTGCTCACGTGCGTCCGGGCGGACGACGACCTGCGCGCGGTGGTCGACTCCCACGTCGCCGACGCCCGCGCCCGGATGGACCTGCGCACCGGACCGCTGCTGCGCGCGGTGTGGGTGGACGCCGGGCCGGAGCGCCCCGGCCGGCTCGCGCTCGTCGCGCACCACGTCGTGGTCGACGCGGTGTCGTGGCGGATCGTGCTGGACGACGTGGCGCACCTGTACCGCGAAGGCGTCACGCCGCTGCCCCGGCACGGGCAGTCGTTCGTGGGCTGGGCGCGGTCGCTGCGCGACGCGGCGTCGGACCGGCTCGCGGAACTGCCGCACTGGGAGGCGGTCGACGCCGCGCCCGCCGTGCCGCTGACGTCCCCGCTGGACCCGTCGCGGGACACCGCGGGCACCGCCGTCCACCACCACCTGCGGCTCGACCCGGAGACCACCCGGACCGCGCTCACCACCCTGCCCGCCGCCTACCGCACCACCCCGGACACCGTGCTGCTCACGGCACTGGCCCGCGCGGTGGCCGCGTGGCGCGGCGGCGAGCCGGACCTGCTGGTCGCGCTGGAGAGCCACGGCCGGCCGCCGGAGGTCGACCTGTCCCACACCGTCGGCTGGTTCACCGCCGTGCACCCGGCGCGGATCGCGCCCGTCGGCCCCGGCGCGGCGGACGAGCTGAAGTCGGTCAAGGAGCACCTGCGCGCGGCCGGCGACGGCCTCGGGCACGGCATCCTCGGCCGGTCCGGGGCGCGGGAACCGGAGGTCGCCTGGAACTACCTCGGCCGCTTCCCGGCGCCGCCGACCGCGGAGGCGCCGTGGCAGCTGCCGCCGGACGCCGACCCGCTCGGCTCCGGCGGCGGCGGCGACCTGCCGCTGCCGCACGCCCTGATGATCAACGCCATGGTCCGCGACGACGAGCTGGGCGTCCGGTTCACCTGGCCCGCGGCGTTGTTCACCGAGGACGGGATCGGCGCCCTGGCCGAGTGCTTCCGGCGGGAGCTGACGCGGATCGCCACCGATCCGGACGTGCTGGACCGGGCCGGTCTGACGCCCTCGGACCTGCCGCTGGTCACGCTCGACCAGGCCGCGATCGACGCGCTGGAGCGCGACCGCGCGGTGGCCGACGTGCTGCCGCTGACGCCGTTGCAGTCCTCGATGCTCCGGCACGCGGACGCGTACACGGTGCAGGCGGCGTTCTCGCTGTCCGGCGTGCTCGACGTGGAGGCGTTGCGCGCCGCCGGGGCGGAGCTGCTGCGCCGGCACCCGAACCTCGGTGCGGTGTTCCCGTCGGCGCACGCGGTGCAGGTGATCCCGGTCGACCCGCGGCCGGGGTTCCGCGTGCTGGACACGTCCGACGTGGAGGGTGCGCTGGAGGCCGACCTGGCGGAGCCGTTCGACCTGGAGGTCGGACCGCCGCTGCGGCTGACCGTGGTGCGACCCGGTCCCGAGCGGGCCGTGCTCGTGCTGACCAGCCACCACGTGCTGTCCGACGGCTGGTCCGCGCCGCGCGTCCTGACCGAGCTGTTCGCCCTCTACACGGCGGAGACGGGCGGCGCCGTGACGCTGCCCGAGCCCGTTCCGCTCGCCCGGTACCTGAGGTGGCGGGCCGACCGCGACCACGCCGCCGACCTGCGCGCCTGGCGGGCGGAGTTGGAAGACCTGCCCGAGGGCGACTACCTCGTCGGCGATCGGGCCGGGGGTCGGGTCGGCGCCCGCGCGGCGGTCGTCGGCGCGCCTGATCCCGTGCTGCTGCACGTGGGAGCACCCCTGGTCGCCGCGCTCGGCCAAGCCGCCGCCCGGCACGGGGTGACGCCGAACACCGTCCTGCAGGGCGCGTGGGCGGCGGTCCTCGCCGGACGGTCCGATCGCCGGGACGTCTGCTTCGGCGCGATGGTGTCCGGCCGCTCCGCCGACGTCGACGGTGTCGAGGAGGTCATCGGGTTGCTGGCCAACGCGGTCCCGGTGCGGGTCCGCGGCACGGGCACGGTCGCCGAGGTGCTGGCCGACCTCCAGGCCCGGCAGCAGGCGCTGGTGGAGCACCACCACGTCGGCCTGGCCGAGCTGGAGGCGTCGGCCGGCGGGCGGCGGCTGTTCGACAGCCTCGTCGTGTTCGAGAACTACCCGGTCGACCCGGCGCGGCTGCGCGAACCGGCGCCCGGCCTGACCGTCACCGGGACCCGGTTCCGGGAGCGGACGCACCACCCGCTGACGCTCACCGTCGTGCCCGAGCACGAGGGCGGCTGGTCCGGTGTCCTGCACTACCAGGCGGACCTGTTCGGCGCCGCCGAGGTCGAGGCGTTCGCCGCCGACCTGCTCGCCGTGCTGCGCGACCTGCCCGAGCGGTTCGACGCCGACTTCACGGGCGTGCGGCCGTGAGCGGGGGAGCGGTCGGAACCGGCCGCGCGGTGGACGCGGCGTTGTGGCGCACCGCGTTCGTGCTCGTGCTCGGCACGTTCATGGCGACGCTGGACAGCACGATCGTCTCCGTCGGCATCGACGCGCTGGCCGAGCGGTTCGACGCGCCGGTCACCGACATCCAGTGGGTCAGCACGGCCTACCTGCTGGCGGTCGTCACGGCGGTGCCCGCGGCGGGCTGGCTGGCCGACCGGTTCGGCGGCCGGCGGACGTGGCTCGTCGCGGTGGCGGTGTTCCTGGTCGGCTCGGTGCTGTGCGCGCTGGCCTGGTCGCTGCCGAGCCTGATCGCGTTCCGCGTGCTGCAGGGCCTGGCCGGCGGGCTGCTGCCGCCGATCGGTCAGGCGCTGCTCGCGCGGGCGGCCGGTCGGGACCGGATCGGCCGGGTGATCGCCGTGGTCGGCGTGGTGCCGCTGCTGTCGCCGGTGCTCGGCCCGCTGGCCGGCGGCTCGATCCTCGGCGTGGCGGACTGGCCGTGGCTGTTCTACGTCAACGTGCCGATCGGGCTGGTGGCGATCCTGCTGGCCCGCCGGCACGTGGCCGCGGCGGCCCCCGGTTCGCGGGACGTGCCGTTCGACCTGCGCGGCGCGCTGCTGCTGTCGCCCGGCTTGGCCGTGCTGGTGTTCGGCCTCACCGAGGTCAACGGCAACGCGCCCGCGGTGGCCGCGGGCGCCGTGGTGGTCGGCCTCGGGATGCTGGTCGCCTTCGTCGTGCACGGCCTGCGGACCACCCGGACGCCGCTGGTCGACCCGCGGCTGTTCACCCGACCCCCGTTCGGCGTCGCGGCGCTGGCCCTGGCGGTGCTCGGCGCGTCGGTCTTCGGCGCGATGTTCCTGCTGCCCCTGTACTTCCAGACCGGTCGCGGCCTGACGGCGTGGGAGGCCGGGCTGCTGCTCGCGCCCCAGGGCGTCGGCGCGGCGGTGGCCTCGGTGTTCGTCAGCCGCGCGATCAACGCCGTCGCACCGCGCACCCTGGTGCTGACCGGCATCGCCCTGGTCGCGGTCGGCACGGCGCCGTTCACCCAGCTCGGGCACGCGCTGCCCGACGCGGTGATCGTCGCCTCGCTGCTGGTGCGCGGCCTGGGCGCGGCGATGATCGGCGCGCCGGTGATGAACATCGTCTACAGCCGGATCGAACCCTCGCACCTCCCGCGCGCGTCCAGCGCGCTGAACCTGCTCAACACCGTCGGCGGCTCGATCGGCACGGCGATCCTCGCGGTCGTCCTGCAGGACCGGTTGGCCGCCAACGGGTCCGACGTCACCGCGGCGTTCGCCGACACGTTCTGGTGGGTCCTCGGCCTGGCGCTCGTCGCCGTCCTCGGCGCGACCAGGCTGCCCCGCCACCGGCGACCCGCCGCTCACGAGAAGGGGTCGGCAGATGCCTGACCAGGACACCTTGCCCGCACCCGCCGAGGTCGTCGCGGCCGACCCGCTGCCCGCCGCCGCGGCCGGCGCGGTGGCCCGGCACCGCGAGACCGTGGCCGCCGTGCTGGCCGGCCGGGACCCTAGGCTGCTGGTCGTGGTCGGGCCCTGCTCGGTCCACGACCCGGCGGCGGCCCTGGACTACGCGGGGCTGCTCGCCACCGCCGCCGAACGCCTGTCCGACGACCTGGTCGTGGTGCTGCGCGCGTACCTGGAGAAGCCGCGCACGGTCGCCGGGTGGACCGGCCTGCTGCCCGACCCGACCCTGGACGGCAAGGGCGACATCGCCGCCGGGCTGAGGCTGGGCCGGTCGTTCCTGGTCCAGGCGGCGGCGACCGGCCTGCCCCTGGCCTACGAGTTCGTCGACCCGCTGCTGGCGCACCACGTCGCGGACACCGTGAGCTGGGCCGCGATCGGCGCGCGCACGGTCGCCGCGCCGCCGCACCGCCACCTGGCGTCGTGGCTGCCGGTGCCCGTGGGCATGAAGAACTGCGTCACGGGCCGGGTCGACACCGCCGTCGACGCCATCCGGGCCGCCGGGCTGCCGCACACGTTCCCCGGCGTCGGGCACGACGGCCGGCTGACCACGCTGCGCAGCGCGGGCAACCCGGACGCGCACCTGGTGCTGCGCGGCGGTTCCCGGCCCAACTACGACGCCGGCAGCGTGGCCGGGGCGCTGGACGCCCTGACCGCCGCCGGCCTGCCCCGACGCGTGGTGGTGGACGCCTCGCACGGCAACAGCGGCAAGGACCACAACCGCCAGCCGGTCGTGGTGACCGACCTGGCCGAGCAGGTCGCGGCGGGCAACCGCGCCCTGGTCGGCGTGATGGTCGAGTCCTACCTGGCCGACGGCGGCCAGAGCCCGACCGCGACCCCGCTGCGCCCGGACCTGAGCATCACCGACAGGTGCCTGGGCTGGGACCGCACGACCCCGCTGCTGGAGGTCCTGGCACGGGCCGCGCGCCGCCGTTCGGCCGTTCGCTGACGTTCGGCCGTTCGCGAGCCGAGACATTTCGACACGGAGAGTCACGGCGTTGTGCCACTCCGCGAGACGACCCCTGTACGGGGGCTCACTTCCGGGTGTACGTTCCCGACGAGTCTGGGAGCGCTCCCAGACGTCTGTCGAGATGAGGAGGGGCTCAGTGAAGCGCTCCACCGCCGTTCTTGCGGCTGGTGCGGTCGTCCTCGGATCAGCGGCGATGGTGTTGCCGCAGGCCGTGGCCGCCGCCCAGGGCTGCAAGGTGGACTACGCCGTCACCAGCCAGTGGTCGGGCGGGTTCCAGGCCAGCGTCAAGGTCACCAACCTGGGTGACACCATCAGTGGGTGGTCACTCGGCGTGTCGTTCCCCAACACGTCGCAGCGGGTCGTCCAGGGCTGGAACGCCACGTGGACCCAGTCCGGCTCCACGGCCACCGCCACCAACGTCGACTGGAACCGGACGCTCGGCACGGGCGGGTCCACGGACCTCGGGTTCGTCGGCTCGTACTCGGGCGGCAACCCGACGCCCACGTCGTTCACGCTCAACGGCGTCGCCTGCACCGGCTCGACCACGTCGACCAGCACCACGACGTCGACCACCACCACGACCACGAACCCGCCGGTCGGCACCACGCCGGTCGCTATCAACGGCCAGCTGCGGGTCTGCGGCGTCAACCTGTGCAACCAGTTCAACCGGCCGATCCAGCTGCGCGGCATGAGCACGCACGGCATCCAGTGGTTCGACAAGTGCTACAACAACTCGTCGCTGGACGCGCTGGCGAAGGACTGGAAGTCCGACCTGTTCCGGATCGCGATGTACGTGCAGGAGCAGGGCTACGAGACGAACCCGAGCGGGTTCACCAACCGGGTGAACAGCCTGGTGGACATGGCCGAGGCGCGCGGCATGTACGCGATGATCGACTTCCACATCCTGACGCCGGGTGACCCGAACTTCAACCTGGAGCGGGCGAAGACGTTCTTCTCGCAGGTCGCCTCGCGCAACGCGAACAAGAAGAACGTGATCTACGAGATCGCCAACGAGCCCAACGGCGTCAGCTGGCAGTCGATCAAGAACTACGCCGAGCAGGTCATCCCGGTGATCCGCGCCGCCGACTCCGACGCCGTGATCATCGTCGGCACCCGCGCGTGGTCGTCGCTGGGCGTCTCGGAGGGCTCGAACGAGACCGAGGTCATCAACAACCCGGTCAACGCGACCAACATCATGTACGCGTTCCACTTCTACGCCGCGTCGCACAAGGACAACTACCGGGCCACCGTCAGCCGGGCCGCCCAGCGGCTCCCGCTGTTCGTGACGGAGTTCGGCTCCGTGCTGGCCACCGGCGGCGGCACGTTCGACCGGGCGAGCACCACGGCCTGGCTGGACCTGCTCGACCAGCTCAAGATCGGGTACGCGAACTGGACGTACTCGGACGCGAACGAGAGCAGCGCCGCGCTGCGGCCGGGCACCTGCAACGGCGGTGACTACTCCAGCAGCGGTGTGCTCACCGACTCGGGCGCGCTGCTGAAGAGCCGGATCAGCACCCAGGACAACTTCCCGACGAGCTGACGGCGTCGAGCGTGACGGGGCCTCGTCCGCGGGGCCCCGTCCGCTTTCCCGGGTTCCGCCCCGGGGCCGGGGTTTTCCGGGTTACGTTGCGGCGCATGGACGTCATCCGCCGGTACGGCTGGACCTGGGGCGCGCCCGCGCTCGCCGCCCTCGCCCTGCTCAACGCCAGTCGCGCCACGCCGCCGCTGCTGTCCACCGCCGGCACCGGCGTCGGCGCGAACCTCTACAACGTCGTGCTGCTGGCCGTGCCCGCGGCGGCGGTGGCCATCGGGCTGTGGACCAGCGGGCGCTGGCCGTGGCTGCTGGTGGCGGGCGCCGCGGCGAAGCTGCCCGAGGTGGCCTGGTCGCACCTGCACTTCTTCAGCGGTCGCCCCGGCGCGCGGAGCGTGCTGTGGGCGGTCGGCGGCGCCGGTACCGCGCTCATCGTCATCGGGGTGCTCAGCGCGGCGTCCCTCCTGCGGGCGGGACGCGGTGCGGCGCTGGCGGGCGGGCTCGTGGGCGCCGTGCTGCTGGGGTCGACGCTGCTCGGCTTGCCGTGGCTCGACACCCCTGAACGCTCGATCGGGCTGGACCTCGGCTTCGCCGTACTGGGCTTGGCCGGGGGAGCGCTGGCCGTGCACGGCGCGCGCACCGGCCGGGTGCCCGAGGCGGAGCAGGCCCCGGTCGGCCGCCGTGCCGCGGTCATCGGCACCTGGGCCGCCCTGCTGCCGGCGTTGCTCGCGGTCGCCGACCACCTGCTGCTGCCGGTGCTGCCGGCCCCCGTGTTCGCGACCACCGGTGCGGGGGTCCTCGTGCTGCTGTGCGCCGTCGGGCTGGCCGCGACGCTGGGTTCGGGGCTGCGCGCGTCGACCGCCGGGCTCGTGCTGTTCGCCGTGGCCGCGCCGTTGACGTTGGCGATCTACTTCACGGCCGGGCAGATGACCGACGTGTGGCCGTCGGCCGTGGCGGGACTGGTCGTGGGCGTGCTGGTCGGCCGCACCCGGTTCGCCGTGGCGCTCGCCGCGTCGGCCTGCGCCGTCATCGGGCTCACCATGGCGACGGCGGGCCCGGTGACCGGGTCGTACGTCGAGATGGCGTCCGGCGAGCCGCTGTTCCTGCCCGCCGAGGTGCTGGTGGCGCTGTGCCTCGCGGCCGTCACCGCCACCGCCGCCACCGTCGCGCCGGACCTGGCGCGGCGTCGTGCGCTGCCGGTCGTCCTGGGGCCGCTGCTGTTCGGCCTCGTCCTGTCGCTGCGGGCGTTGTTGCAGGTGTTCGCGCAGTACGAGGGCAGCGGCACCATGCTCCCGGAGGGCTCGCGCACCGGGCTGTGGGCGGCGTGGCTCGGCATCGCCACGATCCTGCTCGTCACGATCGCCGTCCTCGACCGGTCGGCACGGCGTCAGGCCGCCTCGCCGGGCGACCCGGCCGAGGAACCGGCTCAGGTCGCCGGGGAGAGTCGCTAGCCCGCCGAACCACCCGTCGTGCCCCGGCTTCCCGGCCGACCGCTGGACCGTGCGGAGCGAGGGCCTGCTCCCGGCCCTTAGGGCACGGGGCCGGTGTCAGCCCCCAGTCGTGTGACACCGGCCCCGCCCGGCGAACACCAGGCGGCGGCCCCGCCTTCGCCGTCACCACCGGCGGTCGCGCTCGCGGGACGCGCTGCCGCCGGGCGCTTCACCCCGGACGGACCGACTCGAACGCCGGCAGCGCGGTGGGCCGGTCCCACGGCACCGCGGCGGCCTCGACGATCCGCTCGAACGCCACCCCGGCCAGGTCGAACGCCGTCGCCAGGACCTCGGCCCCGTCGGCGGCGAAGACGCAGAAGTAGCTGTCGTCGCCCGGGATCGCGAGGCAGCACCGCAGGGCCAACGCCGACGCGGACCGCTCCCCGGCCGCGCGGACCGCCTCCACCGCGACGGCGACCTCACGCGGGTTCGCCGCGTGCAGGTAGCACTCGACCAGGAAGAGCCTGGTCGCCCCCGCCCCGGCGTCGATCATGGTGACCACTGTGGCAGCGGGGGTGGGCCGACGAATCAGGGGAGAACCCCACAATCGACCCGCCGACCCGCTACCGCTCCGGCTCCCGCAGGAAGTCCAGCCGCGCCAGTTCCCGGCGGGTGCGCACGCCGGTCTTGCGGTAGATGCGGGTCAGGTGCGCCTCGACCGTCTTGGCGGTCACGTACGCCGCCCCCGCGACCTCCCGGTTGCTCATCCCGGCGGCCACCAGGCGTGCGATCCGCAGTTCCGAGGCGGTCAGCTCGTGCTCGGCGCCGCGTTCGTCACCGCGCCGCAGGCCGAGCCTGGCCAGCTCCGCGTCGGCCTCGTCCGCCCAGGACGGCGCGCCCAGCCGGTCGAACGCCCGCCGTGCCGCCAGCAGCGGCTCCCGGGCGGCGAGCTTCACCCGCCGTCGCCGCAGGACCCGGCCGCGCACCAGGTCGGTGCGGGCCCGCTCGAACGGCATCGGCAGCAGGCGCAGCGCCTCGTCGGCCGCCGCCAACGCCGCCTCCGCGCCGTCCGGGTCACCGCCCGCCATCCGCACGAGAGCGCCCGACCTGGCCGTGACGACGGTGATCCACGGCCGTGGCGCGCGGTCGCGCCGGTGTTCCAGCTCCGCCAGCAACCTCGCCGCCTCGGCCTGCCGGCCCAGCTCCACCGCCGCCTCGACCAGGTCGCCGTACAGGGAGCTGATCGGGAAGTCGGCCATGCCCACCTCGTCGCACAACGCCGCGGCGGCCGTCAGGTGCTCCCGGGCCGCCGCGGGCGACCGGCGGGACAGCTCGACGAACCCGAGCACGGCCCGCTGGTGCACCGCGACCCACGGGTCGTCCAGCTCGGTGGCGACCCGCAGGCCGCGGGTCGCCGCGTCGTGCGCCTGCTCCCACCGGCCGCGGTGCGCGTCGACCAGCGCGCGCGTGTAGAGGGCGTAGGCGAACCACGGCCGCTGCCCGGTCTGCTCGGCGCCCTCCACCGCCTCGGCCGCCCGCTGCCCGGCCCGCGCCCAGTCGCCCAACCAGACGTCCAGCTCGGCCAGGTGCACCAGCTCGTGCACGACCACCGCCTCGTCCTCGCGCCCGGCCTCCTCCCGGTGGGCCGCCTCGATCCGCTCCCGGGCGCGCACCGGGTCCAGGTACTTCGTCAGCACGCGCAGGGTGCTGCGGGCCATCCGGGCCTCCCGGACCTGGCTGGTCGGCGACACCAGGGCCGCGCCGCGCTCGACGTCGGCGGTGAACAGGCCGACCCCGGCCAGCAGCCGGTAGTAGGCGCTGGAGATCAGGATGCAGGCGACCAGGTCGGTCGGCGCGTCGTCCTCGTGCCCGGCGATGGCCTCCAGCGCCTGCTCGGTGTTGCGGCACCGCAGCCGGGTGTCGTGCTGGCAGAACAGCGACCGGCGCAGGTAGGCGGTGGCGCGCAGCACCGGGTCGTCGCCCACGTGCGCCAGCGCCTGGTCGGTGAGCGTGGTCGCCGCGACCGGACCGTCCACCAGGAACACCGCCAGCGCGAGGTCGAGCAGCACCACCGCCCGCTCCGGTCCCGCCGGGACGTCGTCCGGCCTGAACGCCTTGATCAGCTCGCCCGCGCCCGGCGCGTCACCGGCGAAGCAGCGGGCCACGGCGGCCGAGGCCAGCGAGACGGCCCGGTGCCGCGGCTCGACCGCGTGCGCCCCGGCCAGCTCCCACAGCCGGGCCGCGGTGTTGGGCGCACCGCGCGCCTGGGCGTCGCGCGCGGCCTCGGCCAGGGCGGCGGCGACCCGGGCGTCGGGCCCGTCGGTGCCCAGCGCGAGGTGCAGCGCGCGGGTCTCCGGGTCGCCGACGACCTCGGCCAGCCTGCGGTGGACCATCCGGCGCCTGCTGCCCGACACCGAGGAGAACAGCGTCGAGCCGATCAGCGGGTGGGTGAACCGGATGGCGCCCGACTCGATCTCGATCACGCCGTGGTCCTCGGCGTCGACCAGCGCGCGCTCGGCCCGGTCCGGGTCGCCCAGCGCCCGGCGCACCAGGTCGACGGTCGGCTGCGACAGCGCCGCCGCGCACAGCAGCGCGTCCCGGCTGCCCTCCGGCAGCGCGGCGAGCCGGTCGGCCAGCAGCTCGCCGACCGCCCGCGGCGTGGGCAGCGGGTGGCCGAGCGCGACCACCCCGCCGAGGTCCGGCAGCGCGCGGGCGATCTCCAGGGCGTAGAGCGGGTTGCCGCCGCACGCCTGCCGCAGGCGGATCAGCGTCGGCCGGGACAGCGGCGTGCCCAGGCGGGAGCGGACCAGCCGGTGCAGCGCGCCGATGCTCAGCCCGGCCAGCCGCAGCCGGGTCAGGTCCTCGCGACCGGCCAGGCCGAGCGGCGCGTCCCCGTCGGCGGACCGGACCGAGAGCACGACCGCGACGTGCTCGCCGGCCAGGCGGCGCAGCGCGTACTCCAGGACGGCGGCGCTGGGCTCGTCCAGCCACTGCACGTCGTCCACCGCCAGCACCAGCGGTGACCGCGCGGCCAACGCGCGCACGACGTTCAGCACCGCGACGTGCACCGCTCGCGGGTCTCCGGCGCCGTCCTCGGCGTCGCGGCGCAGCAGCGCGACGTCCAGCGCCGCCCGCTGCGGGCCGGGTAATCGGGCGATCAGCGCGCCGTCGACGCGGTCGAGCAGGTCGATCAGGCCGCCGTAGGACAGCCGCGCCTCCGGTTCGGCCGGTCGGCACGACAGCACGACGTGCCCGCGCTGCCGCGCCTCCTCGAGCACGTGCTCCCACAGCGAGGTCTTGCCGATGCCCGCCTCGCCGGACACGACCAGGAACGCGGTCCCGGTCCGGGCCCGGTCGAGCACCCCGACCGCCACCGCGGCCTCGGCCTCCCGTCCGACCAGCTGCACGCCCCCGGCCACCCTTCCCCCGCGCGTCGACCGCGACGCACCACTGTCGACCACGGGGTCGGCGGCGTGAAGGTCACCGCTAATGTCGGGGACATGTACGTGAAGTTGTGCGGGCTGCGCACCGCGGCCGACGTCGCCACCGCCGTGGACGCCGGGGCCGACGCGGTCGGGTTCGTGCTGAGCGCGAGCGCGCGGCAGGTCGACGTGGGCACGGCCCGCCTGCTGGCGCGCGAGGTCCCGCCGCACGTGCTGTCCATCGGCGTGTTCAGCGGGGTGCCGGCGGGTGAGGTGCGCCGGCTCGCCGAGGAGTCCGGCCTCGGCGCCGTGCAGCTGCACGGCGACTACCCGAGGGCGGCGTTCGAGGAGGTGGCCGCGGCCGGCGTGCCGCTGGTCCGCGCGGTCGCCCTGACGGCGGGGACCGATGTGCGGGTGGGCGCGTACGGGGAGCGGATGCTGCTGCTCGACTCGCCGGTGGCGGGTTCGGGGCGCCGGTGGGACCTGACCGCGCTGGACGGCGCCCGCCCGGAGGGCCGCTGGCTGCTGGCGGGCGGCCTCGGGGTGGACAACGTCGCGGAGGCGGTGGCGCGGGCGCGGCCGTGGGGCGTGGACGTGTCCAGCGGCATCGAGTCGAGCCGCGGCGTCAAGGACCACGGCCTGATGCGCGCCTTCATCTCCGCCGCCCGCGCCGCCTGACCACCGCCCCACCGCGCGCCGCCTCACCCCTCGGTCGGACCCTTCTCGCCCCCCTGCCGGGACCGGCCGCGCAGGGAGCCCGGGTGGGCCTTGGCCGCGGGGTCGCGGCGGGTCTTCAGCAGGCTGGCCACGGTCACCACGGCGAGGATGCCGATGATCACCGCCAGGCTGACCGGGGTGGCGATCTCCGGCACCCGCGGGTCGATGTCGACGTGCGCCCAGTGCAGGATCAGCTTGACGCCGATGAACGCCAGGATCACCGCCAGCCCGGCCGACAGGTACACCAGCCGTTCGAGCAGGCCCTTGACCAGGAAGTACAACGCGCGCAGGCCGAGCAGCGCGAACGCGTTCGCGGCGAACACCAGGTAGGGCTCCTCGGTGATGCCGAACACGGCCGGGATCGAGTCGAGCGCGAACAGCAGGTCCACGCCGCCGATCGCGACCAGCACGATCAGGAGCGGCGTGCCGACCCTCCGCCCCTTGACCGAGGTGAACAGCTTGCCGCCGTCGAACTCGGTGGACAGCGGCAGCACCCGGCGCGCGGACCGCACCACCACGTTGTTCTCGACGTCGGGGTCCTCGTCCCGGTGCCGGAACAGCTGGATGCCGGTGTAGATCAGCAGCAGGCCGAACAGCAGGAACATGAACGAGAACAGGGACAGCAGCGCCGCGCCGAGCGCGATGAAGATCGCGCGCATGGCGAGCGCCATGATGATGCCGAACGTGAGCACCTTGTGCTGGTGCTCCTCGGGCACGGCGAACGTCGTCATGATGATCACGAAGACGAACAGGTTGTCGACCGACAGGCTCTTCTCGACGATGTAGCCCGCGAAGTACTCGGTCCCGAACTCGCCGCCGTGCGCCATGGTCAGCCACACCCCGAAGGCCACCGCGACCAGGATGTAGCCGACCGACCAGGCGGTGGCCTCCCGGAAGCCGACCCGGTGCGGCCGGAGGGCGGCCAGCACCAGGTCGACCACGAGGAGCGCCAACACCAGCCCCACCGTGACGATCCAGGTGAGCGCGCTGATTTGGAGCATGCGTGACTCCTCGCTTCCCAAGGGGCTTTACCAACACATTACCCAACGCCGTGTCCGATTTGTCCACTGTGGTCCCGGCGCGGGCACCGTCCTCAATGATCGGGTCTCGGGCCGGCCCCGGCCCGCTGGAGCGGGGCCGCGCACCCCGGTGATCGAATCGCGCGACTTCTGGGTACTCGGGCACCGAGGTCCGAGGGAGGGCGCATGTGGCGGGTGCTGCTGCTGGTCGCGGTGCTGGTGGCCGGGTGCGGGCTGCCGCACGACGTCGACGGCACGCTCGACGGCGTGCGCGGCGGTGTGCTGCGGGTGGGCGTGACCGAGAACCGGCCGTGGACGGTGCTGGGCGGTGAGGCGGACGACGCGGTCTCCGGCGCGGAGCCGGAGCTGGTGCGGCGGCTGGCCGAGCGGTTGGGCGCGCGGGTGCAGTGGCGGCGCGGCTCGGAGGCCGCGCTGATGGCCGCGATCGAGCAGCGGGAGCTGGACCTGGTCGTCGGCGGGCTGGAGTCGAACTCGCCGTGGATCGAGCACGCCTCGCTGACCCGCCCGTACGCGACGACCAGGGTGCTCGTCGCCGCGGCCGGTGACGTCCCGGACGACCTGGCCGGGGTCCGGGTGGCGGTGCGCGCCGGCACCGACGAGGCCGCCGCGCTGGCCGAGGAGGACGCGGTGGTGTCGCCGGTGGCCGACGCGGTCGACGCGGGCGGCCTGCCGGTGGTGGTGGAGCACTGGCGGGTGGCCGGGCTGGGGTTGCGGGCCAGTGGGCACGTCCTGCTGGAGCGCAGCCACGTGTGGGCGGTGCCACTGGGGGAGAACGGCTGGCAGGTGGAGGTGGAGCGGTTCCTGGCGGAGCTGCCCGGCGGCGAGGTCGACCGCCTGCTGGCCGAGGCCGCGGAGGTGGGCGCGTGAAGGTCTACGACCGGTTCGAGCTGCCCGAGGACAAGGCCGCGCTGCACCGGCGGGCCGTGCGGCTGGCGTGGTGGACGATCGCGTTCTTCCTCGCCGCGGTCGCCCTGCTGGCGGTGACGCTGGGCCAGTCGCAGGCGATGAAGGCGGCCTGGATCGAGGACATGCTCGGGCTGGTGCCGCCCGCGGCGTTCCTGATCGCCGCCCGGTTCCGCAACCGGGCCCCGAACCCGCGCTTCCCCTACGGCTACCACCGGTCGGTCAGCGTGGCGTTCCTGGCCGGCTCGGTGGCGCTGCTCGGCCTGGGCGGCTACGTCGTCTACGACTCGGCGGTGCGGTTGGCGGCCGGTGAACGCGCGCCGATCGGGCTGGTCGAGGTGTTCGGCGTCCGGTTCTGGCTCGGCTGGCTGATGATCGCGGTGCTGCTGGCGACGATGGTCCCCGCCATCCTGCTCGGCCGGGCGAAGATGCGGATCGCCCGGCAGCTGCACGACAAGGTCCTCTACGCGGACGCCGAGATGAACCGCGCCGACTGGCTGACCGCCGGCGCGGCGGTGCTGGGCGTGCTGGGCATCGGGTTCGGCCTGTGGTGGGCCGACGCGGTGGCGGCGCTGATCATCGGCGGCGACATCGTCCGCGACGGGGTGCGCACCACCCGCGCGGCCGTGTCCGACCTGATGGACGACAAGCCGCGCGTGGTCGACGGCAGCCGCCCGCACCCGTTGCCGGACCAGCTGCTGGCCGCCGTGCTCGACCACGACTGGGTCGCCGACGCTTGGCTGCGCCTGCGCGAGGAAGGGCACGTGTTCGTCGGCGAACTGCTGGTCGTGCCGGTCGACGGCGCCGACCGGCTCGTGCAACGGCTGGAGGAGCTGCAGCGGTGGGCGCGCGGGTTCGACTGGCGCGTGCACGACCTCGTCGTCGCCCCGGTCTCCCGGATCGAGGTCGCCGACGACGCCTGACGCCGCTCCGACGGTTGTCCTACGGTGGGGGAGTGGTGGCCCTGCGAGACGTCGTGGCCCGTCGGCCGGTGGTGCTCGACGGCGGCCTGTCGACCGCGCTCGAAGCCACCGGGCACGACCTCTCGGACTCCCTCTGGTCCGCCCGCCTGCTGCCGGCCGACCCGGACGCGATCCGGGCGGCCCACCTGGCCTACTACCGGTCCGGGGCGGAGGTCGCGATCACGGCCTCCTACCAGGCCACGTTCGAGGGCTTCGCCCGGCTCGGGCTGACCGCGGCGGAGACGACCGGCCTGCTGCGTGGCAGCGTGGCCCTGGCCCGCCGCGCCGCGTCCGAAGTGGAGGGACCCCGGTGGGTGGCGGCGTCGGTCGGCCCGTACGGGGCGATGCTCGCCGACGGCTCGGAGTACCGCGGCCGGTACGGGCTGTCCCCGGCCGCGCTGGCGGCGTTCCACCGGCCGCGGATCGAGGTGCTGGCCGACGCCGGGGCCGACGTGCTGGCGGTCGAGACGATCCCCGACGTCGCGGAGGCGGAGGCGGTGCTGGAGGTGGTCGCCGGGTCGGGCGTGCCGGTGTGGCTGTCGTACAGCGCGCGCGGCGGTCGCACGTGCGCCGGTCAGCCGTTGGCCGAGGCGTTCGAGGTGGTGCGGGGCGTGACCGAGGTGATCGCGGTCGGCGTGAACTGCTGCGACCCGGCCGACGTCGACGAAGCGGTCGCGGTCGCCCGGCGGGTGACCGGCAAGCCCGTCGTGGTGTACCCGAACAGCGGCGAGGGCTGGGACGCCGACGCCCGGGGCTGGACCGGCGCCCCGACCCTCGAACCGCGGCGGGTGGCCGGGTGGGTGGAGGGCGGCGCGCGCCTGGTCGGCGGCTGCTGCCAGGTCGGGCCACCGCTGATCGCCGAACTGGCCGCCGCGCTGTCCGACCGCGACGACAGCCCCTGACCCCCTGTCCCGGGCCGCACGCGAGCAGCTATCGGCCGAACCGGACGAACCCGCGCCGTTGCCCCGGGCCACGATCGGCGGCTTGACGCCCGCGGGCAGGGTGTCGGGCCGGTAGAGCGTGTGGTTGGTCAGTCGGAGCGTCGTCCCGTAGCCGGCGGAGTGCGGCCCCGACCCGCCCAGGGCGAGGACGCTGAGAATCGCACTGCGCAATCGCAGGGGTCTCTCCATCGGTCCGGAGGTCGGGTGGAGGGGTGGCGCCCATGCCCGGCCGACAGCGGTGGTGACTCCTCGTCATCACCCCACCGTGGTCGGTTGTCACGCTTCGACGCCGGTCCCCGCCGGGCGACCTCCAATACCTTCGACAACCGAGCCGGCCTCGCGTGCCGGGGAGGTTCGCGGAGGTCCGCCATGCGCCCACGACTTCGTGCCGACGTCCGGTCGTCGCCCGATCATCGGGTGCTCGCGGACGCGGCGGCCGACCGGCCGGGCGCGCTCAGCGAGGAGGAGCGGCGGGTCTACGAGCCGGAGATCGCGTTCATCCGGTGCGCGGCGGACTCGGCCGAGCAGCGGTTCCAGCGGCTGCGCGCGGCTCGCGTCACCCTGCTGGGGTCCGGGCCGGTGCCGGCCGCGCTGCTGGAGGCCGGGTTGCGCTCGGGCTGGCGGCGGGTGGTGGTGCGGGCCGGCGGTGACGACCTGGCGGGCTTGCGGGCCGTGGCACGCGCCGCGACGCGTGACAGCGCGCAGGAGGTCGCCTTCGACGCGGAGTTGGCGCTGGCCGGGACCGACCTGCTGCTGTGCGTGTCGGACCGCCGCGAGGACCTGATCGCGGCGGCTCGCGCCTGCGCGCGGTCCGGGGTGGCGACCGGTCAGGTGCTGGTGGGCCGCGACGAGGTGTGGGTGACGGAGGTCGGCCCGGCGGACCGGGTCGCGGCCGACTCGTGCTGGCGGCGGTTGGACGCGCGCCGGGGCGGCGAGGGGCTGCTGACCGGTTCGGCGTGCGGCGTGATCGCCTCGCGGCTGGCGCTGTCGTGCTTCACCCACCTGACGGGCGTGAGCGGCGACGCCGGGGAGCCGGTGGTGACGCGGATCGACCTGCGCGACCTGCGCGCTCACGGGCACCGGCCCCGTCCGTACCTGGTGAGCGGCGACATCCGGCCGCGCGCCGAGGTGGACGTGGCCGCGTTCGCCGAGCGGATCGGGCGGTACGTCGACGAACGGGTCGGCGTGCTGCGGCGGCTGACCGGTGACGGCCTGCCGCAGGCGCCGCTGGCCGTGTGCCGCGCGTCGGTGTCCGACCCGGAGTCGGCGCTGCCCGCCGGGACCCCCGCGCCGGTGGTGACGGGCTGGGGTGGTGACCGGGACGAGGCCCGGTGGCGGGCCGCGCTGGCCGGGCTGGCGACGTACGCCAGCCTGGTCGACCCCGGCGGTGAGCGCGTCGACCTGCTCACCGGCCACACGTGCGCCGTGACGGCGGTCGACGCGCGGTCGCCGTACCACGCGCCGGTCGGGGTGGCCGCCGGTCGGTCGTGGGGCGACGCGGTCGCGGCCGGGTTGCGGGCGCACTGCGAGGCGCTGGTCGCCGGGCGCGTGGAGACCGGGCGGCCGTGCGACCTCGCCACGGCGGTGCGGGAGGTGGGCGACGAGCGGGCGGGGGAGCTGCTGCGGTTGCTGTGGGCCGAGGGCGTGGACGTGGGCGTGGTGGACCTGGGCGGTGTGCTGGGCGTGCCCGCCTTCTCGCTGCGGGTGGCCGGCGCGACGATCACCGCCTGCGCCACCACCGCCGCCGAGGCCCTGCGCGACGCGGTGGAGCGGGCGGTCCTGCACTGGCAGTGCGGCCTGCCGGTGGACGTCACGCGGTGGGTCGCGGAACCGGGCCGGTCCGAGCCCGCCGACGACCCGCGCTGCCACGCCCTGGTCGCCGCCCTGCGCCGGGCCGGCCGGACACTCGTGGCGGTGCCGCTGGTGGTGGACGACGACGTGCGCGACCTGGCGCCGTGCCTGGTCCGGGTGGAGGTCGGCGGCGACTGACCCGGCTCCCGCTCGACCACGGGTCCACCACCGGGATCACCCGGTGATGGCGGACAGCGTCATCCGGGCCGGACCGGTGTCGGGGGTGTTGTGGCAGGCGAAGTCGCCGGACTTCTTCTGGTGCATCAGCCGCAGGCACGTGCCCAGCGCGCGCTGGCCGTAGTGGTTGGGGTGCATGCTCTCCTGGCGGTCGCCCTGCGCCGAGTACCCGGTGACGACCCAGCGCACCCACTCCGCCTCGGTGCCCGGCAGCGGACTGGCGTTGCTGTTGCCCGCGTGCGCCTGCCTGGAGCCCCTGGCGCAGACCTCGCGGCCGTCGAACGCGTCCTGCAGGTCCAGGAACCGGACGTCGCGGTTCCCGGCGACTTCCCTGAGCTGGGCGGAGATCGTCGGCACGAGCTGTCGGCGCGCCCAGTCGGCGTCGGCGTCCCACACCGGGCAGCCGCCCTCCGCCCACCGCGGTCCGCTCTCGCGGATGCGGAAGTCGCGGGCGGCGGGCATGGGCGCCGGGTAGGACTGGAGCACGAACTGGTAGCTGCCCGCGCCCTGGGCGGTGTCCAGCACGTCCTTGACGGCCTTCACCGTCGCGCCGACGTCCGCCCGGACCCGGTCGAGCTGCCCGGCGATGGTCGGCGCCCACTTCGGGCCGCACTCGTACGGCGAGGGTGACAGGTAGCCCTTCACGCAGTCGGCGATGATGTCGCCGAAGCCCAGGTCGTTGCCCCCGATGGACAGCACCACCAGCTCCACGCGGTGGTCGCGCACCGCGGCGCGCAGCAGTTCCAGCTGGTTGGGCTGGTTGCGCGCCGGATCGCCGCGGCGCACGTCCCCGGTGGTCGCGCCGGAGCAGGCCAGGTTCAGCGGCTTGGCGTCGGGGATGGCGGCGGTGATGATCTCGGCCGACGTCGAGCGGTGGCACATGTCGGTCGAGCTGTGCGTGGCGCCGTAGATCCGCCGGGGATCGGCGGTGCACTCGCCGGCCTCGCACTCCACCGCCAGGTCGGTGCCCCACTTGTCGCCCGCGTTGGTGAGCGCGTTGCCGCGCCAGCGCCCGGCTTCGCCGGAGATGTAGCTGTCGCCGAGCGAGACGACGGCGACGGGCTTGGCGGTCTCGGCGGCGGCCGGTGGCGCGGCCCTCGCCTCGGTGGTGACGGCCAGGGCGACGATCGCGGTGACGGTGACGACGACTCGGCTGCGACGGGCACCGGACATGGGCCTCAACTCCTAGGTGCGGTCAGGCAACCGTAGGAGCGGGGAGCGGCGGGCAGAACGGCGTCGAATCGAGTGAACCCGATGGTGGGCGAGGTCGCCCGAGGTGGGTGACGGCGACTCTCCCACCGTGACCGGCCGCGGGCGCACTCCCGGTGAATGCGGATGTTCGTTCGACTTCGACCGCAATGCGCGGTCGTCGCCGGGGTTGAGTGTGCGCACTGCGCTGTGTAGCGTCGAAATGGCGGAATTCGCCAGTCTGGTGGAGGAATCGGTGACCAATCCTTTCGAAGACCTCGAAAGCAGGTACCTGGTGCTGGTCAACGACGAGGGGCAGCACTCGCTGTGGCCCTCGTTCGCCGAGGTGCCATCGGGCTGGCAGGTCGTGCTGGGCGAGTCGGACCGGCAAACCTGCCTGGACTACGTCGAGCGCAACTGGACCGACCTGCGGCCCACCGGCCTCGTGGAGAACGCGGAGGATTAGGCCGTCCCGCCGCGGGACGGTTCCGCCGCCCGCGCCTTTCCCGGCGCGGCGGCCCGGTGTTTGTTCCCGATACCGGGCCGCCGGACAAATGCGGGTCGAATTCGTCTCCGGTCGGGCGTCAGGCGTTCGGGTCGAACGGGATGCCGCTCGGCTTGGCCAGGCCGAGGTTGTGGTTGAACGCGCCGTCCTTGATGGCCAGGCTCGCGCTGCCGAAGTCCGCGTTCACCAGGACGTCGCGGACGCCCGCCGGGAAGCGGTCCCAGCTGACCAGGTCCGGGTACTGCCAGGTGCCGTAGTGGTTCTCCGGCTGCTCGGTCGCGCCGGCGAGGCGGAAGCAGTGCGTGCTCACGCCGTCCTTGTGGTAGACGATCTTGGGGTGGGTGCCCTCCCAGGCGACCTGCGAGCGCGGGTAGGTCGAGTACCGGCCGTGCGCGGAGGTGGAGACGTACTGCGCCTGGCCGCCGCTGACCCACACGACCACGTGCTCGATGTCGTGGCGGTGGCCGCAGCAGTCGATCAGCGGCACGGCCTGGTCCTTCTCGAAGTACAGGTCGTACAGGTAGGCGCACCAGCCGTTGTTGCACTTGGAGCGCGAGTAGGAGTTGGTGTTGTCCAGGTCGGACCGGTCGCGGCACTGGCCGTTGAGGGCGCCGGAGTTCTTCAACCCGGTCGCGACCTCGCCGCTCGGCGAGATCGCCGGGGTCGGGTAGCAGCCGTCGGTGTCGTAGTCGAACGCCGGCTGCCACTTGCCGTCCTCGGCGGCGAAGTTCGCCGGCAGCGCGCGCGGTGGTTCGGCCCACGCGGCTCCGGGCACGAGCAGCGCGAGCAGGGCCGCGACCGGCAACGCAGTCAGCAGTCTCACGACGGGCCGCTGCGCGCGGCGGGTGCGGTGCGTCATCCGGGTGGTCACGACGACCATGCCTCCATCCGGTGGCGATTGGCAGGGGCACCGAGGTTCCCGTCCCGGCCCGATCCCGGTCAACCCGCCGATGGTCGCGCGCGGGCGAACAGCGGGCGAACACCGCACGACCGGTCGACCGGCAGCTGATCGTCCACAGTGGATGATCCAATGGCGGCGGGCGGCCGGACCCCGGCCAGTCGCTCGTCCCGGCTGATCAGGCCGTGCCGCAGGCCGATCAGCTGGGTCGCACCGGCGAACCCGAGCACCGCGCCGCCGACGACCTTCCAGCTCACCACCCGGTCGGTGCGCAGTTCGCAGCCGAGCAGGAACATGAAGACGATCAGCCCGAGCTGCGCCGCCTGGTCCAGGCTGACGAGCACTTCGGCCGGGAACGGCCAGTCTGCGCCGCCGGCCGGAACAGGTCCAGCGCCGACGGGCCCAGCAGCAGGATGAGGCACAGCGGACTCGACGTCCACCTGTGCCGTCCCGGGGAAGGGCTCGCGACACCCGTCCAGCCGCTGCGCGCACTCGTGTTCACGGACGACCATGGTGAGCGTGGGAGCCCTGGTGTGGATGGCGGGAGTGCTCGGGTACGGCCTGCTCCTCGCGGCCGTGCTCGCGCCGTTGCTGCGCGTCGCCCGGCGGGAGCGGCGGCGCAGGGCCGCGTGTCGCCCGCTCGTGCTGACCGACGACCTGCCGGTGGACTACGCCATCGCGATGCTGGCGGCCGGGTCCCACCACCTCCGCCACGTGGCGCTGGCCCGGCTGCACGCGCGCGGTGCGATCGCGCTGACCGGGGGCGGGGGCCGGGTCGAGGTCATGCCGGCTCCCGGGGCCGAGCCCGCGGACGACTTCGAGTCCGAGGTCGTCGGGCCGCGGCGGGACACCGGTGACGAGGACCGCATCGTGAACGCCCTGGTCGACGCCGACCTGCTCCGCCGGACCGACGGCTACCAGCGGTTCCGCTGGGCGCCGCGCGCGACGGCGGGGGCGATGCTCGTCACGGCGGCCGGTGCCGCCGCGCTCGTCGTGGTCACCCCGCACGAGGTGGCCGGCGTCGGGATCCTGGCCGTCGTGGCCCTCACGTCCTGGGTCCCGGCGGTGCTCAAGGACGCCGTCACCGCGCGGCACGGGTGGAACCGCTACGCCACCACCGCGCGCGGTCGGGAGCACGCCCGGACCCTGGCCGCGGGCCGGGAGGGCGCGGGTGCGCGGGTGGCGCTCGACGGAATGGTCCGCGGCCACCCCGACCGCGAGGTGGCCGCCCTGT
This sequence comes from Saccharothrix sp. HUAS TT1, assembly GCF_040744945.1. NCBI lineage: Bacteria > Bacillati > Actinomycetota > Actinomycetes > Pseudonocardiales > Pseudonocardiaceae > Saccharothrix > Saccharothrix camelliae. Next base: position 6,276,338 of record NZ_CP160453.1, on the reverse strand, counting down.
TCCGGTCACCGCCCTCGCCGACGCGACCGCCGCGAGGTGAGCCGGACAACTTCGGGGGCGTCGGGGTGGGCGTTTAGTCCACAGTGGACCGCCGGGTGCGCCGATCCGTCGGCGGCGACACGAGGTGGAAGCAGGCTCCTCCGCCCCGAAGCCGTCACGCGGGGGGAGCGTCGACCACGGCGGAGGCGACGGTCCACGCACGGGCCTGGTCGCTGATCGTGATGCCGAGACCGGGGCGGTCGGACAGGTGCATGCGCCCGTTCCTGATCTCCAACCGCTCGTCGAACAACGGGTGCAGCCAGTCGAAGTGCTCGACCCACGGCTCCCGCGGGTACGCGGCGGCCAGGTGGACGTGGATCTCCATCGCGAAGTGCGGCGCGAGCTGGAGGTGGTGGTGGTCGGCGAGGGTGGCGAGCTTGAGGAACTGGGTGATGCCACCGACTCTGGGCGCGTCGGGCTGCAGGACGTCCACCGCGCCGGCCCGGATCAGCTCGTAGTGCTCGGCGACGCTGGTCAGCATCTCGCCGGACGCCACGGCGGTGGTCAGCGACCGGGCGAGTTCGGCGTGCCCCTCGACGTCGTGGGCGTCCAGCGGCTCCTCGATCCACACCAGGTCGAACTCCTCCAGCGCACGGCCGAGGCGCATCGCCGTCGGCCGGTCCCACTGCTGGTTGGCGTCCACCATCAGCGGCACGCCGTCGCCGAGGTGGTCGCGCACGGCCGCGACGCGGCGCAGGTCCTCGGCCCGGTCCGGGTGCCCGACCTTGATCTTGATGCCGCCGACGCCCGCTTCGAGCGTGCCGGTGGCGTTGTCCTTGATCTGCTCGACGGTCTCGTGCAGGAAGCCGCCGGAGGTGTTGTAGCAGCGCACCGAGTCGCGGTGCGCGCCGAGCAGCTTGGCCAGCGGCAGGCCGGCGCGCTTGGCCTTGAGGTCCCACAGGGCGATGTCGAACGCGGCCAGCGCCTGCGTGGCCGCGCCGCTGCGACCGACCGACGCGCCCGCCCAGACGAGCTTGGTCCACAGCCGGGCGATGTCGTTGGGGTCCTCGCCGATCAGGTCGGGCGCGACCTCGCGGGCGTGGGCGAACTGGGCGGGCCCGCCCGCGCGCTTCGAGTAGCCGAAACCGATCCCCTCCAACCCGGCCTCGGTGCGGATTTCCGCGAACAGCAGCGCCACCTGGGTCATCGGCCGCTGCCGACCGGTGAGCACCTTGGCGTCGCTGATCCCGGTCGGCAGCGGCAGCGCCACCGACGACAGGGCCACCGACGTGATCCGGTCCGGCGGTGCGGGGGTGGGCGGCACGGGACTCCTCCGATCGGCGACGGTGGTCAGGCGACGCGGCGGACCAGCTCGGCCAGCTCGGCCAGCTCGTCGGCGGTCAGGTCGCTCAACGGCGGGCGCACCCGACCGCCGTCGCGGCCGACCGCGGTCAACCCGGCCTTCACGATCGACACCGCGTAGCCGCGGACCCGGTCGCGGATGTCCAGGTAGGGGATGACGAAGTCGTTCAGCATCCGGTACACGGCCACCCGGTCCTGCGCGCGGACCGCGGCGTAGAACCGCAGCGCGAACCCGGGCACGAAGTTGAACAGCGCCGACGAGTACGTGGTCACGCCGAGCTGGAGCAGCGGCAGGGCGAAGGTCTCCGCCGTCGGCAGGCCGCCGATGTGCACCAGCCGATCGCCGACGCGGGCGTACGTGCGGGTCATCTGCTCGATGTCGCCGACGCCGTCCTTGAGCCCGACGAGGTTGGGGTTGCGGTCGGCGGCCTCGGCCACCGCCACGTCGGTCAGCACGGCGTTCGCGCGGCTGTAGACGATGACGCCCAGCCTGGTGGCCCGGCACACCGCTGACACGTGCTCGACCAAGCCGCGCCGGCCGGCCTCGGTGAGGTAGGGCGGGAACAGCAGGACGCCGGACGCGCCCGCGTCCTCGGCGGCCCGCGCCTGCGCCACGGCCATCACGGTGGCGCCGGTGGCGGGCGCGATGACCGGGACCCTGCCGCCCACCGCGTCGACGGCCACCCGCACCACCTGGTCGACCTCGGCCGGGGTGAGCGAGAAGCCCTCGCCGGTGCCGCCCGCGGCGAACAGGCCGGCCACGTCGAAGTCCGACTGCCAGGCCAGGTGCTCGCGGTAGCGGACCTCGTCGAACCGCAGGTCGGCGTCGAAGTGGGTGACCGGGAAGGAGAGCAGCCCGGAGGCGAGGCGGTCGGCGAGAGCGGCTGGGTGCGTCACGGTCATCACCGTATGGACCAGGCGTGATGCCTGTCCAAGAGTTGTTTCGCATTGCTCAATACCGTTCCGGCATCACGGGAACGGCGTGCGGCCCTCCAGCACGCTCAGCACCCGCCACAGCGCCGGGTTCGCCGACTCCCGCAGCCACACCAGGTGCAGCTCCACCGGCTCGGCCACCGCGGTCTCCAGCCGGACGAACTCCACGCCCTCGATGCGCAGCCGGGACGCGGAGCCGGGCACGAACGCGACGCCGCGGCCCGCCGCGACCAGCCACAGCATCGTGAGCACCTGGCCGACCGTGTGCACGACGTTCTCCGGCGCGATCGCCACCGTCCGCACGACCAGGTCGTAGAAGTAGCGCGCCTTGGTGACCGAGTGCATGACCACCGGCTCGCGGGCCACGTCGGCGGCCGTCGCGTCCCGGCCGAGGGCCGACAGCGGGTGGCCGGTCGGCACGGCGACCACCAGCCCCTCGCGGTGCAGCAGCCGGGAGCCGAACGTCGAGGCGTCGAACGGCGGCCGGCCGAGCCCCAGGTCGACCTCCTCGTTGACCAGCCCGGCGACCTGCTCGTGGGTCGCCATCTCGGCCAGCTCCACGTCCACGTCCGGCAGGTGCTCGGCGAGCTCTTCGAGCAGCCGGCCGAGGATGCCGTAGGTCGCGGCCGCGGTGAAGCCGACCCGGACCACGCCGCTGGAGCCCGACGACACCCGCCTGGCCAGCTCCGGCGCGGTCTCGGCGAGCGACAGCAGCCGCCGGGCCTCGACCAGGAACACCTCGCCCGCCGCGGTGAGCGTCACCCGCCGGTTGTCCCGGATCAGCAGCTGCGCGCCGACGGCCCGCTCCAGCTTCTGGATCTGCCTGCTCAGCGGCGGCTGGGTCATCGCCAGCCGGGCGGCGGCCCGGCTGAAGTGCAGCTCCTCGGCCACGGCGACGAACCCCCGCAGCTGTTCCAGGGTGAAGCTCATACCGCGAAGGTATCAATCCGACCCGCGTCCGAACGGGTGCAGCATGGCGAAGCCGCGGCGGTTCGGACCTCCGCTTGGCGGTACGACGGGCCGCCGGGCCGGTGTGAGCATGGTCGGCATGGGTCCACCGCGCCGGGTCGCCGGCCTCGTCTGCGCCGCGCTGCTGCTCTGCGGCCTCGTCGTGGCGCCGGCCGCCGCCGCCACCGCGTTCAAGGTGCTCCAGCTGAACCTGTGCAACAGCGGCGTCGCCGGCTGCTACGAGGGCGGGCAGGCGGTGCCCGAGGCGGTGGCGATGATCCAGCGCCGGGTGCCCGATGTGGTCTCGGTGAACGAGGTGTGCCTGTCCGACATGCCCGGCCTGACCGCCGCCGTCGGCCCGACCGCCCAGTACCGGTTCGCGTTCGTGCGCAAGAGGTCCACGGACTCGAACACCCAGTGCACGGACGGCCGCGGCGACTACGGCAGCGGGATCATCGTCAAGGAGGGCATCGCGGCCGGCGGTCAGGGCACCTACGCCGCGCAGGACGGCGGCAACGAGATCCGGGCGTGGGCGTGCGCGCTGAGCGCGGTTCGCGGCTTCACCGCCTGCACCACCCACCTCAGCACCACCGCCACGACGGCGTTGGCGCAGTGCGGGGAACTGGTGCCGTCGACCGTGCTGTCCCACGACCCGACCGGTTCCCCGACGACCCGGCACGTGGTGGTGGGCGACCTGAACCTGCGGTACAGCCCCGGTTCGGCGACGAACGCCCAGAACTGCGTCCCCTCCGGCTGGTTCCGCAAGGGCGACGGCGACGTGCAGCACGTCATCGCCCGCACGCTGACCTTCGTGTCGACGCAGGAGTACGCCATGTACCGGACGGACCACCCGGCGTTCGTCGTCAACTACGCGTTCTGACAGCGGGAGCGCGTGCGCGACGCGCTCCCGCCGCACCCGTCAGCAGATGTTCTGGCTGGTGTTGTTCAGCGTGTTGTTGCGGAAGACCGTGTTGTTGCCGCACGGGCTCTCGCGGATGGACGAGTTGGACACGGTGAGGTTCTGGAGGTAGATGTCGGAGTTGTTCGGGAAGTCCGAGCGCGCCGCCAGCCGGATCTCGCCGCCGCCGCTCACCGAACCGCCCTGCGTCGCGATCGTGACGTTGTAGCAGTTCTCGATCAGGATCGCGTTGTTGCCGGTGTTGGCCAGGTCGATCCGGTCGATGGCCAGGCCGCCGCTCTCGGACACGCAGAACACGCCCCGGCCGCCGCCGCGGGCCTTCACCAGGCCGACCCGCACGTTCGTCGGGTAGCTGTTGTTGATGCGGCCGTTGCGGTTCGCCACCCGGAACGCGGCGTAACCGGTGCCCGTGCCCGCGTTCTCCGCGTCGACCGTGCCGATCGTCGCGTTGATGGTGTCGTTGAGCAGCAGGCCGGAGTCCCGGGTGTTGCGCGCGACCACCGTGCCGATGTTCAGCCCGTCCACGCCGTAGGTCTCGACGCCGTGCGTGCCCGTGCCGGACACGTACACGTTGTCGATGCGGATGTTGCGGCTGCGCACGCTCGTGTCGCCGCGGTTGTCGATCCGGATGCCCAGGCCGCTGGACACCCGGATGTCGATCTGGCCGAGCACCACGTTGGTGACGTTGCGCATGAAGATGCCGTACAGCGGGCTGCCGGTGAGGTAGAGGTGCTGCACCTCGACGTCGGTGGTGCCGCGCGAGTAGATCGGCGCCTGGTCGCCCGAGCCGGACCCGGTCACGTTGATCGTGCCGCACACGTCGAGCGTGGTGTAGCTGGGCAGGGAGATGCGCGCGCCGGCGCTGATCGTGCCCCCCTGCCACACCACGACCCGCTCCTTGGACCGGCGGCCCGACGAGAGGCTGCCGATCGCGGCCTGCACCGCCGACCGCATGTCCGACCCCGAGTAGACGACCGACGTGCCGCGCCGCGCGGTCCACGTGCCGCCGCTGTTGTACGCCTCCGCGTGCCAGGTGCCGGAGCCGCAGTCCGCCGCGACCCGCGGATCCGTCACCGCGCGCGGGGCGGCCGTGCCCGGTGGCGCCACCGCCAGCGCGCCCAACACCGCGGTGACCACGGCCAGCGACCGCCAGCCGAACCTTCTGTGCCTCATCGCACCAGACCTCTCGTTGCGGGATCGGGGCGCATTCCACGTGCCACGACGAGAGCGGGGGCCCGCGGCGGTCCGGCCCCCGGTGCTGCCGCCTCGTCGCGGTGCGCCTCCGGCCGGGGCTGGAATTCGCCCCGGCGCTACAAGCCGTAGTTGTTAGCGCTAACACTGGCAACCTCTCCGTCTCGATTGGCGGGTGCGCAGAATTGATCACCAGAAGCTCCCGGTCATGGGCTCGTCGCCCGGCGGGCAAGATCACCGCCTGACCGCCGGCGGGCTGCCAGTTGAGACCCGAAACTTCCCCGAAACGTCTGGTAGGCGGGTTGATGACGACCTGATAGTGGTCAGCGCTCGTCCGACGGAAGGGGTTTCACGATGAGGTGGAGATCGGTCCTCCTGACCACCGGCCTGGTGCTCGGCCTGAGCGCCGCGCCCGCCGACGCGGCCGAACCGGTGATCGTCGACTCCACCAGGCACGGCGGGCGCACGGTGGCGCTCACCTTCGACGACGGCCCGAACCCGGCCGACACGCCGCGCCTGCTCGCCGTGCTGCGCCGGCACCACGTGAAGGCCGTGTTCTGCCTGTGGGGCGAGTACGTCGAGGCGAACCCGGAGCTGGTCCGCAGGATCGTCGCGGGCGGGCACATCCTGTGCAACCACACCATGAAGCACGACGACATGGGCACGTGGACGCCCGAGCGGATCGAGGCCGATCTGAGGAGGACCAGCGCCGCCATCCACCGCGCCGCGCCGGGCGTGCCGATCCGCTACTTCCGCGCCCCCTACGGCAGCTGGGGCCAGACCCCGCAGGTCGCGGCCAAGCTGGGCATGACGCCGCTGGGCTGGAAGCTCGCCATCGGCGACTGGGAGCCGCCGGGCGTCGACGAGCTGGTGCGCCGGGTGAAGGACGGCCTGACCGACGGCGCCGTGGTGCTGATGCACGACGGCCCGAACGACCGCGGCCAGACCGTGGACGCGGTGGCCCGGCTGATCCCCGAGCTGCGGTCCGAGGGCTGGCGCTTCGACCGCCCGGCCCGTCGGTGACCGGCGTGAAGCGCTCCGCGACGGCGGCGCTGACCGCCCTGCTGCTCCTGCTGCCGACCGGGGCGTCCGCGTCGCCGCGGTCGGCCTGGGTCGGCGCGTGGGCCACGTCGCCCACCACCGTGCCCGCCTCGGACACCACGTCGTTCGCGGACCAGACGCTCCGGCAGGTCGTGCACCTCAGCGTCGGCGGCAGCGCGGTCCGCGTGCGGTTGTCCAACGAGTTCGGCGCCCAGCCGCTGGTCGTGGGCGAGGCCAGGGTGGCGCGGCGGGCGGGCGCGGGTTCGGCGGTCCAGCCGGGCAGCGACCGGCGGCTGACGTTCGGCGGGCGGGGTTCGGCCACCCTGCCGCCCGGCGCGCCGCTGCTCAGCGACCCGGTGGCGCTGCCCGTCGAGGCAGGCTCGGACCTGGTCGTCAGCCTGTACCTGCCGCGCCGGACGCCCGCGACCACCGTGCACGCCTTCCCGTACCAGGACGGCTGGGTCGCGGCGGGCAACGCGACCCGGGACGCCGACATCACGCCGACCGCCGTGCTCGGCAAGTGGCACTTCCTGACCGGGGTCAGCGTCACCGGCAAGCGCGGGTCGACCGTGGTGGCGTTCGGCGACTCCATCACCGACGGCGCGGAGACCACCCGCGGCGCGAACCGGCGCTGGCCGGACGTCCTGGCCCGGCGATTCCAGGCCGAGCGCGGCCTGCGGCACCTGGGCGTGGTCAACGAGGGCATCAGCGGCAACCGGCTCCTGCACGACCCCAACCCGCCCGCGGGTCACCCGGCCGAGGGGTACGCGGCCTACTTCGGGCAGGCCGCGCTGCGCCGGTTCGACCGGGACGTGCTGGCCCAACCGGGTGTCGGGCACGTGGTCGTGCTGCTCGGCGTGAACGACCTCGGCCACCCCGGCACGAGCGCGCCGCTGTCGGAGAAGGTGACCGCCGAGGACATCATCGGCGCGCACCGGCAGCTGATCGCCAGGGCGCACGCCCAGGGTGTGCGCATCCACGGCGGCACCATCACGCCGTTCCGCGACGACGCGTTCGGCTTCTTCAGCCCGGAGAACGAGGCCGCGCGCCAAGCGGTCAACCACTGGATCCGGACCGGCGGCGAGTACGACGGCGTCATCGACTTCGACCGCGCCCTCCGCGACCCGGGGCAGCCCGACCGCCTGCTGCCGGCCTACGACAGCGGCGACCACCTGCACCCGAACGACGCCGGCATGGCCACCATGGCCGCCGCCGTGCCCCTGCGCCTGTTCCGGTGACCCGACCGCGGGGCCGCCTCCGACACCGGGCGGCCCCGCACTCGGACCTCCGGCACGCGGCTGTCCCTGCCTGGCCGGATCGGCACGCTGCTGTCACCGCCCGGCCGACTCGGCGCGGGGGAGTGGGCCCACGTCCGACTGCCTGCCCGGTCGCAGCGCGGCGTGCCGCTGACCCGGCCCGGGGCCCTGCCGCGAAGCCAGCGCGTCGGCCACCACGCCGGTCGCGAACGCGTACACCGCCTTGTGCGCCAGGTCGACCACCAGTTCGGACCGCGGCCACGTCTGGGGTGGCGCGCCGACCCCCGTGGCGTTCTCCAGGATCTGGTCGCTGCTCAGCCGCACGACCGCGAACATCGCCGACGCCACCGGTCCCCGCACACCCGCGTTGGCCATCACCGCGCGCACCACCCCCATCACCGCGCCCTGCCCGAAGTGCATCCCCAGGTTCAGCGCCCCCGACTCGGGCCGCCCGGTCAGCCGCGCCAGCACCTGGCCGGGCACGCGCGAGTCCGGGCGGCCGGTCAACCGCTGCTCGACCTTCTCCGCGACGGTCATGACCACCACCCCGGCCACCCCGGACACCAACCCCTGGCGAAGCGCGCGCATCAGCATGGGCCGGGAGTACCCGGCGAGAAACCCTTGATGCAGTCGGGAACCCGTGACATCCACCTGGACCTGATCGGGCAATCCCGGAGATGTCCCGTCCGGTGCCCGTCACTAGGCTTGATCCGGTACCCCAGCAGGGTGTGAACCCGGAGGAGTCGAGTCGCATGTGCCAGAGTTGCGAGACGCCCGCCGCCACGACCTCGGACGAGGAGCGGCCGGCCGGTCTTGAGTTCGTGGTCGAGGGCATGACCTGCGAGGGGTGCGCGGCCACCGTGACCAACGCGGTCCGCCGGGTCCCCGGTGTCACCAGGGTCAAGCTCGACCTCGACGCCGGCACGCTGCGCGTCGTCGGCTCGACCGACCAGGCGGCGATCACCGCGGCGGTCAAGGACGCGGGTTACGCCCTGTCCGACGCCATCGCCTCCTAGACCGACATCGAGGGCACCAGCGGCCGGTGCGCGGGGTCGGCGGCGAAGGCGCGCCAGGCGGCGGCGAGCCCGGACACCGCGGCGTCGATCACCTCCGGCCCGGCGGTGAACGGCAGCCGCAGCCGGTCGGCGCTGCCGCCGGTCGGGTCGAGCGAGCCGCCGGGCAGCACGGCCACCCCGTGCCGCAACGCCGCCTGCGCGTACGCCGCCGCGTCCACGCCGGGCAGCCGCACCCACAGCGTCTGACCGCCCTCGGCGGGCGTGAACTCCCACTCGGGCAGCTCCTCCCGCAACCGGGCGCACAGGTGGTCGTGCCGCCGCCGCAACGACGCGACCCGCACCGCCCGCACCGCCTCGAAGTCGGCCAGCAGCTCCACTGCCGCGAGCTGGTCCAGCACACTGCCGCCCAGGTCGTGCACGGCCTTGAACCGGGCCAGCCGCGCGACGAGCGCCGCGTCGGCCCGCACCCACCCGACCCGCAGCCCGCCCCACACCACCTTGCTCAACGACGCCACGGTGATCGCCCCGGGCGTCGGCGGCCGGGTCGGCGCGCCGGTCAGGTCCAGTTCGGACAGCACCTCGTCGAACACCAGCGGCACGCCACCCGCCGCCCGGACCAGCCGGGTGCGCTCCAGAGCGCTCATCGACGCGCCGGTGGGGTTGAGGAACGACGGCATCGCGTAGACCAGCGCGGGCCTGGACCGGCCCAGCTCGCCCGCGAGGTCACCGCCGGCGCGGACCACCGCGCCCGCCTCGCGGAACAGGTCCAGCGCGCCGGGGTAGGTCGGCGCCTGCGCCAGCACCTCGTCACCGGGCCGCACCAGCGCCCGGACCAGCAGCGCCAACGCCTGCTGCGCGCCGGTCGTCACCAGGACCTGGCCCTCGGCGGTGGGCACGCCCAGCTCGCGGTACCGCCCGGCCAGCGCCGCGCGCAACGCCGGGTGCCCGGCCGGGTGGTAACCGAGGTCCGCCCCACCCCGCCGCGCCGCCAGCCGGTCCACCGCCCGCCGCTGCGCCTGGACCAGCAGCTCGGGCGGACCCACCGGCCCGGCGCAGGCGAACTGCAGCACACCGTCGGGGGGCTCCAGCAGGTTCACGAACATCGGGTTCGCCGTCTCCGCCAACGCCGCCGCCGCCCCGCCGCCCGGCGCGACCCACGTCCCGCTGCCCCGCCGCCGCGTCAACCGCCCCTCCTGCCGCAGCAGGTCGTAGGCCGCGATGACGGTCGTCCGCCCGACCGCCAGCCCGGAGGCCAGCGCGCGATCCGGCGGCAACAACGTCCCGGCGGGCAGCAGCCCCTCCTCGATCAACTCGCGCAACCGCGCGGCCAGCAGCAGGTGCAGCGAACCGCGCCCGGCCGACCAGCGCCCGAGCCGGCCCGCCAGGTCGTCGACCGGGATTGGCTTCATCACCGAACCAATCTAGCGGGATTGGTCCTTCAACCACACCACTTCGTGCCCGATGCTCGGTCCATGCAGTTCGACACCCGCGTTGTGCACACCGAAGTCCCCGCCACCGCCGGCAGGCCCCTGTCCGTGCCGCTCTACCAGTCCTCCAGCTTCTCCTTCGACTCCCTGGACGACCTCGCCGACGGCATGAGCAGGCCCGACGGCGCGTTCGTCTACACCCGGCTCGGCAACCCGACGGTCCGCGCCCTGGAGGACGCCATCGCCGCGCTCGAAGGCGGCACGGCGGCGCTGGCGGCGTCGTCCGGGATGGGCGCGATCAACTCGGTGCTGCTGGCGAACCTCAGGTCGGGCGACCACCTGATCGCCCAGCGCGCCCTCTACGGCGGCACTCTCGCCCTGCTGCGCGACCTGGAGGAGCGCTGGGGCGTCACCGTCACCTACGTCGGCGGCCACGACCCGGACGAGGTCCGCGCGGCCCTGCGGCCCAGGACCAGGGTGCTGTACCTGGAGACGATCGCCAACCCGACCGGGCACGTCAGCGACCTGCCCGCGCTCGCGGCCGCGGTGGGCGACGACGTGCTCGTGGTCGTGGACAACACGTTCGCGACACCGCTGCTGTGCCGCCCGATCGAGCACGGCGCGGACGTGGTCGTGCACTCGACCACCAAGTACCTCGGCGGGCACAGCGACGTCATCGGCGGCGTGGCGGTGTTCGCCGACCGGGACCGGCACGGCAGGACGTGGCGCCACTCGGTGGAGCTGGGCGTCACGCCCGACCCGTTCGCGGCTTGGTTGACCATCCGCGGGCTGCGCACCCTGGCCTTGCGGATCCGCAAGCACGAGCAGAACGCCGAGGTCCTGGCCCACCGGCTGGCCGCGCACCCGGCGGTGCGCGCGGTGCACTGGCCGGGCCTCGGCACGCACCCCAGCCACGCCGTCGCGCGGCGCTTCCTGACCGGCTTCGGCAGCACGTTCTCGTTCGACGTGGCCGACGCGCAGGCGGGCCGGCGGTTCGTCACGGCCGTCGACCTGGTGAAGCTGGCGCCGTCGCTGGGCGGCGCCGAGACCCTGGTGCTGCACCCCGCCAGCACCTCGCACCGGCAGCTGACCGAGGAGCAGCTGGGCGAGAACGACATCTCCGGCGGCACGATCCGGCTGTCGGTGGGCATCGAGGACGCCGACGACCTGTGGCAGGACATCGCCCGGGCCCTGGAGCGCTGACCGGGGTGGCCGCCGAAGCGAGTCGGCGGCCACCCCCTCATCGGCGGCCGATCAGCAGGCGCCCCCGTCGCGCCACACGGCCCACGAGCCGGGAGCACCGGGCTCGGCGCCGGTCGAGTACCAGGTCGACGTCCACCGGTGCGCGTCGTGCGACACCACGTCGTCCGGCACGTACGCCTGGCTCGCGCTCCACGCGGGCACCCCGGCGCAACCGCCCGGCGAGCCCTCCTCGACGGTCAGCGCGTAGGTCGCCGAGTGCGACACCGCCGCGCCCGCGCCGGTCACCGCCACCGGGTAAGCGCCCGCCGGCGTGCTCGCGGACGTGGTGATCGTCAGCCTGGACGACTCGCCGGACGCGACGCTAGCCGGTTCGAACACCGCCGTCGCGCCGTCCGGCAGGCCGGTCGCGGTCAGGGTCACCTTCTGCGCCTCGCCGGCCGTGGTCGTGGTGCCGACGGTGGAGGTCACCGCGCCGCCGGGTCGAGCGGCGCCGCTGGTCGGGTCGAGCGCGATGGCGAAGTCGTCCGCGGGCGGTTCGCCGCCGCCGACCGTGAGGGTGTAGGTCACGCTGTGGCTGGTGGCGCCCTGCCCGCGCACGGTGATCGGGTAGGTGCCCGGCGCCACGTCCGCCGCGGTGGCGACGGTCAGCGCCGCGGTCTGGCCGGACGTCACCGACGACGGGGTGAAGTGCGCGGTCACGCCGGTCGGCTGGCCGGACGCGCTGAGCGCGATCGCCTGCGGGTCACCCGACGTGGTGGTCGTGCGGATGGTCGCCTGCGCCTTCTCGCCCGGCTCGACCGTGCCCGAGGCGGGGTCCAGCGAGAGCGTGAAGTCGTCGTCCGGGGTGGCGGCGCAGGTCGGCTCACCGGCCTGGGCGGGCAGGCTGATCGCGTTCCACGCCGCCTTGACCGCGGCGAACTGGCGGCAGGTCGGGTCGAGGTTCTTCGCCGCGGTCAGGGTCGCGACGCGGTACCGGAAGTGCGTCATGCCGGAGGTCTTGAGCAGCATGGCGTTGTAGAAGACCCGGCCGGCGGCCTGGATGCCGATGCCGGTCACGGTGGAGCCGTCGCAGGTCGGGCTGGCCGCGGAACCCTCGGCCAGCAGGTGGAACCAGTGGTTGAGCGGGCCGGCGGCGGCGTGCACCTCGGTGCCGGGGATGGCGCTGGACCAGCAGTTCGGGTGCCCGCCGACCGCCGACGGGTTCGCCATGTTCCGGATCGGGCCGCGGCCGACCAGGTTGACCGACTCGCCGACCAGGTAGTCCGGGGTGTCGAACGGCGCCGGCTCGGCCGCGTACGCCTCGGTCAGCGCGCCGAAGATGTCGCCGGTGGCCTCGCCGAGCCCGGCCTCGCGCCCCGCGCCGCCGGGCGTGTGCTGGTCGATGGCGTGCCCGTGCTCGTGCGCGACCACGTCCATGGACGCGATCCACTGGTTGGCGTTGTTGCGGCCGATCTCGATGTGCTGCCCGGTCCAGTAGGCGTTGACCGCGTTGAGCCCGACCTTCACCGTGACGCCGCGGCCGTTGCCGTCGATCCCGTTGCGGCCCAGCCAGGACTTCATCATCTCCCACTGCTTCTGGGTGGACCAGAGCACGTCGGCGCAACCCGTCTCCTTGCTGGTCGCGTTGCCGTTGCCGAAGGAATTGCTGCTCTTGGTGAACGGCGCGTTGGTCGCGTAGTCGACGCACCGCACACCCGGTCGGGTGTTGTCCACCGTGCTGTTGTCGCTGGTGTCGATGGACAGCGGGTTCGGGCCGTTCCACTGGCTGGTGCCCGAGCCCGCCTTCACGTCGTCCACGCTGTCCTCGACCGCGCCGGTCCTGGCGTTGACGTAGACGTGCAGCCGGCTCGGCAGGCCGCCCTTGCGGCCGACCACGACGGTCTCGTAGACCAGCGTGCCGTGCCCACCGGCCAGCACCGACAACGTCGTGCGCTCCACCTCGTCCACTGTGGACAGCTGGGACCGGCCGATCGCCGCCGCCCGACCGGCCGTGATCACCGGGGTCGTGTCGACCGCGAGGCCGCCCATGGGCGCGGCGACGGTGTCGAGGACGTTGCCGGACGCGTCGGTGGCGACCACGGCGTCGCCGCCGATCACCGGGAGACCGTCGTAGGTGCGGTCGTAGGAGACGTAGAACAGGTCCCTCTGGCCGGGGACCCCGCCCTGGTAGACCTCACGGCGGTGGAAAGCCTCGTCGGGTCCTTTGGCCAGGGCGTCCAACCCGGACGCCGCGGCCCGGTCCGCCGAAGCGGTCGCGAGCGCGACCGGGTCCGGGCGGGAAGGCTCGACGGGCGCCGCTTGCGCGGCGGGTGCTGGGAGGGACAGGGCCATCAGGCACGCGGCCAGGTATGCGCCGATTCTGCGATGCACGCCAACTCCGTCACGAGTGGCGGCCTCGGTGGACAAGTCATTTTTTAGTGCCGCGAGCGACTTCTCGGCGAGGCTTGACCGTTGCCAGAAAGATTTCCACCTCTATAACGCTTTTCCATCCCTTTTTTATTATGCCGCCATCGGGTGGGGAACAGGTGGCACTCCTCCGGCGGGAAGCGTCAGACCCGGGCCGGGGGCGCGGTGCTCTCGCGCACGACCAGCGTCGTGGCCAGTTCGACGCGGGGCTGGGCGGGCGTGCCGCCCTCGGCGAGGGTGATCAGCATCCGGGCCGCCGCCGCGCCCATCTGGGCCAGCGGCTGCCGCACCGTGGTCAGCGGCGGGCAGGACCAGCGGGTGTTCTCGATGTCGTCGAAGCCGACCACGCTGAGGTCGTGCGGGATGCGCAGGCCGAGCCGCCACGCCGCCGCGTAGACGCCGAGCGCCTGGAGGTCGTTGCCGCACAGCACCGCGGTCGGCCGGTCCGGCCGGTCCAGCAGCTCGCCCCCCAGGTCACGGCCCTGCTCGAAGGTGAAGTCGCCGACCCGGACCAGCCGCTCGTCCAGCGGCACGCCGGCGGCGTCCAGCGCGGCCCGGCAGCCCTCCAGCCTGGCCCGGGCGCCGAGCGAGTCGTTCGGCCCGGCGACCACCGCGATCCGCCGGTGGCCGAGGTCGAGCAGGTGGCGGGCGGCCGTGATGCCGCCGCTCCAGTTCGCCGCGCCGACCGACGGGGTGGGGTGCAGCGGCTCGCCGGACGGGTCCAGCGCCACCAGCGGGATCGCGCTGGCGTCCAGCAGCGCGTGCTGCTCCGGGGTGAACGCCGAGTACACCGCGATCACGCCGACCGGGTGCCTGGCCAGCAGCTGCTCGGCCCAGGTCCGACCGGGCGCCGCCGGCTCGACCGCCTCGGTGAACGCGACGGCCAGCTCGTGCTCGCGGGCCACCGGCTCCACGCCGCGCAGGATCTCGACCGCCATGTGGCGCTCCAGCCCGTAGAACACCACTTCGAGGATGGCGCTCGGCGCGATGGCGTCCGGTCGGCGGTAGCCGTGCTCCCGCAGCAGGGCCTCGACCCGCTGCCTGGTCTCCACCGCGACGCCCGCCCGGCCGTTGAGCACCTTCGACACGGTCGGCTTGGACACCCCGGCGAGCCGGGCGATCGTCCCGACCGTCAGCTCCCCGCGCCGACGCCCACGGCGTTGGCCGTCCGCGATGCTCCCCGTCACGGCCGCAGTGTACGGAAGCGGTGGTCCCGGCCCGATCATGACCGCCGGCCGCGCGCGCGAACCGCCGTTCGGGGTCCCGAAGTGCCGTCCGGTGGCGCAACGATCCCTCGTACCCCGACGAATCCTCGTCCGTTGGGGTGTTCGGGGTTGAGCCACAAGGGCGTTCCGGTGCGGCCGGTGGTGGACTTGTTCTATAGGGTCCCACCGATCGCTCACATGTCGTGTTGGGAGGTAGACGTCCGGTGATCGGGCATCCCGACGAGGGTGACCTGCGGCGGTGGGACACGGCCGACCTGGCCGCGCTGCGCGGCGACCTCGACCAGGTGCTCAACCAGGACACCCCCTCGTCCGGCGCGCCCCTCCCGTCCCGGCCGCTGTCCGACGCCGAGCTGATCGACGCCGTGCGCGCCGGGGAGATCCAGGCGTACGGGCAGCTGTTCGAGCGGCACGTCGCCGCCGCCCGCAACCTGGCCCGGCACCTGGCCTGGTCGAACGCGGAGGCGGACGACCTGGTCTCGGACGCCTTCGCCAAGGTCCTCGACACGCTGCGGGCCGGCGGCGGCCCGGACTCGGCGTTCCGCGCCTACCTGCTCACCGCGCTGCGGCACACCGCCTACGACAAGACGCGGCGGGACAAGAAGCTGAAGCTGGCCGACGACGTGGAGGCCGTCTCGGGCGTGGAGAAGGTGACCACGGTGCCGTTCCACGACCCGGCGCTGGCCACGCTGGAGCGGTCGCTGGCGTCCAAGGCGTTCGCCAGCCTGCCCGAGCGGTGGCAGACGGTGCTGTGGCAGACCGAGATCGAGGGCCAGACGGCCGCCGAGCTGGCGCCGCTGCTGGGGTTGACCGCGAACGGCGCGTCCGCGTTGGCCTACCGGGCCAGGGAGGGCCTGAAGACCGCCTACCTGCAGGCGCACCTGGCGCACCGGCCCGCGAGCCGCTGCCGCGCCACCGTGGTCAAGCTGGGCGCGTGGACCAGGGGCGGCCTCACCAGGAGGGAGACCGCCCAGGTCGAGGCGCACCTGGACGAGTGCGTGAACTGCAGCGGGATGGCCGCCGAGCTGGCCGACGTGAACGGCACGCTGCGCGCCGTCGTCGCGCCGCTCGTCCTCGGCGCCGGTGTCACCGGCTACCTGGCCACGACCGCGGCCGCGGCGAAGGCGGGCACGGCGGTCGCGGCGGCCGGCTCGGTCACGACGACCACGGCGCAGTGGCTCGGCGTCGCCGCCTCCACGACGGCGGTGGTGGTGGCCGCGGTGTGGGGGGTGAACTCCGGGCCGACCGCCCTCGCGCCGACCGCCACGGGCGAGCCGCCCAAGGTGCGGATCGACCAGCGGACGTCCGTGACGACCGTGAACGGGACCTCCGTGCCCGTCACCGAGTCCGGTTCCGAACCCGAGTCCGCGCCCGCGTCCGAGTCCGCGACGGCCGACACCGGTGGGGAGTCGCCCGAACCGCCTCCGGCGGCGGACGCGACCACCACGGCCGAGGAGCCGCCGCCGGCGGGGGAGCCCCTGGTCCCGGTCGTGCCGGACGGCTTCACCATGGCCACCGGCGGTCCGCCGGTCGACCTCCCCATCACGGTCCGCAACACCGGCTCGACCCCCGTCGCGCCCGCCACGCTGGTGCTGACCCTGCCCGACGGCGTGCAGGTGGTGGGACCCGGGCAGAACCTGCGCCGCGGGCCCGCGCTCGGGTTCGACGGCGCGGCGGCGCAGACCGTCGGCTGTCCGGCGGGCCGGGGCACGGTGACCTGCGCGGCCGAGCAGGACCTGCCCGCCGGCGGGCAGGTGACGTTCGTCCTGCGGCTGCTGGCCGGACCGAAAGCGGTCGGCGGCACGATCGGCGGCACCCTCTCGGCCGGATCCGCGCCGCCGGTGCGGATCGACGTGCCGGTCGTCGTCATGCCGAAGAAGTAGTGGTCCCGGTCGCGTTCGACCCCATCGCTGTTTTGCCGTTCGGATCGGGGGAATCCCGCCGTAGCGCCCTGAACCGCCGGGGTGTCGATCGCTGGAAGGCTCGTGCCGTGAACGTCGTGGAAAGGCCCTTCGACAACGTCGACTTCGTGATGGGGGAAACCGTCCCGCCGGTGCGCCGCGCCCGGCGGTGGATCACCGAGGCCGTGCCGGAACTGGACCAGGCGCGGCGACTGGACCTGCTGCTGATCGCCGACGCGTTGCTCACCAACGCGTTCGAGCACGCCCTCGCGCCGCGCCGGTTGCGGCTCAGCCGCCCGCGCGGCGGGCGCGTGGTGCGGGTCGAGGTGCACGACGCCAGCCCGGAGCTGCTGCCGGTGCTGGGCAAGCCCGGCGCGCGTGGCCTGCGCAACCGGGGTCTGCTGCTGGTCAACCGGTTGGCGTCCTGCTGGGGCGTCGACCCGAGGTCCGGGTACAAAGCCGTGTGGGGCGAGGTCGCGCCGGCCTGACCGGGTCTGCTGTCGCGACTACGCCTCGGCAGCCCGCCGGCAGGCTTCCTCGACCAAGCCCTCCGGGACGCCCGCGATCCGCAGCGTGCCGAGGCAGAGCACCTCGTCGCCCTGAGCCCCGGAGGCGCACCCGATGTCCACCAGCTTGCCGGAGTACCCCTGTGACGCCAGGTAGAACGCGCAGTTCCACTGGTCGGGGACGGCCGCTGCGGTTCCTGTGAGCAGGGCCGCGAGCCAGAGCGCCGGCACGAGGGCCGCGGCGCCGAGGACGAGCCGACGAACGCGCATGACCCCAGTCTCGCAGTGCCGGACGACCGTGGCCCGGCGAACGGCGGACCCACCGCACCCGCCGTTCGCCGGGACCGGCGGTCAGCCGGACGTCCGCGCCAGGTAGATGGTGGCCGTCGCGTCCCGCTGTTGCAGCGGGTTGTGGAACCGGACGACCTCGGCGCGGGCGTCGGCGAACCGGTCGGCGAGCGCGGCGGTGTAGTCGTCGTCCGGCGGTTCGTTGGACCACAGGGCGAACACACCGCCCGGGTGCAGCCGCGCGGCCAGCCGGCGCAGGCCCTCGGGCTCGTAGAAGTCGGCGTTGCCGGGGTGCAGCAGGTGCCGCGGCGAGTGGTCGATGTCCACGACGATCGCGTGGAACAGCCGGTCGGGCGCGTCCGGGTCGAACCCGCCGCCGGAGCGGGCGAGCGCGAAGAAGTCGCCGTGGACGAGTCGGCAGCGCGGGTCGGCCGCCAACTCCGGACCGCCGGGCAGCAGACCGCGCCGGTGCCACTCGATGACCTCGCCGAGCGCGTCGACCACCAGCAGCGACCGCACTCCGGCGTGCTCCAACGCGGTCCGCGCGGTGTAGCCGAGGCCGAGGCCGCCGACCACGACGTCCAACGGCCCCGGCAGGTCGGCGAGCGCCAGGCGCGCCAGCTCCACCTCGGAGACGGTGAACAGGCTCGACATCAGGAACTCGTCGTTGAGCTTGATCTCGTGCACCTCGCGGTCGAAGACCGGGTCCCAGCGGCGGCGCAGGACGAGTTCGCCCAGCGGGGTCTCGCGCCAGTCGAGCTCCTGGAAACGCGCGCTCATCGGGTCACCCTCCTGGCCACCGCAGTGGACGAAGGCGCCATGGTCGCAGCACGACCGGGACCGGCGCGCGGTGGGTCGGGTGCGGGGTCAGCCGTCGAGGAGTTCGGCGAGCAGGTTCCGCACCCGGCGGTCGATGTCGTCGCGGATGGGCCGCACGGCGTCGACGCCCCGCCCCGCCGGGTCCGCCAGCTCCCAGTCGAGGTAGCGCTTGCCGGGGAAGACGGGGCACGTGTCGCCGCAGCCCATGGTGATCACCACGTCGGACGCCTCGACGTCCTCGGTGGTCAGCTTGGTGGGTGTCTCGGCGGTGATGTCGAGGCCGAGCTCGGCCAGTGCCTCGGCGGCGGCGGGGTTGACCCGGTCGGCGGGCGCGGACCCGGCCGAGCGGACGGTGACGCGGCCCAGCGCGTAGTGCTGGAGCAGCGCGGCGGCCATCTGGGAGCGACCCGCGTTGTGGACGCAGACGAACAGGACTTCGGGCTGGTGGGTCAACGGACCTGTCCTTCGGTGACGAGTTCGGCGGGCGGGTTCGGGTACAGCGCGCGCAGCAGCGGCACGGCCGCAGTCACGGCGACGAGCTGCGCGAGCACGAAGAACGGCGCGGACGCCGGCGCGATCCCGGCGAACGTGTCGCTGAACACTCGGCCGACCGTAATGGCCGGGTTGGCGAAGCTGGTGGAGCTGGTGAAGAAGTGCGCGGCCCCGATCCAGGCGCCGACGGCGGCCGGCGCGCGATCGGCCCGGCCCGACCGGACCAGCGAGAACACGACCAGCAGCAGGCCCGCGGTGGCCACCACCTCGGACAGGCCGTGGGCGAGCGTCGCCCGCCCGGTCGTGCTGATGCTCACCGGCGACAGCTCGAACATGGTGTTGGCCAGCACCGCGCCGGTGACGCAGCCGAGCACCTGCGCCGCCGCGTACGACGGCACGTCGCGCCACGGCAGACCGCGCAGCGCGGCGTCCGCGATGGACACCACCGGGTTGAAGTGGCCGCCGCTGACCGGGCCGAAGACCAGGATGATGGCGTAGAGGCCGACGGCGGTCGCGGCGGCGTTCTCCAGCAGCTGGAGGCCGGTGTCGCCGGGGGAGAGGCGCTGGGCGGCGATGCCGGAGCCGATCACCAGGGCGGCGAGGAGCAGGCTGCCGAGGTATTCGGCCAGCAGCCGGTGGGGCAGCGGGCGGTCCATCAGATCCCCCGGACGGCGGGTGCGAGGCGTTCGACTCGGTCGGCGAGGTCGCGGTAGGCGCGGTCGAACGCGTCCTCGGTGCCGACCGCCGCCGGGTCGGGCACGGACCAGTGCAGGCGCGGCGTGGCGCCGTCGAGTTCTTCGTGGGCGTTGTCGCACACCGCGACCACCAGGTCGTCGGACCGCAGCACGTCGTCCAGGTAGTGCGTGCGGGCGCGGGTCAGCGACAGCCCGTGCGCGCGGGCGGTGGCGACGGCCAGCGGGTGCACGCGCTCGGCGGGCCGGGTGCCCGCGCTGGCGGCGGGCACCCGGCTGCGCCGCTTCCACAGCGCGGCGGCCAGTTGCGAGCGGGCCGAGTTCCCGGTGCACACGAACACCACCCGGGGCGCCTCCCGCAGCGCGGCGGGCGCCAGGTCGGTGAGCGCGGCCGTGCGCAGGCGCAGGTAGGTGCGCCGGTGGTCGCCCTCCGAGCGGGACCGCTCGACCACGCCCGCCCGCTCCAGCAGCTTCACGTGGTGGGCGAGCAGGTTGCTGGGCAGGCCGAGCGCGCGGCCGACCTCGCCGGGCGAAGCGTCGCCGAGCACCAGCAGTTCCACCACGGCGAGCCGGGCGGGCTCGCCGAGGGCCGCGTGCACCCTGGCGCGCGCCACCGTTCCCGAAGGCCAGTCAGTAGACATTGACTCAATATTGCTTGAGCCAATGTCCCGCCGTCAACTCCGGGCCGGGTCGGGCGCCTGGTGCACCAGCTCCTCGGGCGCGGTCAACCGCCACGCCTCGAAGACCAGTTCGGCCAGCTCGTCGGCCTCGATCCCGGCCAGCTGCACCACGACCCAGCCGAACCCGCCGGAGGTGAACTGCTCCTCGAAGACGTCCGGCCGCTCGGCGACCAGCGCCTGCTGCTCGGACAGCAGTTGCTTCAGCCCCACGGTCTGCGTGTGCGGCCAGTAGTAGCCGAACTTCTTGCCCCGCACGCCGAACGAGCTGTAGTGCCCGCCCTCCGCGCGCTTGACGTCCACCAACCCGTTCACCATTTGGATGAACTCGTCACTGCTCACAGCCACCGCGGCCCCCCGAAACGTCTTGTGCCGCAGTCTAGTTCCGGGGCGCCTCAGGCCCGCGCGCCCGGTGCGGTGAGGGTCAGGTCCGCGATCCGGAGGCCGCCACAGCAACCACCGCCTGAATCCCGCGCCCCGAGGTCCGCGCCCGGCACGACACCGCAGCTGCCCCCGGCCTCCGGCTCGGTGATGTCGAACGCGCCGGACCCGCCGCAGACCCCGGTCTCCGGCAGCGTCAGCTCGACCCGCGCCGCCGACTCGTGGTCGCCCGCGATCTCCGCCACCACGCTGCGCACCTGCTCGTACCCGGTCAGCGCCAGGAACGTCGGAGCGCGCCCGTAGCTCTTCATCCCCACGAGGTACACACCGTGCTCGGGGTGCCGCAACTCCTCCGCACCGTGCGGGGGAACGCTGCCGCACGAGTGCACGTTCGGGTCGATCGACGGCGCCAGCCCGGTCGGCGCCTGGAGCACCGGGTCCAGGTCCAACCGCACCTCCGACAGCCACGAGTGGTCCGGCCGGAACCCGGTCAGCGCCACCACCCGGTCCACCGGGTCGAGCCGCCGGCCGTCCTGCGCCACCAGCACCAGCCGCTCGCCGTCCCGCTCGACCGCCTCGGTGCGGAACCCGGTGACGACCTCCACCGACCCGGCCTCCACCGCCGCCCGCGCCCGCAGGCCCAACGCGCCGCGCGCGGGCAGCTGGTCGGCCGCGCCGCCGCCGAACGCGGCGCCGACCGCGCCACGGCGCAGCAACCACACGACGCGCGTCCCGGGACGCCGCTCGGCCAGGCCCACCAGCGCGATCAGGGCGGTGAGCGCCGAGTGCCCGCTGCCCGCCACCGCGATCCGGCCGCCCGCGTACCGGTCCGGCTCGGCGGTCACGTCCGGCACCCGGTACTCGATCCGGTCCGCCGCCTCCCGCTCGCCGGCGGCCGGCAGCCCGTCGCCGCCGAGCGGGTTCGGCGTGCCCCACGTGCCGGACGCGTCGACCACGGCCCGGGCGGTGATCCGCTCGCCGCCCTCGACGTGCACGGTCAGCGGCTCGCTGTCCCGACCCGCGTCCACCACCCGGTCCCGCCCCCGGCGGGCCACCCCGACCACCCGGGAGTTCAGCCGGACGTGGTCGCCGAGCGCGCGTCCCAGCGGCGTCAGGTACTCGGCCGCCCACTCCTCGCCAGTGGGGTGGCCCTCGGGCGCGCGCCACCCGGTGGGTTCCAGCAGTCGGCGCGCGGCCGGGTCGACCAGCTCGGACCACGACGAGAACAGCCGCACGTGCCGCCACCGGGCCACCGCCGCGCCCGCCACCGGTCCCGCCTCCAGGACCAGCGGCCGCAGCCCGCGTTCCAGCAGGTGCGCCGCCGTCGCCAAGCCGACCGGTCCCGCTCCGACCACGACCACGGGGAGCTCGTCCACCAGTCACCTCTTTCATCGGTGTTCCTCGATTGAACGAGGAGCAATCTATCGAGCGTTGTAGATGGATGCAACCATCGGTCGTTGTCGATACTCTGGGCGCATGACGACCCTGTCCGCAGTCGGCCTCGCCCCCGAGGACGCCACCACCTACGCCGAGTGGTTCGCCTGCCTGGCCGACCCGACCAGGGTGCGGCTGCTGCACACCGTCGCCACCCACCCCGGCGAGATCACGGTCGGCGCGCTCACCGAGGCGGTCGGCATCAGCCAGTCCACCTGCTCGCACCACCTGCGCAAGCTGGCCGACGTGGGCTTCGTCCGGCTGCGCAAGGAGGGCACCGCGACCCTGGTGTCGGTCAACCAGGCGTGCTGCACGGGCCTGCCGCACGCCGCCGACGCCGTCATGGGCACGATCGTCACCAGGCCGTGCTGCCCGACCGACCTGCCCGCCGACGTCGCCGTGCGCGCCGTGGCCGACGACGACTGGGCCGACGTGCGCCGCATCTACGGTGAGGGCATCGCCACCGGCAACGCCACCTTCGAGACCGAGACCCCCAGCCGCCGCACGCTGGAGGCCAAGTGGCTGCCCGGCCACCGCTGGGTCGCCGTCGTCGACGGCCGGGTCGCCGGCTGGGCCGCCGCGACCCCGGTGTCGGCCCGCGAGTGCTACGCGGGCGTCGCCGAGACGTCGGTGTACGTCGGTGACGGCTTCCGCGGCCGGGGCGTGGGCAAGGCGTTGCTGCACCGGCAGGTCACCGCCGCCGACGAGGGCGGACTGTGGACGTTGCAGACCGCGATCTTCCCGGAGAACCGGGCCAGCATCGGGCTGCACCACTCGGCCGGGTTCCGCACCGTCGGCGTCCGGGAGCGCATCGCCCGGCACCACGGCGTCTGGCGCGACACCGTGATGCTCGAACGCCGCCGCGCCGACGTCGGCTGCTGACCGCCGGCGGGCACCCCGGTCGAGGTGCCGGCGTGCGGCGCCGGACCGCCGGGCGGGGCGGCTCCCGGCGGGGCCCGAGCGGGCGTTCGAGTTCAAGTGGGACGGTGTCCGCGCCGTCGCCTGCGCGCGGGACGGGCACGTGCGGGCGATGACCCACGACGACCGGGGGTGTCCGCGACCTACCCCGAGGTGCGGACGCTGACCGCACTGCTGGGTGACCGCGAAGCGGTGCTGGACGGCGAGATCGTCGCTCTGGGCGCCCGCAAGCAGCCGGACCCCGGCCGGTTACGGTCCCGGGCGCACGTCACCCGACCGGGCGACGACCTGCTGCTCCGCGTGCCCGTCGTGTACTACGTGTTCGACCTGCTGCGCCTGGACGGCCGGTCGCTGCTCGACGTGCCCTACGTCGAGCGGCGCGCGGAGCCGGCCGGGCTCGGGCTGGGCGGTCGCGAGGAGGTCCGGGCGCCACCGGTGTTCCTGGAGGCGGACGGCCGCGACGTGCCCGCGGTCGCGGAGGACTACGGGCTAGGAGGCGTGGTCGCCAAGCGGTTTCCTCGCGCTACGAGCCCGGACGCCGTTCGGCGGACTGGGTGAAGGTGCCGTTGTCGCGCCCGGGGGAGGCCCTGGGGCGCGCCGGCACGAGCGGGTGCAGCAGGCGGAGCGCGGCCGTCGGCCGGGGCAGGTAGCCGCCGGGTTCGCGGACCCCCTGCACCGGTCCGTCCGCCGTGACGCTCGGCGGCAGCGGCGGCTGCAGGTCGGGGGCGCCCGCCTCGTCTTTCACCGTGAACGCCCGCCGTTCGGCCGACAGCGCCGGCGCGGGCAGCGCCGCGTCGACCCGCCGACCGATCCCGGCGGGCGGAAGTGCTCGGCAGGTGTTCGGCGGCGGCCCGCGATCGGTTCGATCGCACGATCAGGTGACCGGCGGGCGCGCCGAGGACCCGCCGCCTAGCGTGGCCGCCGTGTCGGTGCGGCTGAGCGAGTCGATCATCACGCTGGTGCTGTTCGCCCTGCTG
Organism: Saccharothrix sp. HUAS TT1; assembly: GCF_040744945.1. Lineage (NCBI taxonomy): Bacteria > Bacillati > Actinomycetota > Actinomycetes > Pseudonocardiales > Pseudonocardiaceae > Saccharothrix > Saccharothrix camelliae. The sequence continues at coordinate 6,252,349 of NZ_CP160453.1, read as the reverse complement.
GCGCCGGTGGCGGTGCTGCCCTGGGTGCACTGGCAGTACCGCCGGCGCGGTCGGCTGACCGGCTGGTCGGCGGTGGTGGCCGCGGCCGGCGCGCTGTACGGGTGCGGGCTGGTGGCGTTCACCCTCTTCCCGCTGCCGGTGGTGACCGACGGGTTCTGCTCGGGCCGCCCGACCCGCGACTACTGGCAGCTCCGGCCGTTCGCCTCGCTGGACGACATCGCCGCCGCCGGGTACTCGCCGACGAGCCCGGCGTTCGTCCAGGTGGCGCTGAACGTGGTGCTGTTCGTGCCGCTGGGCTTCCTGCTGCGCTACCGGTTCCGGCGCGGTGCGGTGGCGTCGACCGCGATCGGGCTGCTGGTGTCGCTGGCGGTGGAGACCACGCAGGGGACCGCCGCGTTCGGCCTCTACCCGTGCCCGTACCGGCTCGCGGACGTGGATGACCTGATGACGAACACGGCGGGTGCGCTCGTCGGCTGGCTGCTCGCCCGGTGGCTCGGTCGGCGGCTGCCGCCCGCCGAGCCGGAGCCGGTGGCCGACACCGGGCCGCCGGGCCTGCTCCGCCGCGGCCTGGCGTTCGCGGGCGACCTGCTCACGCTCGCGCTGGCGCAGTTCGCGTTCCGGGCGGTGCTCGTGCTGGTGGGGGAGGGGACCGGGGTGGCCCGGCTGACCGACGTCGCCGCGTCGGACTGGTTCGGCGCGCTCGCGGGGGCGCTGGTGCTGGTCGTCGCCACCGTCGTGGTGCCGTTGCTGCGCGCGGACCGGGCGACACCGGGCCAGGTGGCGTTCCACCTGGCGCTGGTCGACGCGCGCACCGGGGGCCCGGCCCCGCCGCGCGCCGTGCTGCTGCGGTTCGTCGTGTGGTGGCTCCCGGTGCTGTGGCTGCTCTCGACCGGTCACACCGGCCTGGTCCTGCTCGCCGCCGCCGCGGTCGGCCTGGCCACCCGCCCCCGCGCCGACCGCCGGAGCCTGCTGGGCCTGATCTCCACCACCAGCACCACCACCCGCGTGTCCTACCTCCGGAACGCGCGTGTCCTGCGCTCGGAACACCCGGGTTGAACGCTCAGGATCGAACCGGGCGGGTCCGGGGAGCTGCCACCGATCCCGGACCCGCCCGGACGATCAGAACGCCTGGTTCGCGAAACCCCTGCGCGCCGCCGCCGACAGGAACGACTGCCACGCCGCGCTGCTGCTGTGCGGGTCGCCGGTGACGCCGAGCCGGGACTTGGCCGTGGTGAACGCGCTCTGCGTCAGCGGACCCCAGATGCCGTCCACCGCCAGGCCCGAGCTCATGAAGTTGTTGCACAGCGCCTGCACGAACTTCGCGTCGCTCTCCGAACCCGTCACGCAGCGGACCGGCAGCCCGCCGAAGTCGGAGTGGATGTGGTCGGCGTGGTCGGCGTTGTACCACCCGTCCAGCGCGTACCGGAACCGCCGCCGGCACACCGCGTCCACCGCCAGGTAGCGGCGGCGGGTCGCGAGCGTGCCGGACGCGTGGTCGCGGTCCAGCGGCGACGACACCTGGCCGCCGCTCCACCGGACGTGGTCGAGGTCCATCGCGGTGCCCGCGCCGTGCTGGCCGGGCTTGTTCACGTAGAAGCCCGCCGACACCAGGTACGTGACGCTGCCGTACCCCGACGACAACGACCGCAGGTCCCGGATCCACAGCACCAGCGAGTCGTAGAACGCCTGCGTGGCCTGCCAGTTGCGCAGCGTCGTGTTGCCGCGGCTGGACCGCCAGTAGTACACGGGGGTGCCGTCGATGCGGCTGAACGTGATCATCGGGCCGCCTCCGCGGTGATCAGCCGACCGCCGGTGAGCCAGCCGGAACGGGCGCCCGCGACACCGAGGGCCTTGGCGTCGAGCGGCACGGCCGGGCTGCGCCGCTCCGCGTCGAGCACGCCGGTCAGCGGGGTGGCGTCGACCACGTCGTTGCCGACCCAGTGCACGCGGCCGGCTACCGAGGTCAGGCCGCGCACCGCGACACCGTCCAGCCGCGGTCGCGAGGTCCACGTGACGCCGTCGCGCGAGGTGTGCAGGACGGTGCCGGAGATGTCGACGGCCGCCGCGATCCACCCGTCGCCGGTCGCGGCGACGGCGGTGGCGGCCAGGCCGTCGGTCCACTCCAGGCCGCGGACCGGGACGGTGCTCCAGCCCGACCCGGTGCGGCGGGCCGCGATGCGCACCACCGAGGCGCGCTCGTGCTTGACGACGGAGCCGAGCGCCAGGCCGGCGCCGACCGCGGTGAACTCCGACCGCACGCCGTGCAGCCGGCGGACCTCGCGCCAGGTGACGGCGTCGGTGGACTCCCAGATGGCGGCGACCGGATCGCCGCGCACCGCGCCGACGGCGCTGAGCGCGGAGCCGTCGCCGGTGACGTCGACCAGGTCCGCGCCGGCGAGGCCGGTGGTGATGCGCACCGAACCGCCCTCGTCGACCAGGAGCCACTGGCCGTCCTGGCGGGTCAGCATGAGAGGGGAGCCGTCGGGCGCGAGGAACACGCCGGCGGTTTCGCGGGGGTTGTCCGCGGCCTTGCCCGACGCGGGCGCCGCGTGGGCCGGTAGTGCGCCGGCGAGCGCCGCGGTGGCGGCTGCTCCCAGCACGAACGTTCGCCGATCGAGCACGTCAGTCCTTTCGGGGCAGGGGGAAGTGCTGACGTGGCACAGGGCCGGTTGGAACTTTTCCAACCCACAACGTATGGGTGACCAGCGATAACGGCAATGGCCCGTTCCGCCCAAAACCGGCCGCCGCGCGAGTGCGCCGGGGTAGAGTCCGCGGTGTTCGCGACTGGCGTGTCGAGGGTGGGAACGACCACCGGGGAGCGTTGAGCCGGATCGCACCGCGCGCCTGGGTGCCACGGCAGCGCCCCCGCGCGCGTGGAGGTCGTCGTGCACGAACCCGCGATCCCGTCGTTGACCGGTTCCGACCCCGAGGTCGCCCGACTGGTCCAGACCGAGGCCCGCCGCCAGTTCGAGAAGGTCCGCCTGATCGCCTCGGAGAACTACGTCTCGACCGCCGTGCTCGAAGCCACCGGCTCCGTGCTGACCAACAAGTACTCCGAGGGCTACGCGGGCCGCCGCTACTACGAGGGCCAGCAGGTGGTCGACCCGGTCGAGGAGCTGGCGGTCCGCCGGGCCAGGGCGCTGTTCGGCGTCGACCACGCCAACGTCCAGCCCTACTCCGGCTCGCCCGCCAACCTCGCCGTCTACCTGGCGTTCCTCGACCCGGGCGACGCGGTCATGGGCATGGCCCTGCCCGCCGGCGGGCACCTCACCCACGGCTGGGCCGTCTCGGCCACCGGCAAGTGGTTCCGCGGCGTCCAGTACGGCGTCGCCAAGGAGACCGGGCTGGTCGACCTCGACGAGGTCCGCGACCTGGCCCGCGCCGAACGCCCCAAGGTGATCTTCTGCGGCGGCACGGCCATCCCGCGCACCATCGACTTCCCGGCGTTCGCCGAGATCGCGAACGAGGTCGGCGCGGTCCTGGTGGCCGACATCGCGCACATCGCGGGCCTCGTCGCGGGCGGCGCGCACCCGTCACCGGTCGGGCACGCCCAGGTGATCACCACGACCACCCACAAGACCCTGCGCGGCCCGCGCGGCGCGATGATCCTCACCGACGCCGAGCACGCGAAGGCCGTCGACAAGGCGGTGTTCCCCGTCCTGCAGGGCGGACCGCACAACCACACCACCGCCGCCATCGCGGTCGCGCTCGGCGAGGCGTCCGAGCCGTCGTTCGGCCTCTACGCGCACGCCGTCGTGCAGAACGCCCGCGCGCTGGCCGCCGCCCTGCTCGACCGGGGCTTCGACCTGGTCTCCGGCGGCACCGACAACCACCTGCTGCTGCTCGACCTGACCGGCAAGGGCATCGGGGGCAAGCCCGCGGCCAAGGCGCTGGACCGCGCGGGCGTCGAGGCGAACTACAACACCATCCCGTTCGACCCGCGCAAGCCGTTCGACCCGTCCGGCGTGCGCCTGGGCACGGCCGCCGTCACCACCCGCGGCCTCACCGAGGAGCACATGCCCCTGATCGCCGACTGGATCGACCGCGCGGTGCGGGACGCGGCCGACGAGCGGGCGCTGGACCGGATCGCCGCCGAGGTCGCCGACCTCATGGCGGGCTACCCGATGCCCGGCTGGGCGTAGCGCAGCACGTCGGCCAACCGCGCCACGTCCGCCCGGAACGTCTCGTGCCGGACCGTGACGTGGTCGGCCGCGTGCCCGGTCAGCTGGTCGGCGGGCAGCACCGCGCCGTCGACCAGCACCGGGACCACCGGCACCGCGCGCCGCTCGGCCCGCTCCACCTCCGTGCGCATCAGGTCGGTCGGCGCCCAGTCCGGCCCGACGACGGCGAGCAGCACGTCGCACTCGCCGACGTCGCCCACCACGGACCGGCCGATGTCGTCCAGCCGGTCCGCGATCCGACCGGCCAGGTGCAGGTCCTGCGGCCGGCGGTAGCTCAGGAACAGCCGGGCCGCCCGCGGCGCGGGTGGCAGCTCGATCCCGGCCAGCGCGGCGAACGCCCGGTCCCGCACCTCGGTCGGGTCCGCGCCGCACCGGGCCAGCACGTCCAGCACCACGCCCTCGGCCTCGGTGAGCACGCCGAGCAGCAGGTGCTCGGTGGTGACGTGCCGGTGGCCGAACGCGAACGACTCGCGCACCGCCGACGCCAGCGCCCGCTTGGCGCCGGGCGTGAACCGGAGGTGGCCGTCCGCCCGCGGCACTGCTGACCGCGGCACGTCCGCCCGCCGCACGTCCGCCCGGCAACCGGGCAACGTCAACCCGGACGCCGCCAGCAACGACGACGCCGCACCGCCCTCGCCGAGCAGCCCGAGCAGCAGGTGCTCGGTGCCGATGGCGGTGTGGTGGAGCTGCCGCGCCTCGTGGAGGGCCAGCACGGAGACCCGGCGCGCGCTCTCGGTGAACCGTTCCAAGATCAATCCCTCGTCACCGGGCGAACAGGCTGCTACCACTGCATCGCACCGAGTTTCCGGGTGTTACCGGAATTTGTCAGTAGCCGCGACCCGGGTATCGGTCATCACGTCGCTCCCGCCGTGCGCGGTCTCCGGGATGAGGACCAGTTCGGCGTCCGGCCAGGCGTGGGCCAGGTCGAACGGCGTGCCGGTCAGGTTGATGAGGTCCAGCACCCCCTGGACGATCACGCCGGGGATGCCGGCGAGCTTCCCGGCCTCCGCCAGCACGATCCCCTCCGGCAGCCACGAGCCGTGCGCCCAGTAGTGCGTGACCAGCCGGGCGAACGCCAGCGCGTGCTCCGGCTGGTCGGACCGGCCCGCGCCGGACGTCAACGGCTGGATGGCGTCCTCCCACGCGCACCACTCCCGCGCGGCGCGGTGGTGCACGGCGGGGTCGGGGGAGAGGAGCAGTTCGAGGTATCCCGCCGCGGGATCGCCGGCCGGCGCCAGCTCCCGGAACCTGGCGTGGGCCCGCGGGAACATCGGGGCCAGCCCCGTGGTCAGCAGGTCGGTCTCGGACCGCCGCCCGGTGGCCACGCCCGCGTGCACCATCTCCGAGACCCGGTGCGGGAACCGCTCCGCGTACACCAGGCCGAGCACCGAGCCCCAGGACGCCGCGAACAGCAGCCACCGGTCGATGCCCAGGAACTCGCGCAGCCGTTCCAGGTCGGCGACCAGGTGGTCGGTGGTGTTGGTGGACAGGTCGACCACGGGCTGCCCGGCGTGCGGCGTGCTCCGCCCGCACCCGCGCTGGTCGAACAGCACCACCCGGTACGCCCGCGGGTCGAAGTACCGGCGGGCTCGCGGCGTGCAGCCGGACCCCGGCCCGCCGTGCAGCACCACGGCCGGTTTCCCGTTCGGGTTGCCGCACACCTCCCAGTACAGCCGGTGCCCGTCGCCGACGTCGAGCATCCCGCGGTCGTACGGCTCGATCTCCGGGTACAGCACGAGGTCCCCCAGGTTGTATTAGCGCTTACACAATTGCCGGACGTGGATGTTACGTCTGCGTGCTAGGCGCCAACGTGCCACCCCTCGGTCGATGCGCCCCAGCTTGACGGATGATGCAAAACGGTGTTTTATAACATTGTTGTGTAACAGTGTTCTGGGAGGTGGGCCGTGCGGGGCGTCCAAGCCGGGTTCCAGACCCTCGACCAGGAGGTCGTCATCGACGACCTCGAAGTGCGCGGCGAGCTGCCGCCCTGGCTGTCCGGCGCCCTGGTGCGCAACGGGCCCGCCAAGTTCGAGGACGACCACCGCTCGTTCCGCCACTGGTTCGACGGCCAGGCGATGCTGCACCGCTTCGGCTTCGCCGACGGCGTGGTCTCCTACCGCAACCGCTACCTGGAGACGCCGAGCTTCAAGGCCGTCCGCGACGAGGGCCGCATCGCGTTCGGCGAGTTCGCCACCGACCCGTGCCGCTCCCTCTTCGCCCGCTTCTTCACCCACCCGCGGCTGCGCACCACGCCGAACACCAACGTCAACGTGGTGTCCGACGGCGAGCGGGACTGGGCGCTCACCGAGACGCCCATCGCGGTCGAGTTCGACCGGGACACGCTGGCCACCGTCGGCGTCTCCGACCACGACGACGGGATCACCGGCCACGTCACCACCGCGCACCCGCACCGGGCGCCGCTCACCGGCGACCTGGTCAACTACGTGCTGAAGTTCGGCAGGCGCAGCGTCTACCGGATCTACCGGCAGCGCGGCCGGGACCGGCGCCTGCTGGCGAGCCTGTCCACCGACCGCCCCGGCTACCTGCACAGCTTCGCCGTCACCGAGCGGCACGTGGTGCTGGCCATCTTCCCGTACGTGGTCAACCCGCTGGGGCTGCTGTTCCGCGGCAAGCCGTTCATCGAGAACTACCGGTGGCGGCCCGAGCTGGGCACGCGGTTCGTCGTGTTCGACCAGCGGGACGGGTCGGTGGTCGCCGACGCGCGCACCGACGCGTTCTTCGGCTTCCACCACATCAACGCCTTCGACGCCGACGGGCGGGTGGTGGTCGACATCTGCGCGTACCCGGACGCGGGCGTGGTCGACGCGCTGTACCTGGACGGGGTGCGCGGCGGCGGCGACCTGCCGCCGGCCTTCCCCACCCGGTACGAGGTGGACCTGGCCGGCGGCGGGGTCCGGTCGCGGCGGCTGGCCGAGGACGCCTTCGAGCTGCCGCGCATCGCGTACAACACGCACAACGGCCGCGAGTACCGGTACGCGTACGGCGTCGGCGCGCGGGACAACGGCACCCGCGACTTCCTCAACCAGCTGGTCAAACTGGACGTCCGAAGTGGACGGACGAGCTACTGGCGGGAACCGGGGAAGTACCCGGGCGAACCGGTGTTCGTCCCCTCGCCGGACGCGCGGGCGGAGGACGACGGCGTGCTGCTGTCCGTGGTGCTGGACGCCGACGCCGGCCGGTCCGGCCTGCTGGTGCTCGACGCGGCCACGTTCGAGGAGGTGGCACGAGCCGAGGTGCCGCACGCCATCCCGTTCGGCTTCCACGGCCAGTTCACGTCACCCCGGCTAGCCGCGCGCCCGGCGAGCGGTCAGCCCTCGAACCCGGCGAACACGCCCGGCTCGTAGGAACCCCCCTTCTGGCGCAGCACGACCGCGAGCCGGTTCGCCGCGTTGATCAGGGCGACCAGGCAGACCAGCGCGGCGACCTGGTCGTCGTCGTAGTGCTCGCGCACCAGCGCCCACGTCCCGTCGGACACGCCCTGGTGGGCGTCGGCCAGCCGCGTGCCCTCCTCGGCGAGCGCCAGCGCGGCCCGCTCGGCGTCGGTGAACACGGTCGACTCGCGCCAGGCGGCCACCAGGTTGAGCCGGACCGCGGTCTCACCGGCCGCCGCGGCGTCCTTAGTGTGCATGTCGATGCACCAGCCGCAACCGTTGATCTGGCTCGCGCGCAGGCTCACCAGCTCCTGGGTGGCCTTCGGCAGCGGCGACCGGGTGACGACCGCGCCCGCGTTGGCGAACCGCTTGGCGAAGTCGGCGCTGATCTCGTTCTCGAAGATGGCGAAACGGGGTTCCACGGCTTCGTCCTCACTCGTGACGTCGGTGGTGCTGGACGAGCACGGGACGCCGGCCGCGGGATGCTTGTAACAACCTGAACGGGGTGACCTGTGTCACGAACCGGGTCGGGAAAGGGGAATACCGCCTGTTCCCATTCTCAATTTATAGCGCACAGGGGGTCTTGCGGCAAGGCCCGGGTCATGCCGCAGAATCGCCGCTCGAAGCTGCAACCTGCGAAAACGGGAGTCACCAAGTGCGAGTGCTGTTGTCGACGTACGGGTCGCGCGGAGACGTCGAACCGCTGGTGGCGCTCGCGCTGCAATTGCGGGCGCACGGCGCGGAAGTGCGGATGTGCGCGCCGCCGGACGAGGACTTCGCGCAACGGCTGGCCGGTGTCGACGTGCCGCTGATCCCGGTGGGCCGGTCGGCGAAGGCGCTGACGACCGCGGTGTCGCCGTCGGCGTCCCTGCCCGAGCGCGCGGCCGAGCTGATCGCCGGCCAGTTCGAGGTGCTGCCCGCCGCCGCCGAGGGGTGCGACGTGGTGGTGGTGACCGGCGCGATGCCCGCCCAGGCCGGGGCGCGCTCGTTGGCCGACGCCCTGGGCATCCCCTCGGTGGTCGTGACCTTCCAGCAGCTCACCCTGCCGTCGCCGCACCACGCCCCGCTGGCGTACGCGGGTCGGCCGTTCCCGCCGGAGGTGACCGACAACCGGGTGCTGTGGGAGCTGGACGCCGAGAGCATCGACGCGCTGTTCGGCGCGGCGCTCAACGCGAACCGGACCGCGATCGGCCTGTCGCCCGTGGACGGCGTCCGCGACTACGTCATCGGCGACCGGCCCTGGCTGGCGACGGACCCGGTCCTGGACCCGTGGCGCGAGCCCGCGGACCTCGACGTCGTGCAGACCGGCGCGTGGTTCCTGCCCGACGAGCGCCCGCTGCCCGCCGACCTGGAGGCGTTCCTCGACGCCGGGGAACCGCCGGTGTACGTGGGTTTCGGCAGCATGCCGATGCGCGGTTCCCAGGACGTCGCCCGGGTCGCCGTCGACGCGGTCCGCGCGCACGGCCGCCGCGCGCTGATCTCCCGCGGCTGGGCCGACCTGGCCCTGATCGACGACCAGGACGACTGCTTCGCCGTCGGCGAGGCCAACCACCAGGCGCTGTTCGGCCGGGTGGCCGCCGTCGTGCACCACGGTGGCGCGGGCACGACGACGACCGCCGCCCGGACCGGCGCGCCCCAGGTCGTGGTGCCGCAGGGCGTGGACCAGCCCTACTGGGCGGGTCGGGTGGCCGACCTCGGCATCGGCGCGGCGCACGACGGTCCGACGCCGACCTCCGAGTCGCTGTCGGCCGCGCTCGCGACGGCCTTGGCCCCGGAGACCGGGGCGCGGGCGACCGCCGTGGCGGGCGAGGTCCGCGGTGACGGGACGGTCGTGGCCGCCGAGCTGCTGATGAAGTGAGAGAGAGGGGTCACAAGTGTGCAGGCAGTGCAAACTTGCAGTAAGTGCAGGTTTTTGCTTAACCTGATCCAGTGACCACGCAGGCGGCCGAGGGGCTCCGCGACCGCAAGAAGCGGCAGACCCGGGCCGCCCTGGGTCGCGCCGCCGTCCGCCTGGTCGCCGAGCACGGCCTCGACCACGTGACGGTCGAGGACATCAGCGCCGCCGCCGACGTCTCGCCGCGCACCTTCTTCAACTACTTCGCCACCAAGGAAGACGCCGTCCTCGGCCCGGACCCGGAGGCGGGCCCCCGGCTGCGCGCGCTGGTCCTGGCCCAGCCGGCGCACCTGTCCACCGCCGCGGCGGTGCGCGAGGCGTTGCTGGCGGAGGTCGCGGCGGAACTGGCCGACGACCGGGAGCTGTGGCTGCACCGGATGCGCGTGGTCCAGCAGCACCCCGTGCTGCTGGCGAAGGTGTTCTCCGGCAGCCAGGCCTTCGAGCGCGAGCTCGTCGCCGGCATCGCCGAACGCGTCGGCCTGGCCGAGGACGACACCTACCCGCAGCTGCTCGGCGCGGCCACGGGCGCGGCGTTCCGGGTGGCCGTCGCCCGCTGGTCCAGCACCGCCGCACCGCTGCACGAACTGCTCGCCGAAGCGCTCGACCTGCTCGCCGACGGCCTCGCCGACCCGCCGCGAGCCGTCCCGCGCACCTGACGCACCCGCGACAACTGGGGGGAACCCGATGTCCACCGAAACCGGCACGACCTCGCGCCGGGAAGTCGTCCAAGCCATGTCCGGCCTCATGCTGGGCATGTTCATGGCCATCCTGGCCTCGACCATCGTGTCGAACGCGCTGCCGCGCATCATCGCCGACCTGCACGGCTCGCAGTCGGTCTACACCTGGGTCGTCACGACCGAGCTGCTGGCCATGACGGCGACCGTGCCGCTGTGGGGCAAGCTCGCCGACCTCTACAGCCGCAAGCTGCTGATCCAGCTCTCCCTCGGCCTGTTCGTGGTCGGCTCGCTCATCGCCGGGTTCTCCCCGAACGTCGAGGTGCTGATCGCCAGCCGCGTCGTCCAGGGCCTCGGCGCGGGCGGCATGACCGCGCTGGCCACGATCGTGATGGCGGCGATGATCCCGCCGCGCGAGATGGGCCGCTACGCGGGCATCTTCGGCGCGGTGTTCGGCGTCGGCACGGTCGCCGGCCCGCTCATCGGCGGCCTGATGGTCGACACCTCGTGGCTGGGCTGGCGCTGGTGCTTCTTCATCGGCGTGCCGTTCACCCTCGCCTCCATCCTGCTGCTCCAGCGCACGCTGAACCTGCCGGTGGTGCGCAAGGAGGTGAAGATCGACTACCTGGGCGCGGCGCTGATCGTCGGCGGCGTGTCCACCCTGCTGGTGTGGTCGACGCTGGCGGGCCACCAGTTCGAGTGGGCCTCGGCGTGGACCGCGCTGCTGGTGGGGGTCGGCGTGGTGCTGCTCGGCCTGGCGGTGTGGGTGGAGTCGCGGGCGGCCGACCCGATCGTGCCGCTGACGATCTTCGCCAACCGCACGGTCGCGCTGACCACGCTGGCCAGCGCGCTGGTGGGCGTCGCGATGTTCGGCGGCACGGTGTTCCTGTCCCAGTACTTCCAGATCGGCCTGGGCAAGACGCCGACGCAGGCGGGCCTGATGAGCCTGCCGCTGATCTTCGGCCTGCTGGTGTCGTCCACCGTCGCCGGCCAGCTGATCACCAAGTGGGGCAAGTGGAAGGGCTTCCTGGTCTCCGGTGGCGTGATCATGGTCGGCGGGATGCTGCTGCTGGCCACGATCGACGCGAACACGAGCGTGTTCATGGTCAGCGTGCACATGGCCGTGCTCGGCGTCGGCGTGGGTCTGCTGATGCAGAACCTGGTGCTGGCGGCGCAGAACGACGTGCCCGCCCGGGACCTGGGCGCGACCACCTCGACCCTCACGTTCTTCCGCAGCCTCGGCGGCGCGATCGGCGTGAGCGCGCTGGGCGCGGTGCTCGCCAACCGGGTGACGTCGTTGAGCGAGGAGAAGTTCGGCCCGGCGCCCGCGGGCGCGGAGAGCGCGGTGCCGGACCTGTCGCTGCTGCCGGAGCCGGTGCGGCTGGTCGTCCGCGAGATCTACGCCACGGCGACCGCCGAGCTGTTCCTGATCGGCGCGCCGATCGCGGTGCTGGCGCTGCTCGCGGTGGTGTTCATCAAGGAGAAGCCGCTCAAGACGCAGAGCGGTGACGAGCGGTTGGCCGCGGAGATGGCCGCCAACCACTGAGCGGGACACGGTGTCGCACCTGCCCGACCTGTCCGGGTTCCCGGGTGGGCGGGTGCGACACTTTCGCGCGTGTCGGGACTGCGCGAACGCAAGAAGCTGGCCACGCGGACGGCGTTGGCCGATGCCGCCCTGCGACTGTGCGTGGAGCGCGGCCTGGACGGGGTGACCGTCGAACAGGTGGCCAACGAGGCCGGCGTCTCCCTGCGCACGTTCTTCAACTACTTCTCCTCCAAGGAGGAGGCCGTGGTGGCCGGTGACGTGGCCACCGCCGCCGCGTTCGTCCGGGTCTTCGCGGGCAGGCCGGGGGAGGAGCCGGTGCTGCGGGCCCTGCGCGCCGCCCTGGTCGAGGTCGTGCCGGACCGGATCGACCCGGACCGGGTGGCGCTGCTGCGCGTGCTGCGCCGGACGCCCGCCCTGCTGCCGCACCAGATCGCCGCCTTCGCCGCCCAGGAGCGGGAACTCGCCGCCGCCGTCGCCGCCCGGGTCGGCGTCGACCCGGCCACCGACCTGTACCCGGCGATGTTCGCGGCGACCGTGATGGCGACCCTGCGAGTGGTCGTCGGCTGGTGGCTGGACGCCGTGCAGCGGCCCGAGTTGTCCGATCTGATCGGTGTGATGATCGAGCGGTTGGAAACGGGTTTCGCCGTGGTCGGGCCCGACCGCGTTTAGGGCGCTACCGCTTTCCGGCGTGCGGCGGTAGGTCGAACTCGGGGCGTGCGGGTGAAAAACGCGTCCACCATCGCGCGGAATGACGAATCGGCCGCCGCGACAGCGGTTCCCGCCGCGGGGCCGATACCGCACCCGCCGCGGTGTCGACGTTGACGAAATCCGTCCAAGGTGTTTCCACGCCCGCCGATCACGGCGCCACCGCCCCATCGGCGCGGTCGGCAACTACACCTACAACGCCTACACCGCGTACAGCACGACCGGTGCGCAGGTCGGCGCCTGCTCCACCACCACGGGGTCGTCGCCGGGCGTGACGACCTGCTACGCCCTGGACAGCTCGCCCCTGGCGGCGCCGTCCCCGGTGGCCGGGCTGCCCGCCGGCGTGATCGCGTTCAACCCCGAGGTGATCACCGACGCTACCGGCCACGTGCACGGCTACCCGCCCGTTTGGGGCGGCCCGTACGGCGGCGCGGCGATCTGCTACGACTGGACCACCGCGTCGGCATGTGCGGGCCTGACCAACCCGATCGCCCACCCCGGCGTCAACGACGGCGCGACCCGTGACTACGGCTACGCCTACGACACCCCGACCGGCTGCATGGCTACGTGCCGCGCAACTCGCCCGCCCACACCCCGCCGTCGTACTCGGCGTGGTCGTCGGCGACCCCGTGCTCCCTGCTCTGCCTGCTGGGCTGAGCCCCGACCGGCCGGTGGGGACGGCGTCCGCCGCCCCCACCGGTCAGGCGTCGCGGCAGGTGTCCCGGACCTCGGGGAGCTGCCGGAAGCCCGCCGACCGGTAGGTGGCGACGGCGGCGGCGTTGGCGCTCGGGGTGCAGACGATCGCGCTGGACGAGCCGAGTTCGCGCAGCACGGCCGCCGCGGCGACGCTGATCGCCCGGCCGTGGCCGCGACCGCGGTGGTCCCGGTGCACGCCCATCGGTTCGAGCAACCCGGGCCTGCCCGGACCTGCCGACCACACCGTCACCGCCGCCACCGCGGCGCCCCGGTCGTCGTGCGCGACCAGGCACCGGGCGTCGGCGTACGGTGCTCCGGCCGCCATCGCCCGCCAGCGCTCCTCGCTGAAAGTCGACCGGTCGAACGCCGCCCGCTGCACCGCCGCCCGCACGCCGGCCCGCTCCGGTCCGACCACCTCGACCCGCACACCGGGGTCCTCCACCGGCTCCGCCAAGTCCCGGCGCAGCGGGGTCCACGGCTCGCCGTCCCGCCAACCGCCGCCGGACAGCAGCTCCCGGACCAGCGATCCGGCCGGCGACTCGACGCAGACCTCATCCGCCGGCAGCACACCGCGCTCCGGCTCGGTGATGTCCTCGACCAGCCGCCGCGCCAGCTCCGCGTCCCGCCGCGCGTCCGGCGCCATCGTCAGCCGCAGCAACCGGGGACCGTCCAGCAGCCCGACGGCGAGCACCCGCCCGTCCCGGCCCCAGGTCCGCACCGCCGCGGTCGCGGCCTCCTCGCCGAACCGCCGGAACCAGCCCAGGTCGCCGGGGTGCAGTTGCATCGGCGCGTCGTCGTGCTGCCACGCCCGCAGCACGCGCGCGGCCTCGTCCAGTGCGTTCGCCACGTCCTCGATCACACACCACCGCGCCGGCCGTCCGCACCCGGTTTCGGGCGGGCGGCGCGGACGTCGGTGGCCCGCTCAGCTGCCCTGCGGGTTCTTCGGCTCGAACTTGACGATGATGTCAGCGTCGTTGCTCGTGCCCTCGGGGCTGCTGAAATTGGTCTTGGGGAATCCGTTCCGCGAGAAACCGGTGATCGTCACCGTGTACCCGACTCCGTCGACGTGCACGAAATCGGGTTCGTGGATCTTCGGCAGCGTGACGAGGTCGTCCTGATAGCCGCCCACGTTGAGCGTTTCCTCGTGGCTGAAGGTGGCGAGGAAGGAGTGGAGCTTGTTGTCGTCCTCGAAGTACACGTCGATGGCGAGGGTCGCGGTGAAGGTCGACGCCTCCATCATCACCACCGCCCAGTTGTGGTGGATGAACGTGCCCAGCACGGATTCGGTGCCGTCGAGGTGGGCGTAGGTGCTGACCGGCACGAATTCGTACGCGCTCTGCCCGCCCAGCGGGTCGGCGGCCGGGGTTCCCCATTTGATGTAGGGCGTGTTCAACCCGCTGATCCCGCCAATGGAGGCTTCGGTCCACTTTCCCCTGGTGCTGATTCGACCCACTGCCGAGCACTCCTCACCTCAGGTGCTCTCGATATGAGGCACCCCACCCACGATGGTGCTCTCACAAGTGCAACCGCATCAGCCGAACGAGTGAAGCGGACAACCCGACTCTTCCTCGATATCCGCAGTACCGGTCTTGGGCATTCCAAGTGACGGGAAGCGAGTGCACACCGTGCTCGAACGCCAGGTGCGGGCCGCGCGGCCGGGTCGAAGGGCCCGGCGTCCCGACGGCTGAACCCGGCCTGGCAGGGGGACGGTGGACCGGCCGGTGGGGGCGGGGCGCTTGCCCTGGGGCGCGGTGGTCATCGACGTTCCGTCCGACCTGGTCCGTGACCCGGTCACTGCTGAGCGTAGTGGTAGCTCACGGTGCCAAAACGTGCACGCCGCGCAGGTTTTAGCGGATGTCAACAAAGTCGACGAGTTTCCGCAGGTCAGCCTGATAGGGCTTCCACCACCAGCTCCGCCAACGGGCGGTCGGGGTGGTCCAGCCAGTACTGGGTCGTCGCGCGCAGGGTGGCGAGGAAGGTGGCCGCCAGCACGCGGGCGCGGAGGGGGTTGGCGTCGTCCGTCCGGTCGGTGATCTCTGCGGCCAGGTCGCGCTCCACCGCCGCGTAGGCGGCCGCCTGGTGGGCCACCAGGGCCGGGTGGCGGGCGATCAGGCGTCGGCGGGTCAGCCAGTCCGGGTCGAAGTCCTCCGTCACCAGGCGCTCGGCGGCGGCGGCGAGGGCCGGTCGCGGTGGGCCCGGCGGTTGGGATCGGACCAGGTCCAGCAGGCGGCGCAGCCGGAGCAGGTCGCCGTAGGAGATCGCTTCCTCCTTGCCGGCGAAGTAGTTCGAGAACGTGCGGCGGGACACCGACGCGGCGTCCGCGATCGACTCGACCGTCACCCGGTCGGGGCCGTGCTCCAGCGCCAGCCGCAGCGCCGCCTCGTGCAGGGCCAGGCGCGTGGCCGACTTCTTCCGCTCCCGCAGTCCGTCCATCCCGACCCAGTCTAGGTCACTTGCCCATTGGGCAAACTTGCACAACGCGCAAGTTTGAGCGATAGTTGTATGTGGCAAGCAATGCGAGGAGACAGGGAGGCGGCATGGACGCCGTCGGGCGACAGCTGGAAGACCGGGTGCGTGACCTGCTCCGGGTCGTGCGGATGGTCAAGCAGCGCCCCCACACCCTGCCGCCCGGCCTGATCGGCACGCTCGCGCTGATCGACCGCGCCGGCTCCAACCCCACCGGTTGCCACGCCAAGGAGCTGGCCGCCCAGGCCGGGCTGGACCCGTCGACGGTCAGCCGGGCGGTGGCCGCACTGGTCGCCAACGGCCTGGTCGAGCGGCGCGCCGACCCCGGCGACGGCCGCGCCAGCATCCTCGTGGTCACCGGGCGCGGCCACGAGGAGCTGGCCGCCGCCCGCGACTGGTACGACAAGCTGCTCTCCCGCGCGCTCGCCCACTGGAGCCCTGAAGAGGTCGAGGTGCTGACCGAATCCCTCGGCCGCCTGACCACCGATATCGAAGGAGCCCTCGGCTCCACCTTGGAGGCCGCGCGATGAGCGCACCCGCCACCACCACCGGACCCATGAGCCACCGGCAAGTGCTGGAAGCCCTGAGCGGTCTGCTGCTGGTGCTGTTCGTCGCCATGCTCAGCAGCACCGTCGTGTCGACGGCCCTGCCGCAGATCATCGGCGCGCTCAACGGCTCGCAGACCCAGTACACCTGGGTGGTCACCGCGACCCTGCTGACCGCGACCGCGACCACCCCCGTCTGGGGCAAGCTCGCGGACCTGTTCGACAAGAAGACCCTGGTCCAGGTCGCCATCGTGATCTTCATCGTGGGCTCGGTGATCAGCGGCTTCGCGCAGAGCGCGGGTCAGCTCATCGCCGCGCGCGCCTTCCAGGGCATCGGCGTCGGCGGCCTGCAGGCCCTGGTGCAGGTCGTGATCGCGGCGATGATCCCGCCGCGCGAACGCGGCCGCTACAACGGCTACCTCGGCGGCGTGATGGCGCTGGCCACGGTCGGCGGGCCGCTGCTCGGCGGCCTGATCGTGGACACCTCGTGGCTCGGCTGGCGCTGGTGCTTCTTCATCGGCGTGCCGGTCGCGGTGGCCGCGCTGTTCGTGCTCCAGGCCACGTTGAAGATGCGCACGGTCCGGCGGGAGAACGTCAAGATCGACTACCTGGGCGCGAGCCTGATCGCGGTGGGCGTGAGCGTGCTGCTGATCTGGATCTCGTTCGTGGACAGCTCCTTCGCGTGGCTGTCGTGGCAGAGCCTGGCCATGGTCGGCGCGTCGGTGGTGCTGCTCGGCGCGGCCGTCGCGGTCGAGGCGCGGGCGGCGGAGCCCGTGGTGCCGCTGCCGATCGTGAAGCAGCGCACGACCGCGCTGGCGATCCTGGCCAGCGTCGCGGTGGGCATGGCGATGTTCGGCGGCGCGGTGTTCCTCGGCCAGTACTTCCAGATCGGCCGCGGCTACACGCCGACCGAGGCGGGCCTGCTGACGATCCCGATGATGGCGGGCGTGCTCGGCGCGTCCATCGTGTCCGGTCGGCTGATCACCAAGACCGGCAAGGTCAAGCCCTACATCGTGGCGGGCGCGGCGACGCTGGTCGTCGGGTTCTTCGCGCTGGGGCAGATCGACCACCAGACGTCGCTGGTGCTGGTCGGCGGCGCGATGCTGCTGGTCGGCGTCGGTGTCGGCATGAGCATGCAGAACCTGGTGCTCGCGGTGCAGAACACCGTGCCGCTGAAGGACATCGGCGCGGCCAGCTCGACCATCGCGTTCTTCCGGTCCCTGGGCGGCACGATCGGCGTGTCGGTGCTCGGCGCGGTGCTGGCCCGGCGGGTCGAGGGCGCCATCACCCGCGACCTGACCGCGGCGGGCATCCCGGCCACCGGCTCGGGCGGCGGCAGCCTCAACCTGGCCGTGCTGCCGGACGCCGTGCAGCACATCATCCGGGCCGCGTACGGCGACGCCACCGGGCACATCTTCGTGATCTCGGCGGGCATCGCGGTGGTCGGCGTGGTCGCGGCGCTGCTGCTCAAGCCGATCACCCTGCGCACCAGCCTGGACCTGGCCGAGGCGAAGCCGAAGGTCGGCGCGGACTCCTGACAGGCCCGGTGACGAGCCGGCGCGGCGGCGGGGTGGCGAGAACCCGTCGGGAAGTGGCACTGCGGCCACTGCCGCGCCGGCTCCGCCGTCTTTAACGTCCAGGGCGACCGAATCCCCGGGACGACGAGGAAGACCAACCATGACCGTGGTCACGGCGCTGCTCATCGGCGTGCTGTACGTGCTCGTGAACTCCTTCATCCCGGACCGGCACCGCCGACCGTTCAACGCGATCATGGTCGCCGGCGCGGGCGCGGCCTACCTCAGCGGCGGCGGGTTGGGCGCGTGGGAGTTCGCCATCACCGCCGTGATCACCTGCTGCGCCTACCGCGGTCTGGGGTCGTGGACGTTCATCGGCATCGGCTGGCTCGTGCACACGGCCGCCGACGTGGCGCACCACCTGCACGGCAACCCGATCGTGCCGTTCGCCGAGCACTCGTCGCTCGGCTGCGCGATCTGCGACCCGGTGATCGCCCTGTGGGCCTTCGCGGGCGGTCCGAGCCTGCGGTCAATGACCCCCGCAGCACTCGTGCGGGCTCTCCGCCTCCGCCGGGCGCAGCACGCCGCCGACGGCCGGCTCCACGAGTAGCACCAGCTCGCCGTCCCGGCACACCGGGCGCAGGAAGCCCAGCGTCTCCACCAGGTCCCCCGGCGCGACCGGGACGCCGATGCCGACCACCCGGTCGACCGCCGACCGGGCCACCACCTCCGCCACCGGGTGCGTCCCGGTGAGCGCCGACTGGCCGGGGAACCGGACGCACCGGCCAGCGGAGCGGTCACGGCCCGCCCTGGCCGCCCGCGCGGCGGGCGTGTCGGCTCCGGACAGCGCCTCCACCGAACCGCCCAACGCCTCCGACAACCCGGCCACGTCCACCCGCGCCTGAGGCACGTGCGCCGACAAGGTGGTGACGGCGACCGGACCGACGCGGTCGACGTGCGTGCACACGAAGTCCGCGCCCACCCCGTCGAGCGCGTCGAGCAGCAACGCGTCCACGTGCGCCGCGCCGTGCTCGCCGGGAAGGGCGGGCACGGCGCCGAACCACGGCATCAGATGACGTCCACGAACACCGGGTTCGCGTAGAACCACAGGTCCGACCACGGGTCGGCGTCGCCGACGACGTCCATCACCGGGCCGCCCTCCGCCGTCAGCCGGTTGCCGTCCGAACCACGCAGCCGCAGGTAGAAAGCACCTCCCACATCGCGGAACGTGTGCGTGAACCGCACCGTGCCACGCGCCGAGCGGGCCACCTCGAACTGCTCGACCACCCTCGTCCCGGGCGCCGAGAACGCGTCCCGGTCGGCCGCCGGGCCGGTGACCGGACCGGCGATCAGGTCCACCTTCGCCAGTCGCGGCACCACGCCGGCGAAGTTCGCGCCCCGCGCCAGGTCCACCTCGACCACCACCTCCACGTCGTCACCCCGCCGCACGAACGTGCGACCGCCGACGGTGACGCCCCGGTTGTCGCCCTCACCCAGCGACCGCACCCGAACGTTCAGCCCGTCGATCACCCGCCCGTGCACCGCGACGATCCGGCCACCCCGCATGCCGCGCATCACGTCCACGTAGGACTTGGAGTCGGCGCCGACCAGCGTGGAGCTGTAGTAGCCGGGCCAGTAGTCGCCGTAGACCTGCGGCGAGCCGGTGTCCACGGGCGCGCCCCGGCTGCCGGTCGCGTTGTGGTCGCCCGCACCGGGCTTGACCGTGTCCTGGTGCACCTGGTGCGCGTCCGAGGTGGCCGTGACCCACCACGGTCTGCCCTCCGCCAGCAGCGAGTCCCACAGGCCGCCGACCTTGGCGGTCATCCAGTCGAACCCGCCGTAGGTGCGGTACGGGTTCTCCGCGGCGGTCGGCGCGAAGCCGGGGAAGCTGTCCTGGTTGGGCGAGCCGTCGTAGTAACCGCGCGCGCCGCCGCGACCGCCGTCGGCGGTCCTGATGCCCGCCGCCTGGTGGCCCGGCGCGCCCTCCATGCCCACCGCGACCTCCGGCGCCGCGTCCCGCCAGCCGCGGAGCTCGTGCGGGCTGTCCACCCCGCGCCGGGCCGGGTGGTTGGCGAACATCAGCGCGATCTCGGTGCGGCCGGACAGCACCTGCGCCTCCAGGTACCGCAGCGCCGCCAACGCGTGCGGCTCGCCGTCGGCCGAGGTCGAGCGGGTGATCAGGCCCTTGCCGCCGCTCGCGACCGGCGTGGACAGGATTCCGCCGTCGTAGGCCGCCTCGAAGGCGCGCAGGATGTCCACCGCGGACCGGCCGGGCGGCAGGAACACGGTGGCGTGCTCGGCTCCCGGGATGTTCCACTCCAGGCCCTGGTAGACCAGCACGTCCCGGTGCGACCGGCGGGCCCGCTCGATGTCCGGCGCGACCTGGTCGACCGAGAACTTCTCGTGCGCCACGCCGCCGTGGTCGGTGATCACGACCCAGTCCAGCCCGTGCTCGCGCGCCTTGGCGACCTGCTGCGCCACCTCGTACTGGCCGTCGGAGGAGTACTTGGTGTGGATGTGGTGGTCGCCCGCGAACCAGCGACCGCGACCGCGCCACGGGTTCACCGGCGTGGCCGGCCGGTCGTCGTGCGCGTGGGCCGGGACGGCGCCCAGGGTCGTGGCCACCCCGGCCGCGCCCAGCCCGGCCAGGAACCGGCGGCGCGCCACCGACAGCGGCCGGTCGTCCTCGCCGTCGCGCCAACTGCCCTCCGCGTCCTCGTGGTGGTGCTCGTGCGTGTGGTCGTGCGACATGGACGACTCCGATCCTGGCCCGAACGGCGGCAGGCCGAAGTATCGGGTCGCGTCCCGGCGCCGGGTGGTGCGCCGAGCGGAACTCCGGGTGAACACATCGGGGCGTGCCGGGACGTCCCGGGACCGTCAAGACCGCGTCAAGGACCGGGGTCGCGTCCCGCGCCGCGACGGGCGCGCGCACACTGGGGCCGTGGGCAAGCGCAAGCGCGGCGAGCTGAGGATCTACCTCGGCGCGGCGCCCGGTGTCGGCAAGACGTTCGCGGTGCTCGGCGAGGCGCAGCGGAGGCGGGCCAGGGGCACCGACGTGGTGGTCGGCCTGGTCGAGACGCACGGCCGGGAGCGGACCGCGGCCCTGCTGGACGGCCTGGAGCGGCTGCCGCGCGCCGACACCGAGCTGGACGTCGACGCGCTGCTCGCCCGCTCGCCCGAGGTGGCGGTCGTGGACGACCTGGCGCGCGCCAACGCGCCCGGCGCGCGCAACGCCAAGCGCTGGCAGGACGTCGAGGAGCTGCTGGACGCGGGCATCGACGTGCTGTCCACGGTCAACGTCCAGCACCTCGAATCGCTCAACGACGTGGTCGAGCGCATCACCGGCGTGGCCCAGCGCGAGACCGTGCCGGACGAGGTGGTGCGGCGCGCCGAGCAGGTGGAGCTGGTCGACATCACCCCGGAGGCGCTGCGCCGCCGCCTCGCGCACGGCAACGTCTACGCCGCGCACAAGATCGACGCGGCCCTGGGCAACTACTTCCGGGTCGGCAACCTGACCGCGTTGCGCGAGCTGGCCCTGCTGTGGGTGGCCGACCAGGTCGACGTGGCGCTGCTGCGCTACCGCTCCGAGCAGCGCATCACCGACACCTGGGAGACCAGGGAACGGGTCGTGGTGGCGATCAGCGGCGGCCCGGAGAGCGAGACGCTGATCCGCCGGGCCCGCCGGGTGGCCGCCCGCGCGGGCGCCGAGCTGCTGGTGGTGCACATCCTGCGCGGCGACGGCCCGGTCGGCGCGTCGCCGCGGCTGGTGGCCGGGTTCCGCCGGGTCACCGAGGACGTGGGCGCGACGTTCCACACCGTGGTCGGCGGCGACGTGCCGACCGCGTTGCTGGACTTCGCCCGCGGCGTGAACGCCACCCAGCTGGTGCTGGGCACGTCCCGCCGGTCGCGCCTGGCGCGGGTGTTCGACGAGGGCATCGGCGCGGCGGTGATCCAGGCGTCCGGCCCGATCGACGTGCACATGGTCACCCACGAGGAGGCGCGTCGCGGTCCGCGGCGGCGGTGGAGCGGCGCGCCCGACCGCCGGTCGCGCGTGCGGCTGGGCTGGGCGCTGGCCGCGCTGCTGCCCGCCGCCGTGACCGGGGTCGGCCTGCTGTGGCCCGACGGCCTGGCGTTCTCCACCGACCTGGTCGGGTTCTTCCTGGCCACGGTGGTGGTCGCGCTGGTCGGCGGCCACGGTCCGGCGCTGGCCGCGGCGTTCCTCGGCGCCGGGCTGCTGAACTTCTTCTTCACCCCGCCGTTCCACAGCCTGGCGGTGGCCTCGCCGGGGAACCTGGTCACGCTGGTGGCGATGCTGCTGGTGGCGGTGCTGGTCGCGCTGGTGGTGGACCGGGCGGCCCGGCTGGCCGAGCGGGGCGCGAACGCCCGCACCGAGGCCGCGCTGCTCGCCTCCTACGCCCGCACCGTGCTGACCAGCCCGTTCCCGGTGGTCCGGCTGCTGGAGAAGGTGCGGGAGAACTTCGGGCTGGAGTCGGTGGCGCTGCTGGAGCGGCGCGACGGCGAGTGGGAGCGGGTGGCGTGCGTCGGGCCGCGGCCGTGCGCGGAACCGGACGACGCGGACGTGGACGTGCCGGTCACCGCGGACGTGCACCTGGCGCTGCGCGGCCGGACGCTGCCCGCGGCCGACCAGCGGGCGCTGGAGGCGGCGGCCGGCCAGGCGCTGATGGCGTTGCGGCAGCAGCGGATGGCGGCCGAGACGGCCGAGGCGCAGCGGCGCGCCGACACCACCGAGCTGCGCACCGCGCTGCTGTCCGCGGTGGGCCACGACCTGCGCACCCCGTTGACCTCCATCAAGGCCGCGGTAGGCAGCCTGCGCGATCCCGACCTGCGGCTGTCCGAGCAGGACGTCGCGGAGCTGCTGGAGACCGCGGAGGTGTCCGCCGACCGGCTGACCGGACTGGTGGACAACCTGCTCGACTCGTCCCGGCTGGCCACCGGCGCGGTCGCGCCGCGGCTGCGCGCGGTGACGTACGACGAGGTGGTGGCGCGGGCCATGGCGGGCATCGACGAACGCCGCACGGTGTCCGTGGACGTCGCCGAGCACCTGCCGCCGGTGTTCGCCGACCTCGGCCTGCTGGAACGCGTGGTGGCCAACGTGGTCGACAACGCGCTGCGGCACGGCAGGCTCAACCCGCGCCGGCTGGTCGACGTGGACGGCGACGGCCGGATCAAGGCCGACGAGCCGGAGGTCGCGGTCCGCGCCAGCGCCTACGGCGACCGGGTCGAGCTGCGCGTGGTGGACCACGGGCAGGGCCTGCCGAAGAACACGGCGGACGTGGTGTTCGCGCCGTTCCAACGCCTGGGCGACCGGGCGGCCACTCCCGGGGTGGGTCTCGGGTTGAGCGTGGCGAAGGGTTTCGTGGACGCCATGGGCGGCACGATCACGGCGGAGGACACGCCCGGCGGCGGCCTCACGATCGTCATCTCCCTGCCCACCGCCGACACGTCGACGGCCTGACCGGGTGGCCGGCCCGCGCGGCCGGCCACCCGCCCGCGCTCACCGCCTCGGCGACGTGGTGCCCAGGTCCCACCGCACGGCCTTGAGCGTGCCGTCGGCGGTGGTGCTCTCGCCGACGATGGTGCCCCGGTCGTTCAACGCCACCGGCAGGCTGTGCGCGCCGCCGAGCGAGCCGAGGTAGGTGACCTTCCCGTCGCGCCACAGGAACGCGCGCGGCGCGTCGGGGTTGCCCGCCGACGTCCAGCCGACCACGTCGCCGCGCTCGTTCACCGCGACCGCCTCGGACGGACCGGGCACGCCCAGGTCCACCGGCTTGCCGCCGGCCGGCCACAGCACGGCCCGGCGGTTCGCGATCTGCCCCGTCCAGCCGACGACGTCGCCGCGCTCGTTGAGCGCCTGCGGGCCGTTGGCCACCCGACCGGCCTCGGCCAGCACGGTGACGCCGGAGCCCTCCCAGCGCAGCGCCAGGGTGTCCCGGTTGCCGACGACCACACCGGCCTCGTTGATCGCCTCGACCGAGTACGCGCTGGTGCCGGGCGCGGCGGCCAGCGGCTCGCACCTCGTCGCGTCCGGGCAGCGGAACGCGTACGTGTCACCGCTGAACATGGGCGCCTTCGAGCCCGCGACGACCCCGGCGTCGTTGATCGCGCTCAACCACACGTGCGGCCCGGAGATCGGCAGCGTGACGTTCCCTCCGTCCTCCCACACCACGGCGCGCTCCTGGTGGTAGCCCGACGACGACGAGGAGGTCGTCATCGGCACCGACCCCTCGGCGTTGATCCCCGAGGCGATCACCCACCCGCCGCTGGGCGAGATGTCGGTGACCTCGCCCGCGTGCCAGATCCGCGGTTGCTGGACGTAGGGCCCGGAACCGCTGGTGGCCCGCTGGATCAGCACCTGGCCGATCTGGTTGAGCCCGACCGGCGTGCCGACGCCGAGGTCGGTGGCCGGTCCGCCGCCGCGGGCCCACTGCACGGTGTGCGGCGCGCCGTTGCCGGACGTCACGCCGATGACCTGCCCCAGGTCGTTGACCGCGACGGTGCGGTGGGTGGGGTAGCCGGGCAGGCCCGGCAACTCGGTGATCAGCGCGTGCGCCCGCGCACCGGGGGCGGTCACCAGCGGCAGGGCCACGGCCAGCGCGACGACGGCCGCGGGCGTGCGTAACTTGGGCATGATCGCTCCATTGCGAGATGTCCGCTGAATCGATTCGAACGGTAGCGTCGGCCGCCCGGCCCCGGCGTCGGCCGGACAGTGGAATCAGGGGAAGCCGTCGACCACCCGAGACGGGGCATCCGAACGGCCGTGCGCGGTTGCTCAGGCCAAGGGGGTTGCTCTCTGTGGTGTCCTAGTGACCTAGGGAAACGGCGGCGAGGCGCCGCCACGGTGACCCAGGGGGAGCGATGTCCCGCAGAGCAACGGCTTTACTCACCGCCGCGCCGACCGCCGGTCGTGGCCCGGCGGAACCCGAGGGCGTGGTCACCCTGGTGACCGGTGACCAGGTCCGGCTCCGCGCCGGCCGGGCGGACGTGCGGCCGGGTCGCGGGCGCGAGGACGTGCGGTTCCTCCAGCACCGCGACGAGCACGGCGACCTGCACGTGGTGCCCGCCGACGCGGCGGCAGCGGTCCGGTCCGGGCTGCTGGACGGTCGCCTGTTCGACGTCACCGGCCTGGTCCGGGCCGGGTACGACGACCTGTCGACGCCGGTCACGCCGCTGATCGTCACGTCGACCGGCCCGGCGGTCGCGGGCGGGCAGCCGTTGCCGAGCATCGGCGGGTTCGCCGTGGAGGCGGCCAAGGGCGCCGCGTTCTGGCCGGGCGCGCGGGCCGCCGGCGTGGACCGGGTGTGGCTGGACGGCCCGGTGCGGGCGACCCTGGACCGCAGCGTGCCGCAGATCGGCGCGCCGCGGGCGTGGCAGGCGGGCCACACCGGGGCGGGCGCCAGGGTCGCCGTGCTGGACACCGGCGTCGACGCCGGCCACCCGGACCTCGCCGGGGCCGTGGTGGAGGCCAGGAACTTCAGCGACAGCGACAGCGCCGACGACCTGGTCGGCCACGGCACGCACATCGCCGCCACCATCACCGGCGCGGGCGCGTACCAGGGCGTCGCGCCGGACAGCGTGGTGCTCAACGGCAAGGTGCTCGGCGACAACGGCGGCGGCCGCGAGTCTGACATCGTCGCCGGCATGGAGTGGGCCGTCTCGGCGGGGGCCGACGTGGTCAACCTGAGCCTGGGCAGCGCGTTCCCGACCGACGGCGCCGACCCCATGTCGCAGGCGGTCGACCGGCTCACCGAGCGGAGCGGCGCGCTGTTCGTCGTGGCGGCGGGCAACAGCGGGCCGGGCGACCGGACCATCGGCAGCCCGGCCGCGGCCGACCTGGCGCTGACCGTCGGCGCGGTGGACCGCTCCGACCGGCTGGCCGCGTTCTCCTCGCGCGGCCCGCGCTGGTCGGACGACGCGATCAAGCCGGACATCACCGCGCCGGGCGTCGACGTCGTGGCGGCCCGCGCCGGGAACGCCACGATCGGCACGCCGGTCGGCGACCGGCACCTCGCGCTCTCCGGCACCTCCATGGCCACCCCGCACGTGGCCGGCGCGGCGGCCATCCTCGCCGCGCAGCACCCCGACTGGACCGCCGACCGGCTCAAGAGCGCGCTGATGGGCAGCGCCGAGCCCAACGCGGCGCTGACCGTGTACGAGCAGGGCGCGGGTCGGGTCGACGTGGCCCGCGCCGTCACGCAGCCGGTGACGGCGTCGCCCGCGTCGCTGAGCCTGGGCGCGACGACGTGGCCGCACCACGACGACGCGCCGATCGTGCGGGAGGTGACCTACCGCAACGCGGGCGCGACGCCGATCACCCTGGAGTTCACCACCGACGTGCGCGACCCGGGCGGCAACGCCGCACCTGCGGGCATGGTCACGGTCTCACCGCCGTCGGTCACCGTCCCGGCGGGTGGTTCGGCGGCGGTCGTCGTCACCGCCGACACCACAGTGGACGCGCCCGACGGCACCTACGGCGGCGCGGTCGTCGCGACCGGTGGCGGCACGTCCACCCGCACGCCCGTCGGCTTCACCAAGGAGGCCGAGAGCCACGACGTGCGGCTGACGTTCCTCGACCACGGGGGCAGGCAGACGCCGGAGTACTTCTTCCGGTTCGTCGAGGTCGAGCGGCAGCGGGCGCACCTGCGGCACGACCCGTCCGGCACCCTCGTCATCCGGCTGCCCAGGGGCGTGTTCTACCTCGACGCGTGGGTCCAGACCGCCGACACCGGGCAGATCACCCAGTTCCTGGAGCCGAGCTTCACCGTGACCGGAGCGACGGAGGTGGTGCTCGACGCCCGCGACGGCGAGCCGCTGGCGATGCGGGTGCCGCGCCCGACCGCCCGGGTGGGCCGGGCCGAGATGTTCTTCGAGCGCCGGACGTCGTGGGGCGACACCGGCAACGGCATCATCGCGTCGGGCGTCGACGGCTTCCTGTTCGTGCCGTCGAAGACGTCCGCGCCCGGCGCGGCGAGCTTCACGGCGTCCGCGCGGCTCGCCGAACCGGACGGCAACGGCACGTTCGTCGGCAGCCCCTACCAGTACAACGTCTCGTGGACGCACGACGGCGGCGTGCCGGAGCACCTGGACCGCGCCTTCGCCGACCGCGACCTGGCGAAGGTCCACTCGGTGACGGCCGCCGCGGCGGCGGGCAAGGCCGGGTTCCACGACCAGGTGGTCGGCGGTCCGCTGCCGTTGCGGGTCACGCAGTTCTTCACCCCGGACGCCCTCTGGCACGGCGGGTTCGCGCAGCTGGCGGACCCCCAGGCGTACCCGGCGGAGACCTACCAGGACACGGCCCGGCCGCGTGGTTTCCGGCAGGGGCGGCCGGTCAGCGAGAAGTGGAACGCCGCCGTGTTCGGTCCGGCGTTCCCGCTCACCTCGCGCCCGCACGAGTGGGCCCAGCGCGCAGGCGACCGGATCGGCGCGTCCGTCCCGCTGTTCACCGACCAGGACCCGAACCACCACGGGTCCTCCGCGACGGTGGAGGCCCGGACCACGCTGCACCGCGACGGCGTGCTGCTCGGCGAGTCCCGAGTGGCGGGGCGCGTGGCGGCCGACGTGCCCGCGTCCGAGGGCAGGTACCGGCTGCACGCGCGGGCCGACCGGGCGGGTGTGTCCGACCTGTCCACCAGGGTGGTCGCGGACTGGGAGTTCACCTCGGAGCACGTCGACGGCGAGGACCCGGCGGCCCTGCCGCTGCTCGCGGTGCGGTTCGCGCCGTCGCTGGACGACCGGAACGCGGCGGCGGCCGGGCGTCCGTTCGCGTTCCCGGTCTACGTGCAGCGCAACGGCGTCGCCGGCGCCGAGGGCGTGGCCGAGCCCGCCGTGCAGGTCTCGTTCGACGACGGCGCGACGTGGCGGCCCGTGCCGCTGCTGAAGGTGGGCGCGCGCTGGCTGGCGGCGGTCGTCCACCCGGCCGGCGCCCGGTTCGCGTCGCTCCGGGCGCAGGCGCGCGACGCGGCGGGCAACTCGGTCGACCAGACGATCACCAGGGCGTACGCGCTGAGGTGACGTCCCGCCGGGCGCGCCCGATCACCGGCCGGGCGCGTCCAGCGGGTTGGCCGACACCCGCCGCGGCCAGCCGTCGCGCACCAGCCCGGCGACGGCGCAGTCGGGCTTGCGCTCGGCCTGGTCCGCCGCCCTGGCCAGGAAGGCGTCCGCGAACCCCAGCCGGGGGAACCTGGTCACGACGGCGTCCCTGACGTCGTCGGCGAACCGGTCCAACCCGCGCCCGGACACGTCGGCGCTGACCGCGACCTGCAGCAGGTGGCTCTCCGGGTCGTCGTCGGCGGGCACGTCGTCGCGCATGTGCAGCACGATGACCTCGGCCAACCGGTCCCGCCGCACCCGGCCCCACCCCGCGCCGGCCGCGAACACCCACGCCACGTGCCCGCCCGCCACCTCGAACGGCAGCTCGTGGTTGTCGAACGCCGAGGTCAGCGCGAGGTCGTGCAGCAGCGCGGCCACGTACAGCAGCTCGCCGTCGTGCGCGATGTCCGCCGCGGACGCGTGCGCGACGGCCCACGAGTAGGCGCGCAACGAGTGGTTCAGCAGCCACGGCTCGGCGTACTCGTGGCACACCTCCAGGGCCGCGGCGGCGGCCTTGGAGTCGGGCCGGGTGAAGAGGAAGTCCACGGCGGCGAGCCTAGCCCTCAGGTCACGACACCGCGCCGTCCTCGACCAGACCCGCCCAGATCGCCTCGCCGACGACCGTCAGCGCCGACTGCGGCCGGATCATCACGGTCAACGCGCCGATCCGGCCGGCCGCGTCCAGTTCGAGCAGGTCGACGCCCTCGACCTGCTTGCCGTTCACCACCGTCCGGAAGTGCAGGACGTGACCGCCCGGCCCGTCGTACCGGCCGACGTACCGGAAGTCCTCGAAGGTCCGCTGCAGCACGGCGAACAGCGCCCGCACCGCGTCGATCCCCTCGAACGGCTTGAACCGCACCGGGCTGTGCAACGTGATGTCGTCGGCGAAGAACCTCGTCGCGCCGACGATGTCGCCCGCTTCGACGGCCGCCTGGAAATCGAGTGCCGCGTTCAACCCTGCCTCCTGGTCAGATCGTGGCCGCGAGTCGCGTGCCCTGGTCGATGGCGCGCTTGGCGTCCAGTTCGGCGGCGACGTCCGCGCCGCCGATGACGTGCGTGACGACACCGCGGGCGGTGAGCGCGTCCACGAGGTCGCGCACGGACTCCTGGCCCGCGCACACCACCACCGTGTCCACGTCCAGCACCCTCGGTCGTTCGCGCCGCGGGCCGAACGAGATGTGCAGGCCCGCGTCGTCGATCCGCTCGTAGTTCACCCCGGTCAGCTGCTCGACGCCCTTGGCCGCCAGCGCCGCCCGGTGCACCCAGCCGGTCGTCTTGCCCAGCCCTTTGCCGATCCGGGACTCCTTGCGCTGCAACAGGTAAACCTGCCGCGCGGGCGCGGCGGGCTTCGGGTCGACCACGCCGCCGCGCACCTGCTCGGGGTCGGCGACACCCCACTCGGCCCGCCACTCGGCCACGTCCAGGGCGGGGGAGGAGGCGTGGGTCAGGAACTCGGTCACGTCCACCCCGATGCCGCCCGCGCCGATCACCGCGACCCGGTCGCCGACCGGCGCGCCGTGCCGGACGACGTCCACATAGGACAAGGCGCGCTCCACGCCGGGGATGGCGGGCACCCGCGGGGCGACGCCGGTGGCGATCACCACCTCGTCGAAGCCGGCCACGTCGGCCGCGGTGACCCGCCTGCCCAGGCGCAGCTCGACACCGGTCAGCTCGATCCGCCGCCGGTAGTACCGGATCGTCTCGGCGAACTCCTCCTTGCCGGGGATGCGCCGGGCGATGGCGAACTGGCCGCCGATGTCGTCGTCGGCCTCGAACAGCTCCACCGCGTGCCCGCGCTCGGCCAGCGCGGTCGCCGCCGCCAGGCCCGCCGGACCCGCGCCGACCACCGCCACCCGCTTCACCCGGCGGGTGGGCAGCAGCGTCAGCGTGGTCTCGTTGCCCGCGCGCGGGTTGACCATGCAGGACGCCTTCTTCAGCGAGAACGTGTGGTCCAGGCACGCCTGGTTGCACGCGATGCACGTGTTGATCTCGTCGGCGCGGCCGGTCTCGGCCTTGCGCACCCAGTCCGGGTCGGCCAGGAACGGCCGCGCCATGGACACCATGTCGGCGTCGCCGCGGGCCAGCACCTCCTCGGCCACCTGCGGCATGTTGATCCGGTTCGAGGTGATCACCGGGATGCCGACGTGCGGGCGGAACTTCGCGGTGACGTCAGTGAACGCCGCGCGCGGCACCGAGGTGACGATCGTCGGCACCCGCGCCTCGTGCCAGCCGATGCCGGTGTTGATGATCGTCGCCCCGGCCGCCTCGACCTCCTGGCCGAGCGCGACCACCTCGTCCCAGGTCTGGCCGTCCGCGACCAGGTCGATCATCGACAGCCGGTAGATCAGGACGAAGTCCGGGCCGGCCGCCTCCCGGCAGCGGCGCACGACCTCGACCGCGACGCGCCTGCGGTTCTCGGCGCTGCCGCCCCAGCGGTCGGTCCGCTCGTTGGTGCGCGGCGCGAGGAACTGGTTGATGAAGTAGCCCTCGGAGCCCATGATCTCGACGCCGTCGTAACCGGCCTCGCGGGCCAGCGCGGTGGCGCGGGCGAACGCGTCGACCTGCGCGCGCACGCCCCGGTCGGACAGCGCCCGTGGCCGGAACTTGCTGATCGGCGACTTCAGGGCGGACGCGGACACGGTGAACGGGTGGTAGCCGTACCGGCCGGCGTGCAGCAGCTGGAGGGCGATCTTGCCGTCGTGCTCGTGCACCGCCTGGGTGATCACCCGGTGGTTGCGGGCCTCGCGACGCGTGGTGAGCTTGGACGCGAACGGGTAGAGCGAGCCCGCCCGGTTGGGGGAGAAGCCGCCGGTGACCATGAGGCCGACGCCGCCGCGCGCCCGTTCGGCGAAGTAGGCGGCGAGCGCGTCGAAGTCCTTCGCGCGGTCCTCGTTGCCGGTGTGCATCGACCCCATCAGCACCCGGTTGCGCAGGGTCGTGAAACCCAGGTCCAGGGGCTGGAGCAGGTGGGGGTACCCCGTCATCGCCGGTCGTCCTCTCGCATGGCGGCCAGTACCTCGTCGCACCACTCGACCAGCGCCTGCTCGGCCCGGATGCCGCCGCGCAGGACCAGGTACTGGTGCAGTCGCCTGCCGGACAGGGCCGACGGGTCGGAGAAGTCCTTCTCCTCCAGGGCGAGGTAGACGTCGAGGCGTTCGGCGTGCCGGTCCCGGTGCCGGGCGATCTCGCCGACCAGCGCGCCCTGGTCGCCCAGCGACGCGCCGCGGACCTTCACCGACAGCTCGTGCCGGACGGTCTCCGGCTCGCTGGGGGAGGCCAGCCAGCGGGCCAGCTCGTCCCGGCCCGGGTCGGCGACCTCGTAGACCTTCTTGTCCGGCCGGCCGTCCTGGGCGACCTCGTGGCACGACACCCAGCCGAGGTCGACCATCCGCTTGAGGGTGCGGTAGATCTGCTGGTGGGTGGCGGCCCAGAAGAAGCCGATGGACTTCTCGAAGCGCCGGGCCAGCTCGTAGCCCGAGCCCGAGCGCTCGTCCAGCGACACCAGGATCGCGTGCTCCAACGCCATGACCGGAACCGTAGCTGTGCAACGCGGTGCAGTGCAACTAGTTGCATAGGCGGCTAGTCGGTCTCGGGGGGCGAACCGGACCTCGCCGGTCAGCCCTTCCGCGCGCTGATCAGCACCTCCAGCCCGTCCAGGATCCGGTTGAGGCCGAAGTCCCAGCCGTTGTCGCGCGACGCGCCGTTGGTCGACCGCGCCGCCTCGTGCAGCGCCGGGAACCGCTCGCGGTGCTCGTGCAGGATCGAGCGCAGGTGCTTCTCCGCCGTCCACGGCTGCGTGCCCGCTGTCGCCGCCGACTGCGTGTTGCGGATGTGGCCGCTGAGCAGGAACACCGCGTCCATCCGCTCGCCGCCGTCCAGCCCGGTGCCCTCCAGCGCCGCCACCGCGGACTCGGTCCACCCGACCTCGCGCGGCCCGGTCATCCGCTCGCCCGCGGTCGCGGCGGGCAGCCACGGGTGGCGCCGCCACGTCCCGCGCATCAGGTCCGACCACCTGATCAGCCTCGGTCGCCAACCGCCCGGCGCCGCGCGCAGGTCAGGCGGCTCGCCGACGGCCGACTCGACCATCACCGCGACCAGTTCCGCCTTGCTCGCCACGTGCCGGTAGAGCGCCATCTTCGTGACGTCCAGCCTGGCCGCGACCTGCTGCATCGACACCGACGCCAGGCCCTCCGCGTCGGCCACCTCGATCGCCGCGGCGGCGATCCGGTCGACCGTGAGCGCGAGCCGCGGCGGCCGGGCGGGTTTGTCCCGCGAACCCCACAGCAGGTCCGCGCCCTGGTCCTCGCTCGCCATCCGCTCACCACTTCCGGGATCGGGGGTTGCCCCCGTTGTCGATCTGTGTCTATCGTACACCTCGTGTCCATCGGACACTGAAGTATCCGGAGGACACAGGAGTGTCCGCTCTTCCCGTGGGGGCTACCGTGAAGATCTTCGTCAACCTGCCGGTGACCGACCTGACCAAGGCGATCGAGTTCTTCGCCGCCCTGGGCTTCGCGCACGACCCGCGGTTCACCGACGAGAACGCGTCGTGCGTCGTGTTCAGCGACAGCATCTACGCGATGCTGGTCACCGAGCCGTTCTTCAAGACGTTCACCACCAAGGAGATCGCCGACTCCCGCTCGACCACGGAGGCGATCGTGTCGCTGGCCCTGGACAACCGCGAGCAGGTGGACGAGCTGGCGGACAAGGCGCTGGCCGCGGGCGCCGGGTTCGTCAAGGAGCCGGAGGACCACGGCTTCATGTACGGCCGCAGCTTCGAAGACCTCGACGGCCACGTGTGGAACGTGTTCTGGATGGACGAGGCCGCGACGCAGGGCTGAGCCCGCTCGGGGGCCGGACGGGGAGGGGCCGGCTGATCACCGGCCCCTCCGCCTCACTCCTCGCCGCGGTGGGCGCGCAGCTCGCGGCGCGCCCGGTGGCGGTCGCGGCGGCGCTCCTCGCGCTGGAAGCGGCGCCACTCCCGGATGCCCGCCTTGGTGTCGCGCCAGACCAGGTGGTCGGCGGCGCAACCCCAGCGGCACCCGCTGCCGGGGGTCGCGCTCCCCGGCGAGACCTCGGCGGGCAGCGTGCACGGCCCGAACCGGTGGTCGTGCACCGGCACGCAGGTCGCCATCGGCGTGTCGGCCAGTCGCGCCCACCAGGGTCGGGTCTTGTCGGTCCTGCTCACGCGGTCACCTTTCGGCTCCGTGACGCCCCGGGCTGGGGCTGTCAATGGACCGGGTGCACCGTGATCACCTCCGACGTCGCGCGAGTGCTTCAGGGCCGAACCTATCGCTCGGAACCGCGACGACCACGCTCAGAACTGCAGCGACCAGCCGTTGATCCGGCCGACGTCGGCCGACGCGACGTCCCGCACGCGCAGCTTCCACGTGCCGTTCGCCACCTCGCCCGAGGCGTTCACCGTGTAGGTCGTCACGACGTTGTCCGCGCTGTCGTTGCCCGAGTTCTTCACCCGGAACGCCGTGCCGTCCGGCGCCACCACGTCGATCACCAGGTCGCCCCGGTAGGTGTGGGTGATGTCCACGCCCACCGCCAGCGCGGCCGGCGCGTTGCCGCTCACCCCGGACACCGTGATCGGGCTCTCGACCGTGGTCAGGTCGGGGATGTTCACGTCGGTCTGGTTCTCGAACCGCGGTCCGGGCGGGTTGGTCCCCGTGCCGGCCAGCGTCCACAGGGCGTAGGCGATGGCATCGCTGTTGCGGTCCAGCGCGGTGGCGTCGATGTTCGCCGTCGTGTCGCAGGACCGGTGGTAGCAGCGGTCGAACGCGACGCCGGCCGTGCCGCCCCACTTCTGCGCCTGCGCCGACGTCTTGGTCACCTCGGCGCCGGTGAACAGGCCGCCGACGGGGATGCCCGCTCGCGCGAACGCGGCGTGGTCGGACCGGCCGCCGACCGACGTCAGCTCGGTCGGCACGGTGAACCCGGCCTGGAGCGTCTGCTGCAGCTGCAGCGACCCGGTCGGCTGGCCGGAGGCGCTGTAGACGAAGTACCCCGGGTTCGGCGAGCCGATCATGTCGAAGTTCAGGTACGCCTTGATCCGCGACCGCTCGGTCGACGGCAGGTTGTTGACGTAGTAGGTGGAGCCGACCAGGCCGAGCTCTTCGGCGCCCCACCAGCCGAACCGGACGTGCTTCTGCGGCGCGAAGCCCTGCCGGGCCGCGGTCAGCGCGATCTCCAGCAGGCCGGCCGAGCCGGTGCCGTTGTCGTTGATGCCCGGACCGGAGCTCACGCTGTCCAGGTGGCCGCCGAGCATCAGCACGTCGTTCGGGTCGCCGCCGGGCCAGTCCGCGATCAGGTTGTACCCGGTCGCGCCGCTCTGGGTGAACTGCTGCACCGACGTCTGGTACCCGGCGGCGTCGAGCTTCGCCTTCACGTGGTTGATCGAGGCGAGGTAGCCGGGTCTGCCGTGCGCCCGGTTGCCCCCGTTGTTGTTGGCGATGGTCTGGAAGTCGTTCAGGTGCGCCTGGACGTTGGCCAGGGAGATGTCCGGCACGGCCAAGGCGCCCACCGGCGCCGCAGTGGCGACGGGTGGGCTCAGCAGGGCCGTGGCGAGCAACAGGGCGCTCGCCACAGGGGTCGTCCTTCGCAAGGACATGGCTGCCTCCGCAGGGTGTTGGGAAAGCCACGCACGAGCGTGCGTGCTGCGCCACCACCGCGGTAGCGACTTTCGTCGTGGCACGTTCGGACGCAGAGCGGACAATTCTGTCCGCTCGATGACTTCAGTGCAGGCCGAAAATCACTGTCCGGCGCGCTGGGCGCGAGCCCGCCGCTTGCCCTCGTGCATGGCCTGGACGCGGGCCACCGGGATCGTGTGGCCCTCGGCGACCAGGTCGTCCGGCAGCTTCTGCGGCGCGGGCATCCGCGAGTGCCACGGGTCCTCGCCGCCGAGCAGCGCGGCGGCGGTCCGCACGGTGAAGTCGGCGGGCGTCACGTCGTCCAGGTCGTCCCAGGCCACCGGGAACGACACCGTCGCGCCCGGCCTGATGCGGGGGCTGTACGCGGCGGCGACGGTCGCGCCGTACGCGCGCGTCGAGTCGAGGAACACCTTGCCGTGCCGGTCGTCCTTGATGAAAGCCGTGGTCGCGATCCCCGGGTCCAGCCGCTCGGCCCGCGCCGCCAGCGCCCGGGTCGCGGCGGCCACGTCGTCGTCGACGCCCTCCACCGGCACGAACACGTGCACGCCCTTCGAACCGCTGGTCTTCACCACGCCGGTCAGCCCGTCGTCGGCCAACGCCCGCCGGACGAGCTTCGCCGCCGCCACGACCACATCGAACCCCGCGCCCTCCGGCGGGTCGAGGTCGAGCACCAGGTGCGTGGGCCGGTCGAACGCGCCGGCGGGCGCGAGCGTGACGTGGTACTCCACCGCGCGCTGGTTGGCGAACCACAGCAGCGTGCGCCGGTCCTCGCACACCGCGTACCGGATCTCGCGCTTGGACGTCTCCGCCCACAACGTCACCGACGGCACCCAGGGCGGCGTGTACTTGGGCAGGTTCTTCTGCGTGAACGCCTCCTGCCCCGGCCGGATCCGCACGACCGACAGCGGTCGCCCGGCCAGTCCGGGGACGATCCGGTCCGCCACCGCGTCGAGGTAGTCGACCAGGTCGCCCTTGGTCGCGTCGGCGCCGTCGAACAGCGGCTGGTCGAGGTTGGTCAACGCCACCCCGTCACGCTCTTCACCCATCGCACCACCCTTGCGGTTGACCGGGCGTCGGGCAAGCACGACACGGCCCGCTCCGCGGGGGAGCGGGCCGCGGTCGTCGGAGCGGGCTCAGGCCGGGAGTCGCCACACCTGGTTGGTGGCGGCGAAGCAGTCCCAGATCTGGAGCCGGGTGCCGTCGGCCGAGCTGGGGCCGGTGGCGTCCAGGCAGCGGCCGGAGGCCGGGTTGCGCAGCGTGCCGTCAGCCGCGGCCTGCCACTTCTGCGCGCCGGTCCCGTTGCAGTCCCACAGCTGGACGACCGTGCCGTTGGCGGTGCCGGCGGCCGACACGTCCATGCACTTGCCGAGGGCGCGCAGCGAGCCGTCACCGGAGACGGTCCAGCTCTGCGCGTTGGTGCCGTTGCACGTCCACAGCTGCACGGCGGCGCCGTTGGCCGACGAGGCACTGGCGACGTCGACGCACTTGCCCGCGATGCCGGTGATGGCGCCGGTGCGGCCCGGCGGGGTGGTGCCGCCCGTGGCGGTGTCGTAGATGGCGCTGACCAGGGAGGTGCTGCCGCTGGTGTCCTGCGACAGCTCCCAGTTCATGATGCCGCCCGCGTTGGCCATCGCCCACTGGGTCTTGCGCTTGATCGTGGGGATGCCGTTGTAGCACTGCTGCGCGCCGTTGACGGTGGCGCAGTCGCGGTTGGCGTTGGCCGGGTCCATGGCGACCAGTTGCGAGTAGGTGAGGTAGTTGGGCCGGCTGTAGAACGGCACGCCCAGCACGGTCTTGGCGGCGGGCAGGCCGCGGGACTTCCAGTAGTTGGCGCTGGCGATGGACCAGTCGTAGTTGGCGTGCGGGCTGCCGCCGTCGTAGGCCATGATGTTGAGCCAGTCGACCTGGCCGAACACCGCGGTCTGGACGCCTTCCGCGGTGCCGCCGCCGGAGACGACGGCCGCGGTGAGGAGCTTGCCTCGGCTGTGCATGGCGGTGCTGAGCTGTCCCATGAGGGCGGTGAAGTTGTTCGCCGAGGCGCCCGGGTCTGGGTACTCCCAGTCCATGTCGACGCCGTCGAGGTTGTACTGGTTGACGACGCTGACGACGCTGTTGACGAAGGTGGTGCGGCTGCCGGAGTTGGCGGCCAGGGCCTCGAACGCCGAGTCGTTGCCGTCGTTCCAGCCGCCGATGGCGAGCGAGACGCGCACGCCGTTGTTGTGGGCGAGCGTGACCAGCGACGAGAGCTTGCCGGGGTCGGGGATGGCCTGGAGCGTCCCGTTGGCGTTGGGCAGGGCGAACGCGTAGTTGATGTGCGTGAGCTTGCTGTACTGGACGGCGTTCACGTTGCCCGCCCAGGACGGCAGGTAGCCGACGCTCTTGAAGCCGTTGGGCAGGACGGTGGCCTGTGCGGCCGGAGCGGTCGCGACGGCGACCGCGAGTCCGGCCGCCGCCGTGGCGAGGGCGAGGCCCGCGGCGCCCCACCGGGAGGTCGCGCGCCGGGGTCGGGCAGGGGACTGCATGGACGTGGTCCTTTCGCGGGGAGTGCGCCCTGGCGTCGTTCGCGCACGGGTGGCGGCGGACCCGCGCGGTCGCGGTCAGGGTGTGGTGGCAGCCGGGGCCGACCTTACTGGCGTACTTGATTCAAGTCACGATAAAAGTCGACCGGGATCGCGATGGCGAACCGGCACAACCGGTCCGGGTCGGCTACGACCTCGTACCCGGCGATGCGGTCACCCTGGACGGTGATGGTGAGGACGAGCCGCAGCCGGCCGTGCGGTGCGACCACGATGCCGACGCGTCCGTCCACGAGGGCCGGTACGGCGTGGCGCGCGTTGGCGGTGAGGGCGGCGGTCTCGGCGGCGACGGCGTGCGCGCCGCGGACCTCGGTTGCCACGCCGGGCGGCAGGGCGGTCGCGTCGGCGCGGCGGACGACGTCCGGGTCGAGCACGGCGAGCAGGTCGGCGAAGTCGCCCCGGCGGGCGGCGGTGAGGAACGCGTCCACGACGTGCCGGTGCCGGGCGAGCTCGGCGTCGGGCAGCGCCGGGACGCCGCGGACCTTGCGGCGGGCGCGGCTGGCGAGCTTCTTGGTGGTGGCGGTGCTGCGGCCGACGATCGGCGCGATCCGGTCGAACGGCACGGCGAAGGTGTCGTGCAGGACGAACGCCACCCGTTCGGCGGGGGCGAGGGCGTCCAGGACGACGAGCAGCGCCCGCCCGACCGAGTCGGCCAGCACGGCTTCGGTCTCCGGGTCGTCGTCGGCGGGCAGGTCGGCGACGTGGTCGAGGGCGTCCTCGCGGCGGGTTCGGCGGTGG
This sequence comes from Saccharothrix sp. HUAS TT1, assembly GCF_040744945.1. Classification (NCBI taxonomy): domain Bacteria; kingdom Bacillati; phylum Actinomycetota; class Actinomycetes; order Pseudonocardiales; family Pseudonocardiaceae; genus Saccharothrix; species Saccharothrix camelliae. The sequence continues at coordinate 6,214,659 of NZ_CP160453.1, read as the reverse complement.
CGCAGGACGTCGAGGCAGACCCGGGAAACGACGGTGTGCAGCCAGGCGGCGAGGTTGTCGACCTCGTCGGCGTCGACCCGGCACAGCCGCAGCCAGGTCTCCTGGACCGCGTCCTCGGCCTCCGGGAGCGATCCCAGCATCCGGTGGGCGACCGCGCGCAGGCGCGTGCGGTGCGCCTCGAACCGGTTCGCCAGTTGGTCGCCCATCGGCACCCCTTCCCTCCGCACCCTGGACGAACCGGGCGCCGAAAAGGTGACCGGTCACCTCGACTACCGGCCGGTGGCCTGGTAGTCAGGTACCAGTCACGGCCGCCGCCGGAGACCGGAGGAGATCACCTTCATGGGGAAACGCCTGTCGGCGGTGGGCGTCGTGGCGGCCTGCCTGCTCGCGGTGCTCGTGGGTCCGGCCGAGGCCGACGCGGCTCGGTTGACCGCCGTGTTCAGCCAGGGGTCGGTGTGGAGCACCGGTTACGGCGGGCAGTTCGCGCTGACCAACACCGGTGACGTGGAGAGCACCGGCTGGGTGGTCGAGTTCGACCTGCCGGCGGGCACGGCGGTGGCCAACTCGTGGAGTTCGGTGCTCACCCGCGACGGTCGGCGCCACCGGTTCGCCAACGCGGGCTTCAACGGCCGGATCCGCCCCGGCGGCACGGTGAGCTTCGGGTTCACCGCCTCCGGGCTCGGCCTGCCGACCGGCTGCGCGGTCGACGGCGCCCCGTGCGAGGGCGGCGGCCCTGAGCCCGACACGTCCGCGCCCACCGCCCCGGCGGGAGTGCGGGTGACGGGGGTGACGGCGGGCTCGGTGTCGCTGGCGTGGACCGCGTCCTCGGACGACGTCGGCGTCACCGACTACCAGGTCCTGCGCGGCACGACGGTGGTCGCCACGGCGACGTCGACCTCCGCGACCGTCGGCGGCCTGCTGCCGAGCACGGCGTACGCGTTCACCGTGCGGGCGCGTGACGCGGCGGGCAACGCCTCCGCCGCCAGTGCCGAGGTGACGGCGACGACCGGCGCGGGCTCGGGCGGCGGGTCTGCTGTGGACGTGTCCACGACGGCCCAGCTGCAGGCGGCGCTGGCCGCCGCCGTGCCCGGCCGGACCATCCGGATGGCACCGGGCGTGTACCGGGGGTCGTTCGTGATCACCCGGCCCGGCTCCGCCGCCGCGCCGATCACGCTCACCGGTCCGGCGGACGCGGTGCTGGTCAACGACGGCCCGTCGGGGTCCGGGCCGAGCTGCCCGGCGCCGACGCCGGGCTGGGACTCCGGTTACGGGCTGTGGCTGCACGGCGCGCCGCACTGGAACCTGGTCGGGTTCACCGTGCGCGAGTCGAAGAAGGGGATCGTCGCGGACGACTCGCACCACACCGTGGTCGACGGCGTGCGGGTGCACCACGTGGACGAGGAGGCCGTGCACTTCCGGCGCTCGTCGGCGGACAGCGTGCTGCGCGACTCGGAGATCAGCCACACCGGGCTGGTGCAGCCGGGGTACGGCGAGGCGGTGTACATCGGGTCGGCGAACTCGAACTGGGCGTGCCACGGCAATTCCGGCGGCGTCGACCGCAGCGACCGGGTGCAGGTGCTGGGCAACCGGATCGGGCCCGGCGTCGCGGCGGAGCACGTGGACGTCAAGGAAGGCACGTTCGACGGCGTGATCCGGGGCAACTCGTTCGACGGCGCCGGGATTTCCGGGCAGAACTCGGCGGACTCGTGGGTGGACGTGAAGGGCGTCGGTTACCTGATCGAGGGCAACACCGGTGTTCTCACCGCGCCGGGCACGTTCGCCAACGGTTACGAGACGCACAACCCGGCCACCACGCCGTCGTTCCTGAACGGGTGCGGCAACGTGTGGCGGGACAACCGGTCGGACCTGGGCGGGGTGGGCCAGTACGCGATCCGGATCACGTCCACGTCGAAGTGCGCGGACCGGCCGAACGTCGTGCACGCGTCCAACACCGTGACGCGGGCGGTGAACGGGCTGACCAACATCCCGGTCACGCCGTGACGTCGTGACGCGGTCGGCTCCAGTCGAGGTGTGCTCGGTGATCTTCGTGAATTGATTTCCGGATCTTTTTCCGGACTTTAGGTTAGGCTCGCCTCAATGATTTCGTGTTGCGGCGCCCGGTGGTCGGTGGCAACGTCTGAACTCCCAGAACTGCTGCCGAGAGGAGCGGTCATGACCACCACGGAAATGCCGGCCGTGCACGAGTGCACCGTCACCGGGTGTTCCTACAACCACGATGGTTGTCACGCTTTCGCGATCACCGTGAGCGGAGTCAACGGCGCTGCCGACTGCGGAACGTTCATCCCCCTCGCTCGCAAGGGGGGCCTGCCGAAGGTGGTGGCGCAGGTGGGCGCGTGCTCGCGCACCGACTGCGTCCACAACAAGGAGCTGGAGTGCACCGCGTCCGGCGTGCGCGTCGGTCCGGGCCAGGGCGACCACGCCGCCAACTGCCTGACCTACGAGCGGGGCACGGACTAACCCCGCCCGACCTCGCGCCACGTAGCCGGACACCGGACCCGGCAGGCTGCCGCCGGCCGGTCAACACCCCTCAGAGCTGACCGACCGGCGGCGCGCCGGGACGGGGGTTCCAGCGCCGACAGCAGCGGCCCGGCGTCGGCGAACGCGCGGTTCACGGCGCCATCCCCTCGACCTCGACCAGCAGGTCCGGGTGCCGCAGGTCGGCGGTGAACACCACGACCTCCGCGCGCCGGGAGAACTCCTCGCGGCACAGCCGCGTCACCACCGGCACGTCCTCGGGCCTGCTCACGCAGACCTTGACCGAGCGCAGGTCGTCAAGCGCCCAACCACCACCGACCCCGTGCCGCACGAGGTTGTCCGCGCCGATCAGGGCGGCGATGTCGGCCAGCGCCACCTGCAACTGGCGGCCCACGTCGCCACGACCGGCAGCGACGCGGTCGAGCCCGCTCACCCCGCCGGACACGTACAGCGCTCCGCGCCCCGTCTCGGGCACCAGCAGGGTGGCCTGCGCGGACGCCCCCAACGGGTTCTCCAACCGCACGGCCACGTGCGCCCGGTGCGCCAGGAAGTAGAACGCGACCCCACCGCTCAGCACACCGACGTCGGTGGACGTGGGCATGGCCCGACCGGCCTCCGCGAGCGCCCGCCCGCGCCCCTCGTGGAAGTCGGCGTGCACCTCGGCGATCCCGTCGACCGCGTTCCACACCCGGAATACGGTCCGGTAGCCCAGTCTCTCGACCAGCTCGAACGCCGCCGCGTACGCCCGCCGCGCGGCTTCGCCGCAGTGGACCGACGGACCGATCCACCCGGCGCCGAACAGCAGCTCGCCGTCGTGCGCGTAGAGCAACCCCTCGTGCTGCCCGGCGCGCACCGGGCGGCCTTCGGTGGACCAGACCTCCACCACCTCCCGACCACCCGGCCGGACCACGTGCAGCGGCAGCACCGGCCGCCCGCCCTCCCACCGGGGCGGACCCGGTGTGGTCGAGTACCGCACCGCGCCCAGCACGGAGTCACTGGCGAGTTCGGCGAAGTCGTCTGCCGATTGGAACGCGCACGGCGGTCTCACGATCACGTTGTTGCGCATGGTCTTCCCCCTGATGTCGAACCAGCACGCCACGCCGCGACCACGGCGAGCGCCTGCACTCAGCCCAGCCGGACGCCGCGCGAACCGGATTCGCCCAGACGCGGCAGCCAGAAAATCCGCCACCCCCGCGAACACCGCCGCCCGCCACCCCCGGCCGACACCGCTGTCGGTTACCACTGCCAGCACCGCTGTCGGCTCTGACAACCACAACCGCAACCCCGACCTCTGACCTCGACCCCGGCCAGCTCAGCCCAGCCCCCCAGCCCCGGCCCTGGCCCAATCCCGCCCAGCCCCAGCGCAACCCGGCTCGGCCCAGGCCCCAGCCTGGCTCGGCCCAATCTCGCCTGGCCCTGCCCTGCCCTGCCCGGCCCTGCTCGGCCCTGCCCGGCTCGACCCCGCCCGGCCCTGCCTGACCCGGCCCTGCCTGACCCGGCCCTGCCTGACCCGGCCCTGCCTGACCCGGCCCTGCCTGACCCGGCCCTGCCTGACCCGGCCCTGCCTGACCCGGCCCTGCCTGGCCTGGCCCTGCCTGGCCCTGCCCGGCCCGGCTTGGCCTGGCTTGCTTGGCTCGGCCCCAGCCCCCGCCCAGCTCCCCAGTCTCGCTTCGACCACGAGCCGGCCCAACCCGGCCCCGGCTCCAAGCCCAGCCCCAGCTCGGCCTGCCCGGTCTGACCCAGCCCAGCCCGGCCCCAGCTCCGGTTTCTGGTCCTGGCCGAAGCCGTGTCTCCAGCCTTGCCCTCCCCAACTCCAGCCCGGTCCCGACCCAACTCCAGCCCGGTCCCAGTCCAACTCCGGCCCGGCCCGGCTCTGCCCAGTCCAACTCCGGCTCGCCCTGGCCTGGCCCGGCCCGGCGGAAGCCTCGGCTTCGGCCTCGCCCCGACCGCGCGACCTGGCCAGATCCGATCGCGTCGTCGCGACCTCGGCACCACCGGCAGCGCGACCAGGCGGCTCGGCCGGTGCCGGAACGTGCCCGCCCACCACCCGGCGGCAGCCATCGACTGCAGCGGGCCGCCGACTGCGCCTGCCGTCGGGTGGTGGGCGGCGATTCCCAGGTGGCCGGGTCCCATTCGGGCAGCGCCCCCCGCGCAGCTGAGTAGAACGACTTCCGCGGACACCTGGGCCTCCGTTGATCCGGTGCTCGTTGATCGGTTTCAACGGCAATGGTTCCGAATCGGTGCCCACCTTTCATCGGACCCCGGTCTGATTTCCCGGGTCCGCTTTACCCCGCTGCGTCGCCCGATCGAGGTAAGACGGGAGTGGGACGGTCAAGATAGGACGCAGGGGGGACGATATCCCCGACAAGACGTGATCCCATTGTTCGCCAAGCGCGGGAAAGCGAACGCGCGGGTCGCGGGGGAGAACGGGGAGGGATCGTGTCGGGTTCGGGTGTGCGTCTCGTGGTGTCGGTCCAGGCGCACGGTTTCGAGGAGAAGCCGTGGGAGGGCCACCTGGCCACCGGGTTGCTGGTCGAGCCGGGCGGCGTGCTGGTGCCGTCCGCGCCGGACGACCTCGGTGAGGCGACCGAGGGCATCGACCTCCTCGTCCTGCCGCTGCCGCTCGGCGAGGCCGGCCGGGTCGAGCGGCTGGCCGCCGAGCGGGTGGTGTTCTGCCCGGTGCCCGGCGGCGGCGAGCAGTTCGCGTCGATCAGGATGGCGAACGACTCGCGCCACCAGCCGGACGTCGGCGAGTTCACCGGGCGACAGCTCCAGGAGGCGCTTGAGCGGTACCCCGGCGACCTGTGGGCCGCGCTGGAGTCGCTGGGCGTGATCCCGGCCGGCTCGCGCGACGCCGTCACGCCGGAACTGCTGCGCCAGGTGCCCGCCGTGGAGGCCGAGCAGCGCAAGCTGGTGTTCCGGCGCCCGGACGACGGCCCGGTGCCCGGCGACCCGTGCGACGTCCTGCCGACGTGCAAGAAGGGGGCGGGTTGATGGTCCACGAGGGACGGCCACGGCGGTTGTCCCGCGCCACGGCGGTCGATGTCGCCCTGGCGGCGTCGGCCGCCGTGGTCGACGTCTTCCTGTTCTCGGCGGTGAGCAGTCGCCACCCCTCCGCCGCGGGCCTGTGGGTGTTCGCCGCCGTGGTCCTGGTCGGCAGCTCGGCGTTGCTGGTCCGGCGGCACCACCCGGTGGTGACGTTCGGGTTCGTGTGGGTGTGGGCGGTGGTGGTCACGCCGACGAGCGAGCTGGAGTTCCAGCCGACCGCCACCCCGGGCGTCGCCCTGTTCACCGTCGCGTTGCACAGCCGGCCGAGGACGTCGGCGGGCGCGCTGTCCGCCTGCGTCGTGCTCGCCGTGCTGGCCGGGCTGCGGGAGGCGGCGTCCCGGCCGCCCGAGGCGCGGCTGGTCGCCACCTACGCCACGCTCTCGTTCTACCTCCTGCTGTACGGGTGCGTGTGGGCCGCTGGCCGGTGGGTCCGGCTGAGTCGGCAGCACGCCCAGGACCTGGAGTTCCGCCGCCGGATCGAGGCGCAGGAGGCGGTGATCGGCGAGCGCGCCCGCATCGCCCGCGAGCTGCACGACATCGTGGCGCACTCGGTGACGGTGATGGTGCTCCAGGCCGCCGGCGCGCGGCGGGTGCTCGACAGCGACCCGGCGCGGGTCGGGCGCGCCCTCGGCCACATCGAGGAGGCCGGCGAGCAGGCGATGGGCGAGCTGCGCCGGATGCTGACCGCGTTGCGGCTGAGCTACGACGAGGCGGGGCCGGAGGACGGCGTGACGGGTCGGCCGCAGCCCGGCCTCGCCGACGTGGACCACCTCGTCGGCACGATCACGGCGGCCGGGGTGCGGGTCCACACGCGGGTGGAGGGGGAGCCGCGGCGGTTGGCGGCGAGCGTCGACCTGGCCGCGTACCGGGTGGTGCAGGAGGCGCTGACCAACGTGACCAAGCACGTCGGGCCGGGCGCGGGGGTGGACGTGCGGCTGCGGTGGGCGGAGGGGGAGCTGACCGTCGAGGTGACCGACGACGGGCGCGGGCGGCGGCCGGAGCGGGCGTTGTCCACCGACCACGGCCTGCCCGGGTTGCGGGAGCGGTTGGCGATCGTCGGCGGGCGGTTGGAGGCCGAACCGGTGGCGGCGGGCGGGTTCCGGGTGACGGCCGTGCTGCCCGTCGCCGGTCCCGTGGCCGGTGACAGCGTGCGGGAGCACCGGTGATCCGGGTGATGCTGGTGGACGACCAGCCGCTGGTGCGGGCCGGGCTGGCGATGCTGCTCGACGCCGAACCGGACATCGAGGTGGTGGCCGAGGCGGACGAGGGCGCCGGCGCCGTGGCGCGGGCCGGTGAGCTGCACCCCGACGTCGTGCTGATGGACGTGCGGATGCCCGGCGTGGACGGGGTGGAGGCGACCAGGCGGATCATCGCCGCCGACCCGGAGGGCGAGGACCACGCCACCAAGATCATCATCTTGACGACGTACCACGTGGACGAGGCCGTGTACGCGGCGCTGCGGGCCGGCGCGTCCGGGTTCCTGCTGAAGGACGCCGTGCCGCGCGAGCTGGTCGACGCGGTGCGCGCGGTGGCGTCCGGCGAGGCGTGGCTGGACCCGACCGTCGCCAAAGGACTGATCCGCGAGTTCGCCGCCCGCCCCAGCCACCAGATGCCCACGTCGGCGGAACTGGGTGAGCTGACGGCGCGGGAGCGCGAGGTGCTGGTGCTGGTGGCGCACGGGCTGTCCAACCCGGAGATCGCCGTGCACCTCGTGGTGGGTGAGGCGACCGTGAAGACGCACCTGGGTCGGATCTTGATGAAACTGGGACTGCGCGACCGCGCCCAAGCCATCGCCGCCGCCTACCACAGCGGTCTGGTCGCGCCCGGCAGCCACCCGCCCCCTCCGACCGCCCGCGCCTAGCGGTGGTGTGCGCCGTGCCCGCGAAGCCGAACGCTCAGAGCGGCCGAAGCCGCTCTGAGCGTTGGACTCCCGGGTTACCAGGTGGTCCGGCCGGCGCCGAACGGGTAGAGCGGGGTGCCGTAGGTGGGCGGGACGGGTTGGCCCGCGTCGATCCGGGCCCGGATGTCGGCGCGTTCGGCCGGGGTGGCGCCCAGGTCGAACGGCAGGTCCCAGTGCTCGGTGGCGTCCGCCGGGGTGTCGGTGCCGCCGGGCCGCAGCACGTCGGACAGCGCCCGCGGCAGCTGCCAGGGCAGCTTGCCGGTCGGCGTGTAGTCGCCGAACAGCAACGACGCCAGCGCCGGACCCATCTCCTCGCCGCCGCGGTAGGTCACCACGATCGCGCTCGCCAGGTCGTGCCACTCCGTGATGACGTACGGCCGCGGCAGGACCAGCGCCACCACCACCGGGATGCCCTGCCGCTGGAAGTCCCGGATCAGCGCCAGCTGGTCCGGCGGCAGGTACGGCTGCTCCTTCGGCCAGCTCGTCGCGTGCGTGTACGAGGTCTCGCCGACCGCGACGATCGCGAGCTTCGGCGACGGCCCGGTGTCCTTGTGCACGTTCACCCCGGCCTGCGCGGCACGCGTGCGGATAGCCTCCAGCATGGTCTGCGACCCGTACTCCTGGTGGAAGTAGCTGGTCCAGATGCAGCACGCGGCTGTGTCGTCGGCCCGCGGCCCGGCCACCACGATGTTGTCGCCTCGGTTGAGCCGCACCGGCAGCACCCCGTTGGTGTTCTTCAGCAACGTCATCGCCTCGCGCGACGCCTGGTTGGCCAGCGCCGCGTACTCGGGCTTGTGGAACCGGTACGGCCCGTTCACCGGGTCGCCGTACGGGTTCTCGAAGATGCCGAGCTTGAACTTCAGCCGCAGCACCCGGCGCACCGCGTCGTCGATCCGGGCCGCGGGCACCGCCGAGGTGAACCCGCCGATGGTGAACCCGGGCGCGCCCGGGTCCGCGCCGCCCATCACGTCGGAACCGGCGTTCGCCGCGCCGACCCACGACCCGGACGGCAGCCAGTCGGTCGTGATCAGCCCGGTGTAGCCGAGGTTCTGCCGCAGGTACGCCAGGATCTTCGCGCTGTCGCCCGCGCCCGGCCCGCCCGGGTCGAGCAGCGAGCTGCCCGCGTAGCCCGGCATGATGTTGACCGCGCCCGCCTCCATCGCGGCCCGGAACGGCGCCACGTGGTACTTGATCGTCACCGAGTCGAACACGATCAGCGCTTCGCCGCCCGCGCCCTCGCCCGGCCAGTGCTTCACCGTCGCCAGCACCGACGCCGGGTTCAGCTCCGGCCCGCCCTGCAACCCGGCGACCAGCGCCCGCACCTGCGCCGACGCCACCTCGGAGCTCTCGCCGTTGCCCTCCTGGATGCGCGGGTACAGCACCTTCGTGCCCACCTCGGCCAGCGGTCCGAGCACACCGCGCGTGCCGACCTCCAGCTGCTCGCGCCGCTGCATGTCGCCGAGCTTGTAGTCCAGCGGGTAGTTCCGGGCCGCCGCCAACGCGCTCTGCAACGGGTACGTCGTCTTGTACCCGGCGATGGTGTCGCCCGCCGACACGAACGGGATGCCGAGGCGGGTCCCGCTCGACCCGAGCAGCGCGGTGTGCAGGTCCTGCGCCTCGGCCGGCCCGAAGTGCCAGCCCGAGCGCGGGAACACCTGGGCGTTGTAGAACATCTGGTACGCCTTCTCCTCGATCGTCATCCGACCGAGCAGGTCGTTCACCCGCGTCTCCACCGGCTGCCGCCAGTCCTCGTACGGCTCGACCGTGCCGTTCTTGTTGAGGTCGCGGCTGCCGTTCACGATCCGCACGCCGTCGGCCACGGTGGTCAACGTCGGCACGTACAGGCTGAACGTGCGGATGTTCGACGCGCTGGTCCCGCCGGACCCGTCCACCGCCACCACGAACCAGCGGTACGTCCACCGGTCGGAGATGTCCCACGTGGGCGTGTAGCCGGTCCCGGTCGGCTCGGCGACCTTGGTGTAGAGGTCGATCAGGTTGCCGGACGCGGCGAAGTCGTAGTCGGTGCGGCTGATGTTCAGCCACACCTGGTAGCGCACCGCGCCGGGCACGGCGGCCCACGAGAACGCCGGCCGCCGGGTGCTGGTGACCATCGCGTTGTCGGCGGGCGCGGACAGGGCGAACCGGCCGGTGACCGCCGGCGCCTTCGTCGGCGGCGACAGCAGCGGCGGGGTGCTCGCGGAGGTGTCGACGGCCCCGAAGACCTGGAACTCCCACAGCGAGACGCCGTAGCCGGTGGCCCGCGTGGTGGCGAACAGCCGCAGGTAGCGGCCCGTGCCGCCGACGTTCAGCCGTTCGACGCCGCCGGGGCCGGTGGTGGTCGAGTGGATCGCGGTCCAGTTCACCGCGTCGTTCGACAGCTCCAGCCGGTAGCCCCGGGCGAACGCGCCCTCCCAGTTCAGCACGACCTGGTTGACCGTCGCGACGCCGCCGAAGTCGACCCGCAGCCACTGGTTGTCGGCGAACTGGCTGGACCAGCGGGTGTTCGCGCGGCCGTCCAGCGCCGCCGCGGGCGCGTTGCCGCCCTCCCAGGTGGACGCCGCGACCTGCTTGTACTGGGAGATCGGCGTGCCCGTGGGGGGACCGCCGCCGGTGGTGCCGTAGACCTGGAACTCCCACAGCGAGTAGCCGTAGCCGGTGGCGCGGGCCGTGCCGAGCACCCGCACGTGCCGACCGGAGCCGGTGACGGCGATGTCCTGCGTGCCGCCCGTGCCGTTGGCGGTGGTGTGGACGGTGGTCCACGTGACGCCGTCGGCGGAGGTCTGGAGCTGGAACGCGGTCGCGAACGCGGCCTCCCAGCTCAGCACCACGCGGTCCAGCGCCGCGGTGGCGCCCAGGTCGACGCTCAACCACTGCGGGTCGGCGAACGCGCTGGACCAGCGGGTGCCGGTGTTGCCGTCGGTGGCGGCCGACGCGGCGGTGCCCGCGTTCTCGGTGGACGACGCGGTGGTCGGCCTGCCCTGGGACAGCAGCACCCCCGCCGCCTCCGCCGCGGGCGACAGCGTGGCGAGCTGCCCGGCGACCAGGGCGGCGAGGACGGCGAGCAGGGGCAGGACCCGGCGGCGTCGCCGGGCGGGCACTTCGGGCATGACGGCTCCATGCAGGGGTGGACCGCGCCCGGCGGGCCGCCGGGCGCGATCGTCGACAGGGCTGGGAGAGCGCTCTCCAGTGAGCGAACTTCACCTGCCCCGCCCACGTCAAGAGACCGGACGACCGGTTCTCGCCGCCGCGCAGGCCCGGTTCCGGTCGGGTCCGGGAGCCACGCCTAGGATCGACGCGTGACGATCACGATTCCCGGCTTCGGCGAGCTGACACCCGTGCACCACGCCCCCGAAGGCGTGGCGTGCTGGAACGCGACCGCCGCCGGGACGTCGGTCAGCGTCCTGGTGGAGGAACCGGCCACCACCGCCGACCTCGACCTGGCCTTCATCGGCTCGGTCCTGGCCGACCGCGACCGGCTGCTCGCCACCGCGCACGAGGCCGTGGCCGACCACCTGCGCGACCACCCCGGCTACGGCCCGGACGCCGTGGCCGAGCCGGAGTTCACCTTCCACCCCGGCCGGGACTGGCTGGTCCGGTTCGCCGAGTGCCGCGTGCCCGGCTTCACCGAACTCGGGTTGGTGGTCGTGTTCAACGACGTCGACGTGGTCGGGGTGGACGACCTGGCCGACGTGGACCTCGAAGACGACTGAGGCCGGTCGGGTCGCAGCCGTGCCCGCGCGTTGCCAGGCGGATCCCGGCTGTGCTGTCATCGGGTCACCGCCGCGTGGAAAGCGTTTTCCGCGACAAGGGGATCCGATGCGCGCACTGGTCCTGGCGACCCTGCTGCTCCTGGCCGCCGCACCCGCTCACGCCGCACCCTCTCAGGCCGCGCCCCGGGACTACTGGCAGTACGTCGCCACCTACGCGACCGAGCGGCAGTGCGAGGAGGCGGCCGAGGACGTGCCGTGGGGCGTCGACTACCACGCCTGCCAGCAGGAAGACGGCGCCTGGGACCTGTACTGGGTCTTCCTGACCTGAGTGCCGGGGTCGGCGAGCTCGCACGAATGGCGGCGAGACGACCGGGTCGCGTCCGGGACCGCGTCGGGCGCCCGGTGGTAGACCCGATCCCGGACCCGCTCGGGTCCACGGGGGAGGGGGCACGATGTCGGGTAAGAGCACGGGCGCAACACTCCTGGTGGCTGTGGTGACCGCGGCGTCGCTCACCGCGGGGCAGGCGTGGGCCGATCCGGTGGCGGCGCACGTCCCGGGGGAGGTGCACCTCGCGACGCTCACGGTTTCGGGCGTGGCGCACACGCTCCGCCACGCGAACGGCACGTGGGACGGGTTCGGCCTGGTGCCGAACTCCACCGGGTTGTCGAGCCACGTGGTGTCCGCGATCGTCGCGGGCGAGGAGCACGTGCTCGTCGAGGAGTACCGCAACAACCACCCGCCGCACTACTCGTCGTTCAAGCACCGCATCCGCCACGCCGACGGGACCTGGGGCTCGGCCACCCTCTCGGTCCCCGCGGTCTTCGACGTGGCGGTGGCCGCCGTGTCGGGCGAGCTGCACCTCGTGCACAGGGCGTACGGCAGTGACACGGCGCACATGGTCCGGCACGCCGACGGCACGTGGTCGCACCTGCCCGCCCTGCCGGGCCAGGCGTCGGGTTCCGTCATGGGGGCGGCGGGCCACAGCGGTGAACTCCGCCTCCTGGTGGCGAACCCCAACGGCGGGACGTTGTCGTACCACGTGGCCGGAGCCGACGGCGCGTGGTCGCCGGCGGTCGACGTGCCGTTCGCCCCGGCAGCCCTCGGGGTGCAGCCGTCCACCGTGGACGTGGCTCAGGTGGGGACGGTCCTGCACGCCGTGGTCCGGGGCAGCGACGGCCTGCTGTACCACTCGATGCGCCACTCGAACGGGGCCTGGGACCCCTTCCACGGCATCGGCACGCAGATCCCGCAGCCGGTGGACCCGGTGCGGGACGTCTCGATCGCCGCGTCGCTCGACGCGTTGCACGTGGCGGTGGCCACCGGCGCCGGCCTGTTCCACGCGATCCGGGTGGCGAACGGCGCCTGGCAACCGTTCGGCGACGTGGAGCAGGAGGCCGGCGCGGTCTCCTCGGTGAAGGTGACCATCGCCGGCACGTAGCCGCCGGGCCGGTCACCGGGCCGCGGCGGGGACCGGTTCGTGCACGAACCGGTCCGGCCGCAGCACGACGACGTCGGTCCGGTGGCGGGCGAACCAGGCGGTGAGCGTGCCGGTGACGTCCACCAGGTCGTCGTCGGCGCGCGGATCGCCCTCGCGCACGACCCGGAGGAACCGCGCGGGCGGGCCCTGCCAGTCCCGCGCGGTGGCCGCGTCCACCCCCGGGCCGAGGACCGCGAAGTCCGCCCCGAGCACGTCGTCCAGCAGCCGCCGCTCGCCGCCGACGACGACCTCCGGCTGCGGGAACATGGCCCGCCCGTCCGGCAGCGCGGGCAGCGGCTTGAACTCGAAGTGGCGCACCGCCGCGCGCACCCGCGGCACGGTCTGCACCGCGCGCAGCACCACGTCGCGCACGAACGCGGCGAACCTGCGGCGCACCAGGAACACCCGGCCAAGCCGCACGCTGGTCAGCGCCATCTCCTCGGTGTGCGGGCGGCGTTCCGCCTCGTAGCTGTCCAGCAGGGACTCGTCCCCGGCCAGCGCCAGGGCGAGCTTCCAGGTGAGGTTGGCCGCGTCGCGCAGCCCGCTGCACAGGCCCTGGCCCAGGAACGGCGGCATCTGGTGCGCCGCGTCGCCGAGCAGGAACACCCGACCCGCGCGCCACCGCTCGGCGACGAGGTGGTGGAACGTGTAGCCGACCGCGCGCGTGACGGTGAAGCGGTCCGGGTCGACGTACGGCGCGACGAGCCGGGCGATCGACTCCGGCCGCGCCACCTCCCCGGCGTCCTCGTCGGGGCGCAGCATGAACTCCAGCCGGTAGGTGCCGAACGCGCCGGGCGAGACGAACGCGGGACGCCGCCAGTCGCACACGAACCGGGTGTGCGGCACCCGCACGCCGCCGGGCTCGACGTCACCGGAGATCGCCAGCCACGGCTCGGCGTAGGACGCCCCGGTCAGCTTGATGCCGGCGGCCACCCGCGTGGTGCTGCGGGCGCCGTCGCAGCCGAGCACGTACCGGGCGCGCACCTCCGCCTCCCCGTCGGCGTCGCGCAGCACCGCCGTGACGCCGTCCCCGTCCTGGTCGAGCCGCACCAGCTCGACCCCGGTGCGCAGGGTGACGTGCGGGAACCGGTCGAGCCCGCCGCGCAGGGCCGCCTCCAGGCGTGGCTGGTCGAAGAAGTGCAGCGGGCGCGCGCCCAGGCCGAAGTCGACCTCGTCCAGGGCGATGGTGGCGAACACCCGGCCCTTCGCGTTGACGTACTCGGCCCGGTCGGGCTGGTGCATGTCGCGCGCGACCACGTCCCGCAGACCGGCCTGCTGGTAGATCCGCAACGCCTCGTCGTCGCACGAGAACGCGCGCGGCTGCCCGTGCGGCTCCGTGCTGCGCTCCACGACCAGGGTGCGCACGCCCCTGGCGCCGAGCAGGTTCGCGGTGAGCGCGCCGACCGGGCCGCAGCCCACCACGACGACGTCGAACTCCATAGGTCCTCCTCCGGGTGTCGCGCACAGGTCAGCGGAGGGCTGTTGGAGTCCTGTGGAACCAGCGTGGGAAGCGGGCCAGCAACAGCTCGGCGCCCTGCTCCCGGGCCAGGTCCGCGCCCGCGTCGAGGTCGGACCGGTCCGCGCGGGCCAGGCCGCGCACGCGCAGCAGCTCGGCGGTCAGCACGTGCTCGCCGACCTGCCCGGCCACGGCCAAACCCTGGTCGGCCAGCTCCGCCGCCGTGGCGCGGTCGCCGACGACCAGGTGCGCGTCGGCCGTGGCGGCGAGCGTGATGGTGCGGGTCGCGCGCAGGCCGGGCCGGTAGATGCCGTCGGCGGCCGTTCGCAGGGCGGTGAGGCGGCCGTCGTCCCCGCCGCGCACGGCGGCCCACTCGGTGAAGAAGTCGCCGGTCGTCAGGAAGTGCGGCATGTGTTGCCGCGCGCCGATCTCCCGGCAGCGGCGGCCCGCGTCGAGGGCGGCCGCCGCGTCGTGCTCCTGCAACGCCGCCCACCCGGCGAACAACGCGGCGTTGGCCCGGCCGTACGGGTCGTCGGAGCGTTCGGCCAGCGCGTGCGCGGTGGCGATGTCGACGCGCGCCGCCTCGGTGTCACCCCGCAGGGAACGCACCAGGGCGCGGAAGTTGTGCGCGGCCAGCGTGGGCGTGCGGCCGGTCTGGTCGGCGAGCCGGCGCGGGTCGAGCCTGCCCAGCCGGTCCACAGCGGCGGTGAGGTGGTCTTCGGCGTCGGCGAGGCGGCCGGTGAAGTAGGCGGCCGCGCCGAGCAGGTAGCGACCGGCCACGCCGATCACGCCGCCGTCCTGCGCCAGCCGGCCCGCGAGGTCGTCGGCGATGGCGAACTCGGCCCGGTTGCAGGCCAGCTCGCCGAGCGTCCACACGGCGGTCCGCACGTCGGCGCCCGGGTCGACCCGGGCCAGCAGCTCGCGGGCGCGGGAACCGGCCCGGTCCACCGCGTCGCTGCCGACGCCCACGGTGATCTGGAGCAGCGACGTGCGGTGCAGCTGCACGGCCAGCTCGCGGTCGGGGGTGGCGGTGAGCAGGGCGGCGGCCCGGTCGAGGTGGGCGAGGGCGTCCTCGTAGGCGAGGCGGCGGGTGGCGTCGTCGGCGGCTTCGAGGGTCCAGCGCAGGTGGTCGTCCTCCCGGCCGCGGGCCTGGCCGTAGTGGTGCGCCAGCTCAGCCGGGGTGAGGGCGTGCGCGCCCGCGTCGGCCAGCCGGGCGTGCAGGTCGGCCCGGCGCGTCGGGGTCAGGTCGGCGTAGGCGGCCTCGGCGAACAGCGGGTGCCGGAACCGCACCACGCCGGGACCCGCCTCGGTCACCAGGTGCGTGACCGGGTGGGTGAGCCGCACCCCGGCCGACGTGACGCCGCCCAGCAGGTCGACGTCCAGCTCGCGGCCGGCGACGCTCAGCACGTCGAGCCAGTCGCGGGTCGGGCGGTCCAGGGCGTGCAGCCGGAGCCGGACGGTGTCGCGCACGCTCGGCGGCGGCGCGCCGTCGGGGGAGGCGAGCAGTTCGGTCAGGAAGAACGGGTTGCCGCCGGTGCGGGTGACGAGGTCGCGCGCCACGTCGGCCGGTGGCCGCGTGCCGGTGCGCTCGCGGACCAGGTCGGCCACCGCGTCGGCGTCCAGGCCGGTGGGGCGCAGCTGGCGGTGGCCGGGCACCCTGGCCAGGTCGGCGAGGGCGGCGACCAGGTCCGGGTCGTGCTCGTAGGGGCGCAGGGTGGCGACGACCAGGGCGCGTGAGGTGTGGACGGTGGCGGCGAGGTAGCGCAGCAGGAGCAGCGAGTCGGCGTCGGCGGCGTGCAGGTCGTCCAGCACCAGGACCAGGCCGCTCGGGGCGGCTGCCTCGCGGACGAGGGTGGCGACGGCGTCGTAGGCGCGGAACCGGGCGGCGGGGTCGATGTCGGCGCCGGTCGGTTGACCGGGGCCGAAGATCGTGAGGGCCGGGTCGGCGCCCGCGTCGCGCGCGAGCGGCGCCAGGGCGCGGACGACCTGGACCCAGAGCCAGAACGGCGGCGTCTGGCCGATGTCGGGGCAGCGGCCCCAGGTGACGGGGACGCCCTCGGTGGCGGCTTGGCGGGCGACGGCGTCGGCCAGGCTGGTCTTGCCGATGCCCGGTTCGCCGACGATCGCCACCACCCGACCGCCGGCGCGGCTCGACGCGGTGAGCAGGTCGACGAGGGCGGCGAGCTCGGCGGCCCGGCCGACGAGGTGGTGCGCGGCGGCGATCGGCGCGGTGCCGGTGCCGGTGCTGGCGGCGGCTGGCGCGGTGGCGGTCGATGCGGTGCCGGTGGCGGCTGGCGCGGTGGCGGCGGTGGTCGGTGCGGTAGCGGCCGTGTCTGGAGTGGTGGCGGTTGCGGTCGGTGTGGTGCCGGTGGCTGACGCGGTGCCGGTGCCGGGTGTCCGACCTGTGGCCACCGGTGGGACCTCGTGCGCCAGGACCGCCCGGTGCAGGTCGCGCAGCAGCCGGCCCGGCCGCACGCCGAACTCCTCGGCCAGCACCCGCCGCCCCTCGTCGTACCCGGCCAGCGCCTCGGCCTGCCGCCCCGCCCGGTAGAGCGCCAGCATCAGCTGCGCGCGGGCGTTCTCCCGACCCGGGTTGGCCGCCACGAACTGCCGCAGGTCCGGTAACACCGCCAGGTGCCGCCCGGCGGCGACCGCGGCCGTGAAGAAGCCCTCGGCCGCCGCCGACCGGGCCTCCGCCAGCCGAGCCGCGTCGGGGCGGACGGCGGTCAGCTCGCCACCGGCGACCTCACCCCGCCAGAGGGCCAGCGCGTCGGCGTAGTGGCGCTCGGCCGCATCCGAATTCCCCGCGTCCAGCGCCCGCGCGCCCGACTCGGCGAGCGCGGTGAAGCGGACGGCGTCGACCGCCTCCGGCGGAACGCTCAGCTCGTAGCCGCCGGTATGCCCGCGCAGCACGTCGGCAGGGGCACGCCTGCCGCGCGACGGTTCCAGAGCACGCCGCAGACCCGCCACGTAGGACCGCAGGGTGGTGTGCGCGCCGGCGGGCGGCCGACCGTCCCACAGGGCCTCGACCAGCCAGTCCGCCGTGACGACCCGGTTGTTCCGCAGCACCAGCAGCGCCAGCAGGTCGCGCTGCCTCGGCCCGCCCAGCGCCACCACGCCGCCGTCGCGCACCAGCCGCATCGGCCCCAGGATCTCCAACCGCACCCGGGGAGCCTAAACACCGCGGCTGGTGCCCGAGACCATCCTCACCGCCTGCGCCGACACCCGCTCCCAGGCGCGCCTGCCCTCTCGCGCCGCCGTCAGCAGTGCCTGCGGAAGATGGCGCCGGAGGTGCCCGCCAGCGCGACCGAGGAGACCGCCGTGCCCGCGTGGTCGCGGTAGCTGCCGTCCAGCGGCACGGTGACCGACCGGCTCTCGGTGCGGTTGGCGTTGACCACGACGGTGCCGCAGGCGAAGTCGCGCCGGAAGACGTTCGCGGCCACCGACCGGTAGGGGCCGGACGGCGCGCCAAGGTCCCAGTCGTACTCGGCGCGCCACGGTGACGCGTCGCCGTAGCCGTCGGTGTGCTCCATGCTCGCGATCGCGGACCGGTCGCCCGCCGCCATCAGGTAGCTGGCCAGCGCGAACCGGTACGGCCGGTCCTGGCCCTGGCTGTGGTGCGGCTGCACGAGGGTGATCTTGCCGCGGGCCTCGTTGGCGGCGATCTCGGCGACCTGCTTGCTCCACCCGTCGGCGTACTCCGACAGCATGTTGTGGTCGTCGAACGTCAGCCACCACTCGTCGAAGCCGCCGTCGAGGTATTCGGTGTAAGTCGCCCAGGCGTCACCGTGCACCCTGGCGTTGGACAGGTTCGCGACCGTCTTCAACCCGGACGCGACGAATTCGTCCCGGGTGTTCGCCAACATCGACAGGTATGCGTCCTGCAACGCCGCGTCGGTCGGGTACTTCGCCGGGCAGACACCTTCGTGGTACGCGTCGCACGGGAACAGCGCGTTGTCCATCCACACGCCGTCGAATCCGGCGGTGGTGCTGCTCTCGATCACGTTGGCCGCCCACGCGTCCTGATAGGCGGTGTTGCCGACGTCCATCTGCCAGTGCCCGGAATAGCCGTCGTACTCGAACCGGCGGCCGTTCGGGTCGAGCAGGAACCACTCCGAGTGGTCCCGCTCCGCCTGGCAGTAACCGACGCCGGCGGGCAGCAGCGCGTCGTCCTCGCCGTCGCGGCAGGCGTACGAGCGGGTGGACGACAGGTCCTTGTAGACGAAGACCTGGACGGCCGGGTTCGCCGCCTTCAGCTTGGGGATCAGCTCGCCTTCCCAGGCGTTGAGCACGATGTAGGAACGTCGGCGCGCCTCGGTGGCCAGCACCTCGTCCGACACCGGGGTGCCGTTGAAGTGCAGCCAGAAGGATCGCACGCTGCCACCTCCGGCCGCCGGTTCCGCGTCGGTGCTCGCCGTGCCGGTGCTCGCCGCGCCGGACGGCGCGACCAGTGCCGCCGCCACGGCGACGCCGACCGCGGCGGCCACCAGTGTGCGGGCTCGGCCGCGTCGGGTGGCGTGGTGTCGGCCGTGTTCATTCCGATGGGGCAGGGGCATGCCGGACTCCCGGTTTTGCGGCAGGCGGCACCCACTGCCGATCACGACGCAATGTCGGAACCACAGGGGGAATTGGGGGCACGCCTGCCCTCGTCAACGGTGGCGCAAGCTCCGTACCGGTCGGTATGGGAATGCGCGATCGCAGTAAAACCGTTGCTCGCCGGGCAGGTCAAGTAACGTGCGCCACAGTACGCACGAAATCCGTCGTCTCCATTGGGGGGGGCTATTCCGGTCAACTGTTGAAATGATCAGCCAGGGCCCGGCGGCGGTTGGCGGTGCACGCTGCGGATCGCGGGGACGTCGGCGTGGGGGAGCGGGTGGACCGGGACGTCGGCGCTCGCCACGTCCAGCCCGCGCCGGATCGTGGTGGCGATGCCCTTGCCCAGCAGGAACCGGGTGGGGGCGGACGCCCGCTGCGCGCCGTCGAGCAGCCGGGGCGCCTCGCGGCTGCGGATGCCCGTGTCGGACAGCACCAGGTGCCGCACCCGGTGCGGACGCGCCGCCGGCGGTGATCCCGTTGCACCCCAGGTACAGCGTCTCCACCTCGCGGTCGACCCCCTGGCCCGCCACCGCCGCCGCGCCCCGGTCGGCCCGAGCGCCTGCTCGCACAGGTCGAGGCGTCCGTCCGGGAGCGCGGTGCCGGTCGGGAGTCCAGTCGCCGGTCGGTCGTCCCGCCCGAGCGCAGCCACGACAGCAGTGGTTCGAGATCGCCCGCCGGGCTCACCGCTCCACCTCCGGGTCGCAGACGCGCGCGGAGGGTGTTTCGGGCAGGGCTCGCGGCCGGGCGGCGGTCGCGTGGAACGCCGCCGCCTCGTCCTCGTCCACGTGCCCCCTGGCGCGGTTCCGACCCGCGCGAAAGCCGTGAGAGGTTCTGCGCGGCATCGTATCCGCGCGGTGCCGAGCGGGCGTCGGAAGTCGAGTTCAGCGAGCGAGGAGATCACGATGCGCTCGTGCGGGCGGTCGTGGCGAACGGCGGCGCGCCTCGGCGCAACCGATGATCGCCATCCCCGCCAGCAGCGGTAGCACCATGGCCCCCTCGACCGCCAGCGCGCACGTGAGCGCGATCCACAGCAGCAGTCTCATGTGCCAGAGGTTAAAGAGACGCGGGTCACAATCCCACTGATTTGGGCAAGGCTTGAGGTAGGAGCCACCCTGTCGGGGATCGGACCGCTGGTCACGGCAGGGCGGCGAACCGGTCGATCCGATCGTTTTGTCGGACCTCGCAGCTAACCTCCGCGCCAACACCACCCAGAACGACCGGCAGGAGGAACTGTGGGCTGGCTCGACGTCGAATCCTCGGGGCACGCTTCCGGCTACCAAGTGCGGCTCGGGGAGAACGGCCGGGTCCAGTGCCGCAACGGCAAGGGCAAGGTCCTCTCCTCGGTGCCCGCCTCGCTCAAGGACGACCGGCAGGTCGTCCAGCTGCGGCAGCTCGCCGAGTGGCTGACCCGGCACCGGGCCGAGTGCCTGGCCACCGCGGACGGCTGGATGGTGCGCTCGCTGCCGGTGCCCGCCGCGCTGCTCGCCGAGGTCTGGGCGGACGCGACCTGGGCCGACGTGCTGCGCGACCTGGTCATCACGGCGGACGACGGCGCCGGCGCCGAGACCGGGTTCCTGCGCGACGCCGACCCCGAGCGCGGGCTGGGCGTGGTCACCCTCGACGGCGACACCCGCAGGCTGCGGCCCGAGGTGGTCCACATCCCGCACCCGGTGCTCCTGGCCGACCTGGAGGAGCTGCGCGAGTTCGGCGCGGAGCTGGGCGTCGAGCAGCAGGTGCAGCAGCTGTTCCGGCAGACCTTCGCCAAGCCCGCGCCGGCGGCCGGCAAGACGTCGGTGGACGACTACTCCGGCGGCCGGTTCGAACAGCTCAACCACGCGCTGAGCCGGTGCCGCACGCTCGGCTACCCGGTCCGCGGCGGTGACGCGGTCTACGCCGCGTTCGAGGACGGCCGGGTGGTGGAGGCCCGGTACTGGCTCGGCTCGGACTACCCCGAGGGCGAGACCTGGACCGGCGAGCTGCGGTGGGCGCTGGAGGACGGCGCCGCGCTGCCGCTCGCCGACGTCGGACCGGTCGCGTGGTCCGAGGGGATGCGCATGGCGGCGGCGATCCACGCCGGCCGCGTCGTGGAGGAAGCGGTGGTGGCCCAGTGAACACCCGGATCTCGAACGCCCTGATCTCGGCGGGCGCCGTGCTGCCCGGCACCGACGACACCGGCGACGACCGCGACACCATCACCGCCCGCCACTACTCCCACCCGGCCCTGGACGACCGCGTGGTGGTGCGGCTGGCGCCCGCCGTCCTCGGCCGCGCCGAGGACTTGACCTGCGAGTACCTCGGCTTCGAGGCGCCCGCGCGGGTCACCGGCGTCGGCACCGGCAAGCGCAGCGCGCTCGGCTTCCCCGCGTGGGCGCTGGTGCACGACCCGGCCAACGCCCACCACGCGCTCAACCTGGTCAAGGACGTCGAACGGCTGGCCCGCACGGCCAAGTCGCGGGCGGGCGCGGCGAAGGACGGGTTCACCGCGCTGGGCGACATGCTCGGCCGGTCCGCGCCGCACTTCCTGCCCACCTTCTACGAGCAGGCCGGGCGGATCTTCCTCCAGCACGGCAACACCACCTACGCGGCGACCATGTTCGGCAAGGCGCGCGAGGCGGAGGAGGTGCACGACCTCGCGGTGGACCCGGAGCGCACCCGCGAGGTGTTCCTGGAGTTCGCGTTCGCCGGCGCGCTGACCGCGAAGGCGCTGTCCGCGCACGCCAAGGGCCTGGCCCGCAAGCACGAGCCGGACGCCGCCTACGAGCTGTTCTTCACGCTGTGCGTGGAGCGCACCAGGGGCGGCCTGCCGCCGTACACCGGGATGCCCGAGGACCTGCGGCGGCTGGCCAAGGCCGCCAAGCGCGACCTCAAGGCCGAGGACCAGCGGCTGCTGCGCGCGATCCTGGACAGCTCCGCGATCAGCCGCGCGGGCGCGGCGTTCTGGAAGACCTACCGGGGTTCCCTGGTGGCGTTGGCGTCGGAGGACGTCGAGGTGCGCGCCCGGCTGCTGTCGTTCGTGCCGGACTCGGTCGCGGTGCTGGACACCTGGCTGGAGATCCTGACGTCGTGCGGCGCGACCCGCGCCCTGGTGGGACCGGACGAGGTGGCGGCCAACCCGGCCGAGTGGCTGTCCTCGGTCCTCGCGGTCCGCTCGTCGGGGTGGCGCGCCGTCGGACGCTCGGCGGGGCTGCTGGAGCTGGTCGGGGCGATGGCCGGGCGGCTCGTCGCCGACGGCGTGCCGGTGCGGGCGCTGCGCCGCTGGCGGCAGGGCGACCTGGACGTGCTGGACCTGCTGGTGGCGCGGGATGTGCCGATCGCCCCCGGCGACGGGTCCGACCCGCAGCTGGACGTCGGTGGCTGGCTGGCCGACGACGAGCCCGGCGGCCGCGACCTGGCCGCGCTGGCCGCGTCCGAGCGGTTCGGCCCCGCGCTCGGCGAAGGGGTGATCGCGCACGCCCGCAACCGCGCCCGCTCGGCGACGATCGGCGTCGACCTGCTGTCGTCCGTGCTGGCCGTGCCGGGCCTGCGCGGCGCGTTGCGCTCGTGGATCGGGGCACGAGCCGACCGGATCGCCGCCACCGGCCTGCCCGCCCTCGCCGACCACCTGGGCGAGCTGACCGTGGTGCGGCTGCCCGAGGCGTTCGCGGACGTGCCGGAGGCGGCCGAGTCCATCGCCCGCACCGACGTCGCCGAGGCGCTGCACCGAACCCTCCGGGCGGGCCTGCCGGACGAGTTGGGCTGGCCCGCCCTGGAAGAGGCGGCGGAGCGGCTGCGGTCCGCGAGCGCGCCCAAGGACAGCGGCGTGGTCCTGGCCGGCGAGGGGTGGCCCGCGCTGGTGCTGCGGCGCGGCGAGACGTTCGTCGTGGTCGGCCCGGACGGCGTGCTCGCCGAGCACATCGCCCGCATCCCGGCCGACGCGCGCCCCCGCTGGGACATCACGCCGACCGCGTCGTGGTTCGACGGCGTGCTGCTGGTGCGGTGGCAGGGGCCGGAGGGCGAGCTGGCCTACTGGAGCGACGCCCCGGACCGGATCTTCGCCCTCGACGACCGCCACCGGTACTACTACCGGCACGACACGCCCAGGGCGTCGATCGCGCTGCCCGGCGGCGGCCGGTTCGCCGGCGGGCGGGCCGTGCACCCCGGCGACACGACCGCCCCGGCCCCGGCCGAGGCGCACGGCGACGGCGTCACGCTGTGGGCGAGCGCGTTCCACGACCGCCGCTGGCGCTGGTTCGAGGTCGACCCGGCCACCGGCGGGCAGGGGCGGGCGAGCCTGCCCCGGTTCCTGGAGGACTTCGCCGCCGAGGGCGCGGCGATCGAGCTGTCCGAGTGCGACCTGAGGCCGGCGGCGCCCGCGACCGGGGGCAGTCCGCTCGGCGCGGCCGACGGCCTGCACGGGTGGCGGGTGCGCCGCGAGGCGGACGGCTCGCTCGTCGGCGAGGGCGTCGACGGCCGCCGCGCCCGGCTGCCCCGGGGCGTCCAGCGGCTGACCGGCGTGCTGCGGCTGCCCGGCGGCGCGGACGTGCCGCTGGCCGGCGGGCAGGACTCGGTGGCGTTCCTCGACCAGGACGGCACGGTGCTGGTGAAGGTGTCCGCCGGCGACAAGTTCCCGGTGTACGCGGCCGGCACGCCGTTCGTGCCGCCGCTGGAGTGGTGGCACCTCCTGCGGCCCCGCGACGAGGCGGGTTCGGCCGCGCTGCGCGGCGTGACGAGGCAGGCCGTGGACCGGATGCTCGCCGCCGTCACCGCGGAAAAGCCGGAGAAGCGCACCCTGCGCGACCGGCTGGCGGCGCTGGTGCAGGGCGAGCGCGGCGAGGTCGCCGACCGCGTCGCCGCCGAGCTGCCCGGCCTCACCCACCCCGCGCTGATCACCGGCGTGGTCGCGGTGGTGCGCCGGGCCGCCGAGCTGCAGCGCTCCTACCAGGCGTACGCGGAGATCGCCGCGGCGGCGCGCGAGGTGGAACCGGTCGCCGCGCCCACCGGGCCGACCATCACGGAGGACGCGGTCAACGCCGCCCTGGGCTGGTTCGGGAACCGCCGCTCCCACCACTCGAACGGCGCCGTGCCGACCGGACTGCCCGCGCTGACCGCCGCGCTCGGAGAGACGGCCGCGCAGGCGCGTCCGGAGGGGCGCGCGCTGCCCGTGTCGGGCAGCCCCGACTGGTTCCACGTGCTGCCGCACCTGGCCGCGCTGGCCCACCGCGCCGCGTCGCCGCTGACCTCGGACGAGCAGCGGGCCGCGTTGGCGCTCGTGCTGCGGTCCGTCGTGGACGGCGGCCTGGCCGACGGCACGGGGCGCTGGCGCACGGTGGGCGTGGTCGTGCCCCAGGGCAAGGCGAGCCCTCAGGACCGGGTGGTGCCGGTGCGCGACGGGTTCATCGCCCTGGTCGAGACCCGGTGGCGGCACGAGCCGGGCAGCCGGTTCGACGGCCTCCAGTTCAGCCGCACGCCCGGCGCGTTCGACCTGCCCGACGACTGGCGGGTCGAGCGGGCCGAGGAGGTGCGCACGCCGTTCGGCCCGGAGCGGGTGGCCCGGTTCCTCGACGTGCTCGCCGAGCGCGGACCGGTGCCGTGGTTCCCCGAGGCGGTGCCCGAGCTGGCCGAGCGCACCGGGCTGAGCACCCCCGAGGCCACGCTGCTGCTGGCCGGGATGCCCGGCGTCGACCGGTGGGACGCGCACTACCTCACCACCGACGAGCGGCGCCTGCTCGGCCTGTCCGCGGGTGGCGCGAAGGCCGCCAAGGAGCGGTTCCGCGCACTGGACTCCGGGTACCGCCGGCTGCTGCTGGCCGCCGCCGTGCCCGCCGACCCGGCGGACCTGTGGACGCGCGGACCGGACGTCGCCGCGGTCGCCGAGGCGTGGGTCGCGGAGCACGGCCGGCGCTCGCCGGTGCCCGACGACGTCCTGGTCGACGCGGCGAAGCTGCTGGCCGTGCGCCACGCGGGCGAGCACGTGACGGCCGTGGTCAACCCCGACCTCACGCCGTGGCTGACCACCGACTCCGACTACCGGTTCGAGGGCACGTCGCTCACGGCGCGGCGCCGGGACGGCTTCGACCGCTCGAAGCTGACGGCGGTGCCGCAGGTGCTGGCGTGGCTGGCGCAGCGGCTGCCGGTCGGCTCGCCGCTGCGGGCGCGGCTGCCCGAGGCGCTGGCGCTGGCCCGGCAGCGGGTCGCGCACCCCGGCTTCGCCGTCAACCTCGGCGGCTGGGTGCCCGCCGAGCGGATCCGCGCCCTGCTGGGCGTCGACCTGCCCGCGGAGAACTCCGTGCTCCGGCACCGGGGGTGGATCGAGCTGGTCGGCGCGCGCGCGGAGTACTGCGGCCTGGTGATCCGGCCCGGGCTGGTCGGCCCGGAGGACCGGCCGCTGCTGGTGGCGCTCACCGAGGTCACCGAGACGTGGGACGTGCTGCGGGCGCTGGACCGGCTGGCCGACGACGGCCTCGCCGCCGCGTGCGCCGCGGTCGCGCCCGAGGGCACCGACCCGGCGGCCTACCACCAGGACCCGACGGTGTCCGCGCCCGAACTGGTGGCCGAGGTGGCCGGGCGGTTCGGCCTGGACGAGGACGCGGCGGTGCTCTACCTGCAGCTGCTCGCGCTGCCCGACCCCACCGACGCGAACGTGGCCCGGTGGACCGGGTGGAAGCCCGCCCGGCTGCGCAAGGCCAGGACCGCGCTCGCCGGGACCGACCTGGTGCTCACCGCGAAGCGGGCGCGGGCCGGGCGCTCGCTGTTCCTGCCCGGCGGCTGGCTGGCGCTGGCCGCGCCGCACCTGCCGCTGGAGTCGTGGAAGGCCCCGCTGTTCGGCGCCGAGCGCGTCGGCGGTGACCTGATCGCGGCGCGGGAGCCCGTCGGCGACCTGTTCCGCCGCGCGTGGCGGCGGGTGCTCGACGGCGACGCGCCCGCCTACGAAGAGCTGAAGACCGGAGGACGCAGGTGACCGCACCCAGGCAGGTCGAGCCGGCCGAGGACGCCCACCGCGAGGAGCTGGCGTTCCTGGCCGCCCACGACGACGGCCCCCGGCCGCCGGGGTGGCGGCTCACCCCGCGCGCCGTCGTGACGTTCGTGATGGGCAGCGGCGCCCCGCTGGCGCTGCCCAAGGGCGTCGCGGTGGCCGGTGTGCCGTCCCGGCTGGTGATCAGCCCCAAGTTCGTCGGCGAACGCGCGCTGGTCGAGCGGGCCGTGGTGACGCTCGCGGGCGAGCGCGGCCTGCTGCTGGTCGGCGAGCCGGGCACGGCGAAGTCGATGCTGTCCGAGCTGCTGGCCGCCGCCGTGTCCGGCAGCAGCCAGCTCGTCGTGCAGGGCACCGCGGGCACCACCGAGGACCAGCTGCGCTACGGCTGGAACTACGCGATGCTGCTGGCCGAGGGCCCGAGCCCGCGGGCGCTGGTGCCGTCGCCGGTGTTGACCGCGATGCGCGGCGGCGGCGTGGTGCGGGTCGAGGAGGTCACCCGCTGCCTGCCCGAGGTGCAGGACGCGCTGGTGTCGATCCTGTCGGACCGGCGGATCGCGGTGCCGGAGCTGTCCGCGCCCGAGTTGTCCGGCCCCGGCGGCGCGACCGTGCACGCCGCGCCCGGCTTCACCGTGATCGCCACCGCGAACCTGCGCGACCGGGGCGTGTCGGAGATGTCGGCGGCGTTGAAGCGGCGGTTCAACTTCGAGGCCGTCGGACCGATCGGCGACCTCGCCGCCGAGACGGCGCTGGTGCGGCGGCAGGCGAGCGCCGCGCTGGCCCGCGCCCAGGCGCCGTTCGCGGTGGACGACGTGGTGCTGGAGGTGCTGGTCACCGCGTTCCGGGACCTGCGCAACGGCGTGTCCGAGGAGGGCTGGGCGGTGGAGCGGCCGTCCACCGTGATGAGCACGGCGGAGGCGGTGTCGGTGGCCACCGCGCTCGGCCTGGCCGACGCGTACTTCCCCGGTGACCGCGACCCGCTGTCGCTGCTGCCCGGTCACCTGCTCGGCGTGGTCCGCAAGGACGACCCGGGCGACGCGGCGCGGCTGCTCGGGTACTGGGACGGCGCGGTGCGGCGGCGGGCCGAGTCCGGCGCGCGCACCTGGCGGCGGCTGTGGGAACTCCGTGACGTCCTCGACGCGTGACCCCGAGCTGGCGGTGGTCGAGCGGCTGGCCGACCACGGGGCGCCGCACCTGATCGGGGTGCGGCACCACTCGCCCGCGCTGGCCGGCGCGGTACCCGCCCTGCTGGCGGCGTTCGCGCCGGAGGTGCTGCTGGTCGAGCTGCCCGAGGAGCTGGGGGAGTGGCTGCCGCACCTGGCCGACCCCGAGCTGGTCGCGCCGGTCGCGCTGTCCGGCGCGTCACCCGGCGGCGAACTGGCCTTCTACCCGTTCGCGGACTTCTCGCCCGAGCTGGTCGCGATCCGCTGGGCGCACCGCAACGGCGTGGAGGTCCGGCCGTGCGACCTGCCGCTGGCGGCGCGCGGTGACGGGTACCGGCAGCCGGGGCGGGGCGCATCGCCGTTGACGCGGGCGTTGCGCGGCGCGACGACCGGCCGGGACGGCGACGACCTGTGGGACCGGCTGGTGGAGGCCGCCGCGCCGGGCCAGTCGCCGGAGGCGGTGCGCCGGGCGGCGTTGATGGTGGGCTGGGCGCTGCGGCGCGACACCGAGGACGTCGGGGTGGACCCGTTCGACCTGCGCCGGGAGGCGTGGATGCGGCGGGTGGTGCGCGACGCGGGCGGTCGGCGGTGCGCGGCGGTGATCGGGTCGTTCCACGCGGCGGCGCTGCTGGAGGGGCCGGTGGACGACTCGCCGCCGGACGTCGCCGAGGTCGTGACGTCGCTGGTGCCGTACGGGTTCGCGCTGCTGGACGAGCGGTCCGGCTACCCGGCGGGCATCCGCGACCCGGAGTGGCAGCAGGCGGTGCTGGCGGCGGCGGGCGACCCGGCCGAGGTGGAGGCCGCCGCCGCGTCGGTGATCGTGCGGATCTGCGCGCGGGTGCGGGAACTCGGCCACCCGGCCGGGCCCGGTGAGGCGCGGGAGGCGCTGCGGGTCGCGGTCGACCTGGCCCGGCTGCGCGGCCTGCCCGCGCCCGGTCGCGGGGAGCTGGTGGAGGCGGTGCAGACCGTGCTGACCCACGCCGAACCGCTCGGTCGCGGCCGGGTGGTGGCGCGGGCCGCCGGTGACGTGCTGGTCGGTCACCGCACCGGGGTGCTCGCGCCCGGCACACCGCGGTCGGGGCTGGCCCCGGCGGTGGAGGCGCTGGTCGCGGACCTGCGCCTGCCCGGTCCCGACTCGCGGGAGCCGGTGGCGCTCAGGCTGGACCCGACGCGGTCGGCGTTGGACCAGCGGCGCGAGGTGGCGCTGTGCCGGTTGACCGTCCTCGGCGTGACCTACGCCGAGCGGACCGCGACCACGGGTGTCGGCGGTGGCGACGCGCTCACCACCCGGTGGACGGTGGCGTGGACACCGGCGACGGCGGCCACGGTGCCGGTGGCCGGGTTGTGGGGCGCGACGCTGGAGCTGGCCGCCGCCGGACGGCTGCGGGCGCGGCGCGCCGAACGCGAGCAGCGCGGCGGGCACACCTCCGCCGCCGTGCTCGCCGACCTGCTCGACGCGGCCCGGTGCGGGTTGCCCGAGGTGGTCGGCGCGCTGCTGGGCGACGCGGCGGGCGTGCTGCCGTCGTCGGCGACGTTGCGGGAGCTGCTGGACGCGTTGGACCTGCTCGACCGGTTGCGCGCCGGGCACGTGCCCGGCACGTCCGGCGACGTGCTCGACGCCCACCCGCTGCTGGCGGGCGAGCTGGAAGCGGCAGCTGTGGCCCAGCTGGACGGGCTCGCCGGGTCCGAGGACGTGGCGGACGCGCGGGCCCTGGTGGAACTGGGGCAGCGGCCCGAGGCGCACGGGCTGCGGTTGGCGGCGTGCCTGCGGCGGTTGGCCGACTCGGGCTCGCCGCTGATCGCCGGTGCGGCGGGCGCGGCGCGGGTCCTGCTCGGCTCGGCGCCGCCCGAGGCGCTGGGTGAGCGGGTGGCGTCCTGGGTGGACGGCGCGAGCACGCCCGAGCGGAGGGGCGTGCTGCGGCAGGGGCTCACCGGCGTGCTCGCGGCTGCCGGGCCGCTGGTGGAGACGCCGGAGGCGTTGACGCCGTTGCTCGACCGGGTGGAGGGGATGGCGGACCAGGACTTCCTGGCCCGGCTGCCCGCGCTGCGCGGTGCGTTCACGTCGGTGGGTCCGGCGGCGCGGGCTCGGGTGCTGGCCGTGGTCCAGGAGCGCACGGGGGAGCGGGTGGACGCGGTCGGCGCGCCCGACCCGGAGCTGCTGGCGGCGTGGTTGGTCGACGAGCAGGCGGGCGTGGCGGCGTTGCGGGCGCGCGGTTTGCTGCCGCCGAGCCGGGACGAGGTCGTGGGCACGTCGGAGATCGCGGCGCCTGTGGGATCACCGCCGGCCTCAGCCGGCGCGTTGTCCGCGGGGATTCGCTGGCAGTTGGTGCTCGGCGCGAGCGGTGAGCGCCCGGCCGGCGCGGGGCGCTACGCGGCCGCGTTGGACGAGCTGTACGGGCGTGACCGCGGTGAGGGCGCGAGCGGAGGGGATCTCGGGGCCGATCGCGCCAGCCCGTTCCCCGACGTGCGCGAGTGGTCGGAGGAGCTGCGGGACCTGTTCGGCGACCACGTCCGCGAGGAGGTCCTGGCGGCGGCGGCCGAGGGCGGGCGGTTGGAGGCGGCGCTGGAGATCGACCCCGGCTCGGTGCGGCCGTCGGTGGAGCTGCTGCGCAACGTGCTCTCGCTGGCCGGCGGGTTGTCCGAGTCGGCGCTGGCCCGGTTGCGGCCGCTGGTGGCGCGGCTGGTGCGCGAGCTGACCGCGCAGCTGGCCAACCGGGTGAAGCCCGCGCTGACCGGGATCCAGCTGCCGATGCCGACCCGTCGGCCGGGCGGGCGGCTGGACCTGCCGCGCACCCTGCGGGCCAACCTCGCCACCGCGCGCCGCGACGCCGACGGGCGGGTCGTGGTCGTGCCCGAGCGCCCGGTGTTCCGCACCCGCGGCCGACGGGCCAGTGACTGGCGGCTGGTGCTGGTGGTGGACGTGTCCGGCTCGATGGAGGCGTCGACGGTGTGGTCGGCGCTGACCGCGTCGGTGTTCGCCGGGGTGCCCGCGCTGTCGACGCACTTCCTGGCGTTCTCCACCGAGGTGGTCGACCTGACCGAGCGGGTGGCCGACCCGCTGTCGCTGCTGCTGGAGGTGCGGGTGGGCGGCGGCACCCACATCGCGGGAGCGTTGCGCCACGCCCGTTCCCTGGTGACCGTGCCGGAGAGGACGATGGTGGTGCTGGTCAGCGACTTCGAGGAGGGCGGACCGGTCGGGCCGCTCGTCGCGCAGGTGCGGGAACTGGTCACGTCGGGGGTGACGGTGCTCGGCTGCGCGAGCCTCGACGACCGGGGCGTCGCCCGCTACTCCACGTCGGTAGCGGGCGCGCTGGTCGCGGCGGGGATGCCGGTCGCCGCCCTCAGCCCGCAGGAGCTGGCCCGCTGGGTGGGGGAGAAGGTGCGCGGATGAGCGTCCCCCCGGTGTCGCCCGCGGTGGTGGCCGACGTGCTCGACGCCTTGCCGCCCCGGTTGCGCAAGCGGGTCGACGCGTCGCTGGGGCGCGTCGGAGAGTGGGCGGTGACCGCGTCCGCCGACGCGGCGCACGCCGCGCTCGACTCCGAGACCGCGCTCACCTGGACCCTGCGCGCGGGCGTGCTCACCTCGGCCGACGACCTCGGGTGCAGCTGCCTGCTCGCGCCGAAGTGCCTGCACCGGGGGATCGCGGTCGCGGCAGCCGACGTCGTGGACGCCGTCGAGGACGCCCCCGGCGCGGAACCCGTCGTGGAGGTCGTGCCGGAGGCGGCGTCCGAGGTGGCGTCCGAGGTGGTGTCGGAGGACGAGCGCGCGGCGGTGGACGCGCTGTGGGGCTCGTGCGCGGCGGTGCTGCGCGCGGGCGCCGCGGGCAGTGGCGCGGTGGTCCGGGCGGAGCTGCTGCGGGCCGTGCACTCGGCTCGCGTCGCGGGCCTGCACCGGGCCGCCGCGACCGGGCTGCGCATCGCCGCCGCCCTGGCCGCCGCACGGGCGGGCGACTCGTCGTTCGACCGCGAAGAGCTGACCGCCGAACTGGTGGACCTGATGCTGCTGTGCCACGAGCTGCGGGCCGGGGGCGGGCTGACCGCCGAGCTGCGCGGCGCCGCGCGGCGCGAGTACCGGCCGATCGGTGCGCTGCGCCTGTACGGCCTGTGCACGGAGGCGGTGATCGCCGCCTCCGGCTACGCCGGGGTCGTCACGCACCTGGTGGACGACGGCGGCGTGCTGTGGAACGTTCCCGCGATCATGCCCGGCGGCCCGGAGCGGGTCGCCGCGGCGGCGAGCGGACCGGTGGCGATCGGCGAGTCCGGGTTCAGCCAGCGCGAGCTGGGCCGGGCCGGGCTCGTGCTGTCCGGCGGCACGGCTTCGGCGGACCACCGGCTGGGCGCGGGCAAGGCCGTCCGCGCGGTGGCCGCGTCCGCCGCGTCGTGGGACGACCCGCCGCTGGCGGGCCTGTGGGCGCGACCGGTGCCCGACCAGGTGGCGCGCGCGTTCGAGGCCCTGGCCGGACCGGATCGCCCGGCCGGGTCGGACCTGCTGTTCCTGTCGGGCGTGGTGCTCGGCGTGGTCGGCGGTGCGGTGCGGCTGGCGGCGGACGGGGTCGAGGTGGACCTCGTCGGTGACGGCGACCGCGCGTGGGAGAACCTGCGGGTGCTCGCGGGCGCGCCGGGCCTGCGGCTGCGGGTGGTGGCGCGGCTGCTGCCCGAGCGGCCGGGGGCCGCGGTCGCGCTGGCGGTCGCCGGTGCGCCCGACGTGCCGGACGAACTCCGGCACCACGTCGACCTGGGGCTGGACCGGCTCCAGCGGTCCTACGTGGCTGGTGGCGGCGGTGGCCCCGCGCCGCGGTTCGACCCCGCCGGCAGGCCGCCGAACCCGACCGGTCGCGTTCCCCGGCCGGTGCGCCCGCTGGCCACCGTGCTGCACCGGATCGCGCTGGGCGGCCGGGCCGTGGCGGCGGTCGCCTCGGCCGAGCGCGAGGTCGCCGCGCTCACCCGCAACGGCCTCACCGCCACCGCCGCCCTGCTGGCCGACCTCGCCGGGACCTCGCGCGACCGCGGTCGGGACGCGTTCGGGCGGGTGGTGCCCGACGTGGGCGACGAGTTCCCGCTGGCGTGGCTGCGCGCCGGTCTGCACGTCCGCGAGGTCACCCGCGCCGCGAGCAGGCGTGCCTGGGTCGAAGCGGTGCGCGGTAATCCGGTTGAGGGGGCGGTGGCGCCCTGACTAGGGTCCGCCGGGTGACGAGTCCCGAGTCGGACAGAGCGGAGCCGCCGGTCGCCCGGCGGCGGGATGCCCGACCGGTGTCGCACCGGTCCTGATCCGATCGCCCCGTCGGCGACCGGCACGCGGAAGTCCCCTTTCCCGCATGCCGACGCTGGAGTCGATCCCTTGCCCTTCTTCGTCCACGTCCTCGGCCTTGCCGTGTTCGCGCAAGGCACCTCCGAGTTCATGGTGTCCGGCCTCGTGCCGGGAATCGCCGACGACCTGTCGGTCTCGACGGCCGCGGCCGCGAGCCTGACGTCCGCCTACGCCCTCGGGATGGTCGTCGGCGCGCCGGCCATGGCCGCGTTGAGCGCGCGGTGGCCGCGCCGCCGTGCGCTGGCCGCGTTCCTGTCCGCCTTCGTCGTCGTCCACGCCGTCGGGGCGGTCGCGACGGACTTCGCGCTGCTGTTCGGCACCAGGGTGGTGGCCGCGATCGTCAACGCCGGCTTTCTCGCGGTCGCGATGTCCGCGGCGGTCGCCCTGGCGCCCCCGGAGAAGCAGGGCCGCGCGAACGCGGTGCTGCTGTCCGGGGTGACGCTGGCGTGCGTGGTCGGCGTGCCGGCGGGCGCGTCGCTGGGTGGCTGGGCCGGGTGGCGGTCGGTGTTCTGGGCGGTCGCCGCGCTGTGCCTGCCCGCGCTGGCGCTGGTGTTCCGGTCCGCGCCCGCGACCGCCGCCGGTCGGCCGGAGGTGTCGATCCGCCGGGAGGCGGGGGTGCTGCGGTCCCGCCCGGTGCGGCGGGTGGTGGTGCTCGCGGCCCTGGTCAACGGGGCCACGTTCGCGACCTACGGCTACCTGGGCGTGATCGCCGACGGCGTCCTGCCCGGTGGTGCGGCGCCCGCCCTGCTGGCCGCGTTCGGCGTCGGCGCGTTCGTCGGCGTGACGGTGGCCGGCCGGGTGACCGGTGAGCGGTTCCTGGTCCTCGGCCTGTGCGCGCTGCCGGTCGGGTGGGCGGCGCTGGCGCTGGCCGCCGATCACGCCGCGCTGCTGTTCGGCTTGGCCGTGGTCCAGGGCGCCCTGTCCTTCGGTGTCGGTTCGACGCTGATCGGCCGGGTGGTGCGCCTCGCGTCCGACGCGCCTTCGCTGGGCGGCGCGTTCGCCACCGTCGCGCTGAACGTCGGCGCGTTCGCGGGTCCGCTGGTGGTCGGCGCCACGACCGACCACCGGGGCGCGCCGTGGGTCAGCGCGGTCCTGGCGGCGGTGGCCGTCAGCGGTGTTCGTAGACCAGGTTCGTCCCGGTCGCGGCACGTTCCGCGGTGATGACCGTGGCGTCGCCGACGAGCAGCGCGCGGTCGTCCACCAGCGGTGCGCCGTCCTCGCCCCGGCTGAGGCGGCAGCTGAGCAGGGCGGGCGAGCCGGGCTCGCGACCGAGCGCGGCGGCCTGCTCGGCGGTCAGCGCCACCGCCCGGATGGTCTCGCTCGCCTGCCGCACGGGGCGGCCCAGCTCCTCCAGGAGCCGGTAGAGGGACCGGCGCCGGAGGGGGTCGGCGCCGATCCGCGCGCCGATCCCCTCCGGCAGGTACGACGTCTGCAGCAGCAGCGGCACCGGGGCGCCCGTCGGCCGGCGGGTGCCGCGCAGCCGTTCGACCGCGAACACCCGACCGCCCGCCGGCACGCCCAGCCGCGCGGCCACGTCACCCGGCGGCACGACGAGCCCGGCGTCCAGCACCTCGGTCACCAGCTCGATGCCCTGCTCGACCAGGTCCTGCGACAGGCTGCGCAACCCGGTGAGCCCGTAGGCGAACGCGGGCCGGCGCGCGAACGTGCCCACGCCGTGCCGGGTCTCCAGCAGCCCGTCCGCCTCCAGCGCCTGGATCGCCTGCCGCACCGTCATCAGCGAGACGTCGAACTCCTCGCCCAGCTCCCGCTGGGCGGGCAGCGGCGCGTCCGCCGGGTAGCGCCCGTCGGCGATCCGGTCGGCCAGCACCCGGTAGATCGCGAGGTACTTGGGCACGCGCGTCTGGTACTCGCGGCCCGTGCGCCGCCCGTCGTCCACCGGTGGGAACTCCCGACTCTCAACCCCCGACCGAGGATAGCGCCCGGCGGAACGCCGCCACCGCGCCCACGACCTCGGCGACCGGCGCGCCGTCGACCACCATCCGCATCAGCGCCGAGCCGATCACCACGCCGTCGGCGTCCGCGCACGCCCGCACGGCGTGCTCGGCGGTCGAGATGCCGAACCCGGTCACCACCGGCAGGTCGGTCATGCCCTTGAGCCGCTGGGCGGTCTCACGGGCGGTCACGGCGAGGTCGGCGCGCTCGCCGGTGAT
Source organism: Saccharothrix sp. HUAS TT1 (assembly GCF_040744945.1). Lineage (NCBI taxonomy): Bacteria > Bacillati > Actinomycetota > Actinomycetes > Pseudonocardiales > Pseudonocardiaceae > Saccharothrix > Saccharothrix camelliae. The sequence goes on along the minus strand of NZ_CP160453.1, from coordinate 6,180,385 downwards.
CCGCATCGAGCTCATGCAGTACACGAACCCGGACGACGCCCGCGCGATCGCACGGCACCGGTCGTCGTCGCACGCGGGCGCGGCCAGCAGCACCGCGGCCACCTCGGCCTCCGCCGCCCGCGCCAGGTACTCCGCCGACTCCTCCAGCGGCAGGTCCGGCACGATGACGCCGCGCACGCCGACCTCCGCCAGGTGGTCGACGAACCCGCCGACCCCGCGCTCCGGGGCCAACGTCACGGCCACGTTCGCGTAGGTCATCACGACCAGCGGCACGTCGAGGTCGAGCCCGGCCAGCTCGTCCAGCAGCGGCCTCGGCCGGCCACCGCGACCGGCCGCCAGGGCGGCGGCCCGCTGCACGGTCGGCCCGTCCAGCATCGGGTCGGAGAACGGCAGGCCGATCTCGACCGCGTCGGCGCCGGCCTCCGCCGCGCCGCGCACCAGGTCCAGCCAGTCCGGCACGACACCGGCCATGACGTACGGGATCAGCAGCCGCCGCCCCTCGGCGCGGGCGGCCCGCAGGTGGTCTGCCAGCGTGGTCACCGCGACGCTCATCCGACGTGCTCCCTGATCTGCTGGACGTCCTTGTCACCGCGGCCGGACAGGGTGACCAGCACCGTCGAGCCGGCTGCCAGCTCGCCGGTCGCGGCGGCGTCGACCACCCAGGCCAGGGCGTGCGCCGATTCGAGCGCGGGGAGGATCCCCTCGGTCCTGGTCACCAGCTTGAGCGCGTGCAGCGCCTGCTCGTCGGTGACGCTCGGGTAGCGCACCCGCCCGGTCTCGGCGAGGTGCACGTGCTCGGGGCCGACGCCCGGGTAGTCCAGGCCGGCCGAGATCGAGTGCGCCTCCAGGACCTGGCTGTCGTCGTCCTGGAGGAAGTGGGACATGAACCCGTGCAGGACACCGGGTCTGCCCTTGTCGACGGCGCTGCCGCCGGCCGCTTCCACGCCGACCAGCCGGGCCGGGGTGTCCACGAACCCGGCGAACGTGCCCGCCGCGTTCGACCCGCCGCCGACGCACGCCACCACCACGTCCGGCACGGCCCCCGGCAGCCGCTCGGCGCACTGGGCGCGGGCCTCGTCGCCGATGACGCGCTGGAACTCGCGCACCATCCACGGGTACGGGTGCGGGCCCATGACGGAGCCGATGCAGTAGTGCGCGTGCTCGGTCTCGTTCACCCACGCGCGCAACGCGCCGTTGGTCGCCTCTTTGAGCGTGCCCACGCCGTTCGCGGACGTCACGGGCACGACTTCTGCGCCCAGCAGCTCCATCCGGAACACGTTCACCTGCTGCCGCCGCACGTCGGTGTGTCCCATGTAGACGGTGCAGGCCAGGCCGAGCAGGGCGGCGGCGGTCGCGGTGGCCACGCCGTGCTGCCCCGCGCCGGTCTCGGCGATCAGCTTGCGCTTGCCCATCCGCTGGGCGAGCAACGCCTGGCCGAGCACGTTGTTGATCTTGTGCGACCCGGTGTGAGCGAGGTCTTCCCGCTTGAGCAGGACCCGCACGCCCAACGCCTCCGACAGCCGCGCGCACTCCGTCAACGGTGTCGGCCTGCCCACGTAGGTCGCGAGCAGCCGCCGGTACTCCGCCGTGAACGAGGCGTCGGCCCAAGCCTCGCGGAACGCCACCTCGACCGCCCGCGCGGCGGGCACGAGCGCTTCCGGCAGGTAGCGCCCGCCGAACTTCCCGAATCGACCGGCCGCGTCGGGATCGCGCATCACACCGGTGTCGACGACCTCTGGAACTGACACTTCTAGAACTCTAGAACTCTCCGGACCCGCTGGCAAGCGGGTGACCGGTCCGCGCAACGCCCCGCGACCCGGCGGCCGGGGGCTACCGTGGCGACTCGCCGATCACGGCCCCGCATCGCAGGAGGACCGCATGCCGGAGCACGACCGGAGCGCGGAACTGGTCGCCGCGCTGGAAGAGGAGCTGATCCACCACCGCGCCCGGGCCGTCGGGGACGCCGGGCACCGGATCGACCTGGCCATGGCGCTGAACAACCTCGGCGCCGTCTACCTGAACGCCGACCGGGCGCAGGACGCGGTGGGCGCCACCGAGGAAGCCGTCGCCGCGTACCGGGAACTCGCCGCCGCCGACCCGCGCCACCGCGCCGAGCTGGCCACCGTGCTGCAGAACCTCGGCCTCGCCTACGTCCAGGCCGGTCGCGTCGAGCTCTTCGACGCCTTCGGCGAGGTCGTCACGACGTGGCGGGACCTGGCGGCCGACGACCCGACCCACCTGCCCCGGCTCGCCAACGCGCTGGTCACCCTCGCCACCTGGCACTCCCGGGTCGGCCGGCACGAAGAGGCCGCCACCGCCTTGGCGGAGGCCGTGGCGGTGTTCCGGCGCGCGGTGCCCGAGCACCCCGCCCTCCTGCCCGACCTGGCGGTGACGCTGACCAACCTCGGCAACCGCTACCTGCAACTCGAACGGCCGGCGGACTCGGTGGGCCACGCCAGGGAGGCCGTCGCGCTCTACCGCGGCCTGGTCGTCGCCAGCCCGGCGTACCTGCCGGACCTGGCCGGCGCGCTGAACACCCTCGCCAACGGCCTGCGCGACTCCGGCGAGCCCGCGGCGGCCATCGCGCTCGCGGAGGAGGCCGTCGCGCTCCGCCGGGAACTGGGCGGCGACGACCCCGACTCGGTGCGCGGGCTCGCCATGGTGCTCAACAACCTGGGCGCGTACTACGCCGAGGTGGACCGGCACGCGGACGCGCTGGCGCCGACCGAGGAGGCGGCCGGACTGCTCCGCCGCCTGCTGGCCGAGGGACAGGACGTCCAGGCCCTGCTGGACGCCGTGCTCTCCAACCTGGAACGCCGCCGGGAGGACGTCGGCAAGCGGGAACCCCGGCGCAGGAAGCGCTTCTGGCCGTTCTGAGCCGCTTCGGCAGGACGGTTCGGACGTCCCTATAGCCACGCCCCCCGAGCGGGAGCAGGCTCGGAGCATCGCAACGTCCTGGGGGGACACGGCACGTGCCCGTTCGCGTCTTCCTCCGGTTGCGCTGCGCCGATGTCCACCGTCGAAAGGAACGGCTTTGCCGTCATCTTCGCTCGCCACCCGCAAGTTGCGCCGCGCGGCGGTCGCGCTGCTGGCCACCGGGGCGCTGCTCGTGCCCGTCGTGCCCGTGACGGCCGCCGCCGCGGCGGACGCGCCGGCGCCGGCCGCCCGTCCGACGCCCGATTCCCCGGTCAGCGGGAAGCTCGTCCCCGCGGTGCGCGGTGACGCGGCCAGGGCCGCGGCCGGCACGAAGATCAGCGAGCAGGTGCTCAAGCGGGGCGAGGCGTTCAAGGCGGACCACGCCCGGCAGCGCGCGGGCCAGGAGCAGCGGGCCGGCGCCCTGCCCCTGCCGCCGTGGAGCGGCGCGCTGCACACCGTCTGGGGCGCGTTCCCGACCGTCGTCTCCGACGGCGCGCAGGCGACCCACACCGTCAACCCCGGCATCAGCATCCCGTCCGGCAACCCCGACATCGTGTACGCGCCGACGCTCGTCCCGAGCGGCAAGACCTGCATCGAGGTCACCACGTTCTACTGGCAGGGCGGCAACGGCGTCGGCGCGTGGGACTGGTGCGCGGCCTCGCCCGGCTTCGCCGCGGTGGCCTGGATCGACTCGACGTTCATGAGCACCTACACCACGTCGTTCCAGGGCCTGCCCGCCTACGAGGTGCTGGACGTGCAGACCAACGCCGTGACCAACTCGTGGACCGCCTACCTGTACAACTACACGACCTCCACCTGGGACGCGCTGTTCACCAGCGCCGACACCAGCAAGCTGGTCGACCCGCACGGCGGCTGGAGCATGTTCGAGGTCTACACCGAGTACAACTCGGCCACCGGCGAGGGCTACTACTGCGACGAGACCTACGGCACCCAGTTCCACGCCGCGAACCTCCAGGTCAAGGTCAGCGGCACCTGGACGGCGCTGACCACCGGCAACTCGTCGGTGACCCCGCCGGGCAGCGTGTCCAGCACGGACTTCGGCTGCTACGGGCTGTCGTTCACCCTCCAAACGGCGAACAGCCACTGGCAGGTCTCGCACTGACCCGAGCCCCGGCGCGGCGGTGACCGCGCCGGGGTCCGACGACGCGGTGCGGGCGGCGCAGGTCGTCCGCACCGCGTTCGCGCTCCGGGATTGACTTGCTCGCGCTGCGGAACCGCAATTCATCGGAATAACCACTCGACCGGTGATTTCCTCTCACCCCATCAGGGCGTTGGCCGGCTGTTTCCAACCGAGTACGGTCGGGTACCGGGGATGGCCACCTCCACTGCCAAGCAAATCGCGGTGCGACCGCGATACCGGATCGGGTGTGAGGTGGTCTCGATGACGTTGGACGTGCTCGACCTGCTCAAACAGGGTCTGCCCGACAGCTCCGCGCCGCGGCGGCGGATCGTGGTGGTCGGCGCCGGGATGGCCGGGTTGACCGCGGCGCTGCTGCTGAAGGAAGCCGGCCACGAGGTGACGATCCTCGAAGGCCAGAACAGGTTGGGCGGGCGAATCCTGACCCACCGCGAGTTCGCGGGCGACATGTACGGCGAATTCGGCGCGATGCGGTTTCCCCAACAGCACCCGCTCGTGTCGTGGTTGATCGACGAGAAGTTCCAGCTCGCCACCAAGCCGTTCCCCATGTACGACGAGGACACGTTCGTGTACCTCCAGGGCAAGGGCGTGCGGCGGCGGGACTTCACCGCCGACCAGTTCAGCTTCGACCTGACCTCCGCCGAGGCGGACCTGGCGCCGCACGACCTGCTGCGGCACACCGTCCAGCCGCTGGTCGACATCATGGAGCACGAGGACGAGGACAAGGCCTGGCACCGGCTGCTGACCGACTACGACCGGTACACGCTGCTCGGCTACCTCAAGGAGCGCGGCCTGAGCGACGGCGCGCTGGGGATGCTCGGCCCGCTGTTCAACCTGGAGGGCCGGTACCACTTCTCGCTGGTCGAGTGGTTCTCGCACTACTACGAGGACGTGTTCGGCCACCTGAACTACATCGTGGCGGGCGCGGACTCGCTGCCGCGGGCGTTCGAGCCGATGCTGATGGACGACATCCGGCTCGGCGCCCTGGTGCACGGCATCGACCAGGACGACAGCGGGGTGCGGGTGCACTTCCGGGCCGGCCGCCGGACGCAGACGGTCGAGGCGGACGAGTGCATCGTGACGGTGCCGTTCGCGAGCTTGCGGCACATGGAGATCGAGGGCCTGGACCCGGACAAGTGGAACGCCATCCGCAACACCTACTACGGCCGCGCGCACAAGTTGTTCATGCAGTTCAGCGAGCGGTGGTGGGAGAGCGGGTACGGCATCACCCACGGGCTCACCGTGACCGACCTGGCGATCCGCAACATCGTCTACCCGCCCGCCGGCCAGGACACCCGGTTCCGCAAGGGCGTGATGATCGCGTCGTACTGCTGGGAGCAGGACAGCATGCCGTACACGCCGCTGGCCGGCGAGGAGAGCGTCATGCAGGCCTTGGAGGACCTGGTCAAGATCCACCCGGAGGCGCGGGACACGTTCGAGTTCGGCGTCTACAAGGACTGGGCGCTGGACTGGTTCGCCTGCGGCATCGGCCCGCTGTTCCGCGCGTTCGAGATGAGCGAGGCGTTCTACGAGGACGTGATCCGGCCGGTGAACCGGGTCTGGTTCGCCAACGACGCCTGCGACCGCAGGCACCGCCGGTGGGTGGAGGGCGCGCTCAAGGCCGCGGTGAAGAACGCCTTCGCGATCCACGAGGGACTGCGCGACGAGATGCCCTGGAAGGACTGAGCCTCAGCGCGGTGTGACGGACGCCAGCGGCGCCGGCGTCTCCTGGCCGGGCCACGTGCCGGTCAGGAGCGCGCCGGTCAGCTCGGTCCCGGTGTCGAGGCGGCGGCGGACGACCAGCTCGACGGCGCCCGTGACGAGGACCGCCGGGTCGCCGTCGACCACGCGCTCGACCGCGCCGACCTCCACGTCACCGGTCCCGTCGGTGGTTCCGCCGACGGCGATGCCCATGGTGGGCTCGCGCGGTTCGAGCCGGTCGTCGCACTGCACGAACTCCTCGGCCTGACCGCTGCCGGTGAGGATCGCGCTCGCCAGCGCCGCCGCGTACACCGGGTCGCCGGTCGCGTCGTAGACCCACCGCTTGCCCAGCACCGAGTGGTCGGTGGTGCCGATCAGACACTCGTCGGCCCCGGCCAGGGGTGCGCCGCGGTAGGTGAGCGGCACCTGGAGCACGGGCCCGTCGCCGACCCGGACCAGCATCGTCTCGATCCCGACCTCGCCCGCCGGGTCGTCGAAGCGGTAGCCCGCCACCCGCCGCACCTCGCCGGTCGACGCGGTGCGCCAGTCGCGGCCGGGCAACCAGCCGGCGAGCAGTTCGAGCTTGGTGGGGCTGAGCGTGGCGCGGTGGATCAGGGCCATGCGGCCATGGTAGCCAGGTGATCGTCCCGCTCGGCCGCGCGACCGCGGAGGACGTGGTCGACCGGGCGAACCGCGTTCCGCTGCGTGATGATCCACTCGCGCTGAGTAGCATGGACCGGTGGCCGAGCCGGAGAGCGTGCCCGCGCGGGTGGTGAACGAGGTGACCGGGCCGGTGCACACCGTGGTCCAGGCGGGCGTGGTCTTCGGCGGGGTGCACCTGGCGCAGGTGCGGAAGGTCTCGGCGGTGCTGCTGGTCGCCGTGTGGCTGCCCCTGCTGATCACGGTGGTGGCGCTGGTGCCCGGCGACTCGGCGCGAAAGGCCAATCCGGCGGTCACGCCGACGGTTCGCGACGTCCCGACTCCTCCCGTCCTGCCCTCCGCGACGCCGTCCACCACGTCCTCCGCGCCGCCGCCGGCGGTGACGGTCGAGACCCGCATGGTGGAGTTGCGCGTGCGCGACCACCCCGTGGAGGTGTTCGAAGGGGTGCGGATGGCGGTCGGCAGCGCGGCGTTCATCTCCGTCGACCAGGACGGGGCGACGTGCGCGGGCAGCAACATCGGCAGCGGCTGCGCCGTGGTCGCCGGCGGCAGCACCACCGCCCTGAGCGGCGTGGCCGACCTGACCGTCATCACGCCGACCCTGTCCTGCACGGTGGGCGGCCTGCACGTCAGCGAGTCCGCCGTGGTCGTGGACGCCGACGGCGGCTGGACGCGGATCGTGCTCCTGGACTTCGGGCCGGTCCAGCCGAACACGCCGATGCTGGTGCAGTTCGACCTCTCACGGGGTCACGGCGCCGCGCCCCTGACCCCCAAGCCGTGCGTCCCGCAATGACCGGTGCTCCGGGCGGGGGCCGCTAGCGGATCACCTGCTCCGCGTCGCGCAGGGCCGTGGCGACGCGGTCCGGTGGCCAGCCCAGATCGGCGGCGAGCCGGTCCGCGGTCCGCCGGTCCGCCCCGCGGACGAGCGCGGCCAGCACGGCCACCACGTCGCCCACCACCGCGGACGGCCCGCCGGACATGTCGTCGCCGAGCTGGTCGAAGAACCGGCGCATGTGGGTCAGCCGGGCGCCGGCGGGCGTGGCCGGGCCCAGCGCCTCGGCGCCGCGCCGGGCCGCGTCCGCCAGCGCCGCGTTGGTCCGGGCGCTGGTCAGCCACGTGCGCAGCCACATGTCGTCGTCGACGTGGTACCGCTCGCGCCGACGGGGGTCGCGCTCGCGGCGGAGGAAGTCGAGCCCTTCGAGGTAGCCGACGGCCTTGGACACCGAGGCCGGGCTGACCCGGAGCCTGCGCACCAGCTCGGCGGAGGTCAGCGCGCCGGAGTCGGTGGTGACCAGGCTCGCCAGCACGCGGGCCGCCATCCGCGGCACGCCCATCCGCTCCACCAGGCCGGCGAACTCGTCGGCGAACGCCAGCACCACCGCCGGGTCGCGGCCGTCCGCCCCGACGGCGTCCGGCGGCTCGTGCGCCGTGCCGGTCCGGTGTCGGCGGGCGCGTCGCCGGGTGGCCCGGTGGGCGCGGTCGGCCCGGTAGTCGCTCGGACCGCCGTTGCGGCCGACCTCGCGGGTGATCGTGGACGTCGGCCTGCCCAGCCGCCGGGCGATCTCGGCGTACCCGAGCCCGTCGGTCAGGCCGTCCGCGATGTCGCGGCGGTCCTCGTCGGTCAGCCTCCCACCCGGCACCCGGCCAGTGTGCGTTCACCGGCAGCACAGTGCAATGAAGACGGCGGGATCATTGCTTTCAGCGGCAGGACCATTGCAACGATGTGAAGCGTTTTGCCAGCTGGAATGCCATTCGTGGGAGTGGAATCGGTTGATGGTCCGCGAAACGCAACGTAGCTTTCGCCCCTCCTGAAGATCAGATCGAGGAAGGGGAGCGATGACGAGCGAGCAAGTCGTGCTCGACGTCGAGGGCCTGCGCATGCGCTACGGCGCGGTCGACGTCCTGCACGACGTCACGTTCCACGCCCGCCGGGGCGAGGTCCTGGCCCTGCTCGGCCCGAACGGCGCGGGCAAGACCACGACCATCGAGGTGCTGGAGGGGTTCCGGCTGCGGTCGGCGGGCCGGGTGTCGGTGCTCGGCGCCGACCCGGCGCACGCCGACGAGCGGTGGCGCGCCCGCGTCGGCGTCGTCCTGCAGTCCTGGCGGGACCACGGCAAGTGGCGGGTCCGGGAGCTGCTGGCGCACCTGGGCTCCTACTACACGTGCTACGCCACCGAGCAGGTCCCGCGGCCGTGGGACCCGGACGACCTGGTGGCCGCCGTGGGCCTGACCGGGCAGGCGGACCGCAAGCTCAGGGCGCTGTCCGGTGGGCAGCGGCGCAGGCTGGACGTCGCCGTCGGCATCGTCGGCCGGCCCGAGCTGCTGTTCCTGGACGAGCCGACCACCGGGTTCGACCCGGTCGCCCGGCGCGAGTTCCACGACCTCGTGCGCCGGCTCGCCGAGCGGGACGGGACCACGGTCCTGCTCACCACGCACGACCTGGACGAGGCCGGGAAGCTCGCCGACCGGATCGTCATCCTCGACGGCGGCCGGGTCGTCGCCGACGGCACGGCAGACGAGCTGGCGCAGCGGATCGCGGGGGAGGACGAGGTCGGCTGGACCCACGCCGGGCAGCGGCACGTGCGGTCGGTCCGGGACTCCACCGGCTTCGTCCGCGACCTGTTCCGCCGGCACGGCGACGCGATCACCGAGCTGGAGGTCCGCCGGGCCTCCCTGGAGGACACCTACCTGTCGCTCGTGCGCCGGGTCGAGGCGGAAGGAGCGGCCCGGTGAACCCCACCACCACCGCGTTGCGCGCGGGCTGGCGGCGTGGCCTGATCGAGCTGCGGCAGTCGCTGACCAACGGCGCGGACCTGTGGAACCACGCGTTCTGGCCGGTGCTGATGCTGGTCGTCACGTTCTTCCTGCGTGACGTGCCCCTCGGGCAGTCCGGGTTCTCCGCCGGAGCGCTGGCGCTGCCGAGCATCCTGGGCATGAACGCCGCGATGGCGATGGTCACCACGAGCCAGCTGCTCACCGCCGAGCGCGAGGACGGCACCCTGCTGCGCGCGAAGGCGACGCCGAACGGGATGGTCGGCTACCTGGTCGGCAAGGTCGTGCACGTGACCGGCGGGCTGGTCGTTGACCTGGCGATCTTCCTGGTGCCCGGCGCGTTCCTGGTGCCCGGCCTGGTGACCGGGACCTGGGACGCGTGGCTGACCCTGGCGTGGGTGCTGGCGCTCGGCCTGGTCGCGGCGCTGCCGATCGGCGCGGTGCTGGGCTCGGTGTTCGCCAGTGCGCGCGCCCAGGGGCTGCTCGTGCTGCCGATCCTCGGGTTGATCGCGATCTCCGGCATCTTCTACCCGATCACGTCGCTGCCGGTGTGGGTGCAGTGGGTGGCGCAGGTCTTCCCGGTCTACTGGCTGGGTCTCGGCACGCGCTCGGCCCTGCTGCCGGACGCCGCGGTCGCGGTGGAGGTCGGCGAGTCGTGGCGGCACCTGGAAACCGCCGGCGTGCTGACCGCGTGGGCGGTCCTCGGTCTCGTGCTGGCGCCGGTCGTGCTGCGTCGGATGGCGCGCCGCGAGTCCGGGTCGAGCGTGGCGCGACGTCGGGAGCAGCACCTCCGGCGGGCCGGGTAGGGGATCACCGCGCGGTTGTCAGCCGGACGACGGGTTCCAGGTAGTCCGCGCGGACGGGGCCGAGGTCCGCCGCCTCGGCCGCGGAGCCGACCAGGGCGATCCGGTCGAACTCGGGTTCGCGGCCCCGGGCGGCTTCGTCGGCCGGCAGGCTCGCGAAGCGGTCGCGCAGGTGGGCGGCGGGTCTGCTCGGGGCGACGAACACCACCCCGACGTTCCCGTTCCGCCCCCGCGTGACGAGGCACCCGGACAGGTCGTCCGGCGTCGCGGTGACACCGGTCTCCTCGGCGAGCTCCCGGACGGCGTGCCGCCGCAGTGCCGCGAGGTCCAGCGGTTCCCGCTCGGCGGGCGGTTCGACGGAGCCGCCGGGCAGCTGCCACCGGCCGGGGACGGCCCCGGTCCTCGATGCCCGGCCCACCAGCAGCCGGCCGTCGTCGGCGGGTTGGACGACGCACACGAACAGCGAGGGGAGGAGCGAGGTGGCGCCGGGGACCCGGCGCAGGGCGAAGAACCGGTAGGTCGTCCGCACCCAGCTGATGAGCAGGGCGCCGGGCCCGTCGGGCTCGACGCCCGCGCACACCACGACCGGGCCGTCGAACAGGGCCGGGTTGGCCCGGAGCTGCCGCTGCCAGGCCCGGTCCATCGCGATCCGCTCCGCGGCGGGGATCGGGGGCTGGTCGACCTCGACCAGGCGGAGCCCGGTCACGTCCAGCAGTTCGACGCCGGGTGAGCGGGAGGTTGGAACGGCCACGGGGCCATCGTGTCACGCGACCACCACGCGCACGGCTACGCGCACGGTCGCGGTCGAACCCGCCTCGGCCCGCTCAGAACAGCCTCCGGGCGAGCGCGACGAGCAGGTGCGCGTCGTCCTCCAGCAGCAGCTCCCGCAACGACTTGGCCGCGGCGGCGTCCCGCACCCGGTCGAGCCCTGCCTTCGCGGTCGCCCGCGCCCAGGCGACGTCGTCGTCACGGGCCGCGGCGCACAGCCGGGCGAGCCCCTGCTCGCCCTCCACGAAGCCGAACAGGTCCGGCAGCAGCGCGGGCCAGCGCACCACGATCTCGGCCAGCAGCACCACCGCCCCGGCCTGCCGCACCTCGTCCGCGCCGACGACCGGCGCGCCGGCGCGCGCCAGCACCCGGACGTAGAACTGCCACACGGTCAGCAGCCGCTTCGCCTCCCGCGCGGACAGCTCCGGCAACGCGTCCAGCCGCCGCCGGAGGCACTGCCGGACCCGCGGGTGCCGTTCGAGCTTCGCGACATCGGTCGGCTCGCGGTCGGGCGCCACACCTTCGCCCTGACCGGGAGCCGGCACGACGGCGTCCGGTGTCGGGTCGGTGGTCGGCGCGGCGACGGCCATCGAGGGCACTGCGGCTGGTTGTGCGGACGCCGGGCGGACCACGGGGACGTCGGCCGCGTCGACCGGCCCGAGGAACCGGCTGACCAGGCCGTCCATCGTGGACCGCTCGATCCGGGGCAGCAGCACGGGCAGCTGGACCAGCTTGCGCAGGAACGTCCACCCCGGCGACGGGTCGTCGGAGTGCCGCCGCGCCCGCTCCGCGGTGAAGTCCTCCATCGCCCGGTCGACCTGCGCCGCCACCACGCCCATGTCGAGCCCGATGACGAACTTCGTCGCCGGGAACGCCTCGGACAGGAACAGGTTGATCGCCTCCAGCACCTCGCCGGCCACCTTGGCACCGCAGCGGTCGAGGTCGTCGACGAACACCACCACCGCGAGGCCGCTGTCCGCGGCGTCCACCAGCAACCGGCGGATGTCGTGCTGCAACAGGTAGAGGTAACCGGACCGCGCGTGGTACAGCGGGTCGCGCAGCGTCACGTCCGCCCCGGGTCGCGCCAGGGTGCCGCTGAGCACCGGCCCGTCCAGCAGCCCGGCGGGCGCGTGGTTCGCCGCCCGGCCGAACAGGAAGCGCGACAGGGTGTCCAGCACCGCGTACGCGACCAGCGCGACGGCGAACCACCCGGCCACCCGCGCACCGCTCGTCACCTCGACCAGGCCGAAGACGCTGAACGGCCGGTCCAGCCGCAGCAGGACCGCCGCGATCGGCACGCAGAGCGCGGCGAACGCGATCCGCAGCACCGGCGACCGGGTGCTGCGCACCAGCGAGCGGCGCAGCGGGCTCCGGTCCAGCCGGCTCCCGTTGCGCCGCAGCCAGTACCGGGCCCGGGCGTTCGCGCCGGGGTGCAGCCGCGGGCCCACCGCGCCGAGGATCGCCCGCGCCAGACCCGCCCAGACCTGGTCGCTGGACTGGTGCGCCCACGGGTTGAACCACACGGTGACGGGAGTGGTCGGCGCCCGCCCGCTCGGCACGTCCGGCTCGGGATCGGCCTTGCGCCCCAGCAGGAAGACCGCGCCCGCCACGGTCAGCCGCCGGTTGCGGCACCAGTCGCGCACCCGCGCCCGGCCGGTGGGCCGCTCCGGGCCGGGCAACGCGTCCAGCCGGTCCCGGACCATGCCCATCAACGACGTCTTGCCCGCGCCCCACGGCCCGTCCACGGCGATCACCGACGGCCCGGTCGCGTCCCGGTCCAGCGCCGCCGCGGCGGGCGACGGCGCGAGCAGGTCGACCAGCACGTCGATCCACGGACCCCGGTCCAGCGCGTCGACCCGGGCCCGCTGGTCGCCCGTGCCGACGAAGTCCAGCGCGGACCCGGTGTCGGCGTCGCGGTCGACGGCCGCGCGCCACCGCTCGGCGACCGACGGCCCCACCTCGGCCGCGACCGCCTCGACGCACATCAGCAGCGCGTCGTCCATCCCGGTCCGATCGGCGTCGCGGCCCAGCGGCCACTGCTCGACCAGGTCCGCCAGCCGTGGGGCGACCAGCGGTCGGAGGCCGCGGTCCGCCAGGGTGGCCGCGGCGAGCCGGCGCAGGAAGCCCGCCAGGTGGTCGGGGTGGGTCCGCACCCAGTGGAACGCGTCGTCCAGCACCCGCGGGTCGCTCGCCACGCTCGCGGCGAGCACCGCTTCGTGCGCCAACAACGTTGTGCCGTCCGGCGCGGGCAGCACGTCCCACCGGTCCGGCAGCTCGTCCGGCACGAGCCGGGGGAAGCCGAGGTCGGCGGCGAGCGCGCCCAGCCCGCTCGGCGGCACGCCGACCAGCGTCGCGACCAGGAGCGCCCGCGCCGCGCCGTCCCGCTCGCCGGGGACGTGGTTGAGCCGCCTCATCCACGACCGGACGACGAAGTCGGCGTACGCCGACCGCCACGTCCGGACGTCGGCGACCAGGCGCACCTGCGGCTCGGCGCCGACCAGGCTCGCCGCGACCAGGTGGTCCAGCGGGTTCCGGGTGTGGTCGAGCACGACTGCCGGCAGCACCACCCCGTCGACCAGCGCCTTCAACTCGGCCGGCCGCATCAGCCGCTGGTCGAGCGACAGGGTGGCGCGCGGGCGCTCGCCGAACCGCCCCGGCGCGGCCCGGGTCACCTCCGTCCACAGCGCGTCCGGTTCGGCGTCGTCGGCCAGCAGCAGGAGTCGCGTCCGGCCGCCGGGTGACGCGCCCAGCGCCTCGACCACTCGGCCGACCGGCGCGATCCCGGCGTGGTCGACCACCACCAAGGTCCGGGCCGCCGACGACGGGAGCAGCCCCGGGTCGGTGCTGAAACCGGCGTTCCAGCCCTCCACCGCCATCCGCGCGCACAGCTCGCGCGCCAGCCTCGTCCTGCCGGAGCCCGGGGCGCCGAAGATCATCGCGCCCGAGTGCCGGTCGGTCGACTCGCACCACCGCTCCAGCTCCCGGAAGTCCTCCGCCCGGCCGACGAACGGCGCCGGGCGCGGTTCCAGCCCCGGCCGCGCCTCGTCGTCCAGCGCGCCGAGCACGTCGGGCACCGAGCCGGAGGTGAACGGCTCGGTGTACCTGACGTGCGGGTACCGGATGAAGGACGGGCGGCGGGAGGTTCCCTCCGGGACGAGGACGACGATCTTGAAGCTGTCCTCCCGCGCCGCGTGGTCCTCGGCGAACCCCAGTTCCCGCCGGCACCTGTCCTCGACGGTGTAATCCGGCGACATCATGACGATGAACGCGTCGGCGGTGGAGATGGCGTCCTCGGCTTCGTCGGACGACCACTCGTCCGGGTAGGACGTCCCCCGCCACCACCGGGTGATGACGCCGCGGTCGCGCAGCCACGCGTCCAGCACCAGCACCGCGTCCCGGCTGGGGGACGCGTAGCTGATGAAGATCGTTCTCGCCATCGCCCGCCTCGCGTGATCACGACGTCACCGCCCTGATCGCACCGGCGAGCCGGAACGCCACAGGGCACGACAGCGATCTTGGCGCGGGTGTCGGCCGAGGTCGAATCGCGCCGTCCTCGCGTGCGGCGGCGGGGCCGGCGCCGTGCGCGACCAGCGTGGGACGTGACGGCGAGGCGGCGGCGCCGAGGACGGCGCCCGCGGCGGTTCAGCCGCCGGTGCTCTCCCGGACCACCAGCCGGAACGGCGTCCGCACCTCCTCCGGCGTCAGGGCGGTGTCCTCCACCCGCTTGCGCAGCAGGTCGACGGCGGCCTCGGCGATGGCGACCTTGTCGGGCGCGACGGTGGTCAGCGACGGACGTCCGAAGGCGCCTTCCTCGTTGTTGTCGAACCCGACCACGGCCACGTCCTCCGGCACCCGCCGCCCGTGCTCGGCCGCCGTCCGCAGCGCGCCGACGGCCAGCAGGTCGTTGAAGCAGAACACCGCGTCCGGCGGTTCGGGCAGCGCCAGCAGCCGCGCCATGGCCGTCGCGCCGTCGCCGCGGTGGTAGTTCAGGGCGGTCGCCACCAGTTCGTCCCGCACCGGCAACCCGGCCGCGGCCAGCGCCGACCGGTAGCCGCGCAGGCGTTGCGCCGCCGTGTCCCGGTACGGGTGCGCGCCGATCGCCGCGATCCGGGTGCGCCCGAGCCCCACCAGGTGGCGCACCGCCTCCTCGGCCGCGCGGACGTTGTCGATGCCGACCCGGTCGATGGGCAGGTCCACGGTGTGCTCGCCGAGCATCACCACGGGTATGCCGGGCGCGAGCGCGGCGAAGTCGCCCTCCAGCAACGCCTCCGGGCTGACGATCGCGCCGTCGATCAGGTGCGCGCCCAGCGACGCCAGGGTCGCGCGCTCGCCCTGGCGGGTGCCGAGCGTCTGCTCGATCAGCACGTTCCACTCGTGCTCCTGGGCGGCCCGCAGCACCAGCCCGGCCAGCTCGGCGAAGTAGGGGATGCCCAGCTCGGGCAGGACCAGGGCGAGGAAACCGGTGCGCCCGCGACGCAGGTTCCGCGCGCCGAGGTTGGGCCGGTAGCCGGTGGCGATCAGGGCCTCCTCGACGCGGCGTCGGTTCTCGGCCTTGACGAAGGCATGGCCGTTGACCACGTTCGACACCGTCTTCACCGACACGCCCGCGAGGGCGGCGACGTCCTTCAGCGTGGCCAACCACTGCCTCCATTCGGTGCCGGGCCTGCCGACCCAGCGGGATGCTAGCCCCGTCGACCAAGCCTTTACAACGTTGTATCAACGATGTAAAAAGCTTTCCGTGACGTGAGTCACGAACACCCGGATGATGGAGCAACCCCATGTCGCAGCTCGTCCGCGCCGGCGCCGCCCTGGCGGCGGTGACCCTCCTGATGACCGCCTGCACCGCCCGCGAGGGCCAGAACGCCCCCAGCGGCAGCGCCGGCCCCGCCGCGTCGGCCGCCGCCACCCAGTCGTCCGGAACGGGGTGCTCCCGGGAGCGGACCGGCTACCCGCGGGTCGACGTCAAGGACGCCGTCATCGGGTTCTCCCAGTCGGAGAAGGAAGCCAACCCGTTCCGCATCGCCGAGACCCGGTCCATCCGGGACGAGGCCGCGAAGCTCGGCGTCCCCGAGGACAAGCTGCTGGTCACCAACGCGCAGAGCGACCTGAACAAGCAGATCAGCGACATCAAGTCGCTGCTGGACCGGGGCGCGCAGCTGCTGGTCGTCGCACCGCTGAACTCCGACGGCCTCCAGCCCGCGCTCGACGCCGCCAAGGCCAAGCAGGTCCCGGTCGTCACGGTCGACCGCAAGGTCAACTCCAAGCCCTGCGAGGACTACCTCACGTTCATCGGCTCCGACTTCGTCGACCAGGGCAAGCGCGCCGCCGAGGCGATGGCGAAGGCGACCGGCGGGACCGGCAAGGTGGCGATCCTGCTCGGCTCGTCGGGCAACAACGTCACCGTCGACCGCACCAAGGGCTTCAAGGACAACCTGCCCGCGGGCCTGACCGTGGTCGCCGAGCAGACCGGCGAGTTCGACCGCTCCAAGGGCCAGACCGTGATGGAGCAGCTGATCCAGTCCAACCCGGACATCACCGCCGTGTACGCGGAGAACGACGAGATGGGCATCGGCGCGGTCACCGCGCTGCGCGCCGCGGGCAAGACCCCCGGCGAGGACGTCAAGGTCGTGTCGGTCGACGGCACGCGCAACGCCGTGCAGCTCGTCGCCGACGGCGCCTACAACGCGGTGATCGAGTCCAACCCGCGGTTCGGCCCGCTGGCCTTCCAGACGTTGCAGGACTTCGCCGACGGCAAGGCCATCCCGGAGAACGTCATCATCTCCGACGACCAGTACGACGAGTCCAACGCCACCGCCAAGCTGGGGAACGCGTACTGATGGCGCTGGAGGTCTCCGACGTCACCAAGGAGTTCGTGGGCGTCCGCGCCCTGGACCGGGTGTCGTTCAAGGTGGAGCCGGGGGAGGTGCACGCCCTGGTCGGCGAGAACGGCGCCGGCAAGTCCACCCTCATCAAGGTGCTGACGGGCGTGCACCGCCCCACCTCCGGCGTTCTGCTGCACCGCGGCGAGCCCGTGGTGTTCACCAAGCCCGCGGACGCGCGGCGGGCGGGCATCTCCACGATCTACCAGGAGGTGAACCTGGTGCCGCTGATGAGCGTGGCGGGCAACCTGTTCCTGGGTCGCGAGCCGCGCCGGTGGGGGCTGGTCGACTGGCGGAAGGTCAACGCCGACGCTGCCGAGCTGCTGGCCGGGTACGGCATCGTCACCGACGTCCGCCGCCCGCTGGGGACGCTCGCGGTCGGCGCGCAGCAGATGGTCGCGCTGGCGCGGGCGGTCGCGGCGGCGGACGACGTCGACGTGGTGATCATGGACGAGCCGACGTCGTCGTTGGAGCCGCGCGAGGTCGAGACGCTGTTCTCGGTCGTCCGGCGGCTGCACGAGCGCGGTACCGCGATCGTCTACGTCAGCCACCGGATGGACGAGCTGTACCGGATCTGCGACCGGGTCACCGTGCTGCGCGACGGCCGTCGCGTGCACACCGGGCCGCTGGCCGACCTGTCGCGGCTGGAACTGGTGTCCATGATGCTCGGCCGCGCGGTCGGCGACATCCGCGAGCACGGCGTGACCGCGTTCGGCGAGGACCACCACGCGGGCCGCGAGCCGGTGCTCCAGGCCAGGGGCCTGACCAGCGGTCGACGGCTGCGCGACGTGTCGGTGTCGATCCGGCCCGGCGAGGTCGTCGGCCTGGCCGGGCTGCTCGGCTCCGGCCGCTCGGAGACCGCGCGGGCCGTCATCGGCGCGCTGCCGCTGGACTCCGGCGACGTCCTGGTCGGCGGCAGGGCGGTCGGCTCCGGCGTGCCGGGCGCGATGCGGGCCGGGATCGCCATGCTCGCCGAGGACCGCAAGGCCGACGGCATCGTCCCCACCCTGTCGGTGCGGGAGAACATCGTGCTCGCCGCCCTGCCGCGGCTGTCCCGCTTCGGCGTGGTCAGCCGCGCGAAGCAGGACCGGATCGTGGAGGCGTTCGTCCGGCGGCTGCGGATCAAGGTGTCCAGCCCGGAGCAGAAGGTCGCCGAGCTGTCCGGCGGCAACCAGCAGAAGGTGCTGCTGGCCCGGTGGCTGTGCACGCAGCCGGAGGTGCTGCTGCTGGACGAGCCGACCCGCGGCATCGACGTGGGCGCGAAGGCCGAGGTGCAGGCGCTGATCGACGAGCTGGCCGGTGAGGGGCTCGCGGTGCTGCTGATCTCGTCGGAACTGGAGGAGCTGCTGGACGGCGCGGACCGGATCGTGGTGCTCAAGGACGGCGCGGTCGCGGGTGAGCTGGTCGGCGACCAGGTGACCCAGGACAACGTGCTCGCGGCGATCGCCGCCGGCGACACCGGGACGGGGGAGTCGTGACCGCGCTCGCGCTCGACCGCCACCGCACCGCGCGGTGGCTGCAGGAGTACGGCGTCTACGCGGCCGTAGCGGCGCTGCTGCTGTTCAACATCGCGTTCACGGCGAACTTCCTGTCCATCGGCAACTTCCGCACCCAGCTCGTGCAGGCCGCGCCGGTGTGCGTCGTGGCGCTCGGCATGGCGCTCGTCATCGGCACCGAGGGGGTGGACCTGTCGGTCGGCGCGGTGATGGCGCTGTCCGCCGCCGTCATCCCGCTCTACCTCGGCTACGGCCCGCTGCCCGCCGTGGCCGTCGCCCTGGCGGCGGGGCTCGTCGCGGGCGCGTTCAACGGCGTGCTCGTCGCGAACCTCGGCGTCCAGCCGATCGTGGCGACCCTGGCGCTGCTGGTCGGCGGCCGGGGCCTGGCCCTGGTGATCGCCGACGGGCAGCTCACCCAGCTGCACGACCCGGCGTTCCTGTGGCTGGGCAGCGGCGACGTGCTCGGCGTCCCGGTCAGCGTGCTCGCCGCCGGGGTGTTCGCGGTGCTCGTGGCCCTGCTGGTGGGGCGGACCACGTTCGGCAGGCAGCTGGTCGCGATCGGCGGCAACCGGGCGGCGTCCGCGCTGGCCGGCCTGCCGGTGCGGCGGGTGCTGATCGGCGTGTACGTGATCTGCGGCGTCCTGGCCGCGGTGGCGGGCGTGCTGTCCACCGCACGCCTGTCGGCGTCGGACCCGGCCGACATCGGCATGCTGGTGGAGCTGTCCGCCATCACCGCCGTGGTGGTCGGCGGCACGCCGTTGACCGGCGGCCGGGTCCGGGTGCTCGGCACCGTCATGGGCGCGCTGCTCATGCAGCTGGTCGCGGCCACGCTGATCAAGCACGACCTGCCCTACTCGACCGCGCAGATGGCGCAGGCCGCCATCATCGTCGGCGCGGTCTACCTGGCCCGTGAGCGGAGCAGCCGATGACCGTCGTGGACGCGAAGGCGCGCCGGGCGTCCTGGGTGAGCGTGCTGCAGCGGCAGGGCGCCACCGTGGCGCTGGTGCTGATGGTGGTCGTGGCGTGGCTGTCGTTCCCCCGGTTCGGCAGCCTCGACAACGTGCGCGACATCGCGTTGCAGAGCTCGTTCCTGGCGGTCGTGGCCCTCGGGATGACGTTCGTCATCATCACCGGCGGCATCGACCTGTCGGTGGGCTCGGTCTACGCGCTGGGCGGCGTGCTGGCCGCGTACGGGTCGCAGTGGGGCTTCCTCGCCGCCCTGCTGCTGCCGCTGGTGGTGTGCGGGCTGATCGGCCTGCTCAACGGGGTGCTGGTGGCGCGGACCGGGATGGCGCCGTTCATCGTCACCCTGGCCACCCTGCTGTTCGCCCGGGGCCTGCTGCTGGCGATCACCTCCGAGGGCGCCACCACCTACCGGATCGCCGACGGCTCGGCGTTCCTCGAACTGGGCCGGGGCACGCTGTTCGGCTTCGGCTACCCGGTGTTCGTCGCGCTGGCCCTGGCCGTCGCGGGCGGCGTGCTGCTGCGCCGCACCGCGTTCGGCCAGTCGGTGTTCGCGGTCGGCGGCGCGGAGCACTCCGCGCTGCTGATGGGCCTGCCGGTGGCCCGGACCAAGGTCCTCGTGTATGTGATGTCGGGCTTGCTGTCCGGCCTCGCGGGCGCGATGACGGCGGCCTACCTCCAGTCGGGGGTGACCGTCATCGGCGTCGGCCTGGAGCTGGACGCCATCGCCGCGGTCGTCATCGGCGGCACCCTGCTGACCGGCGGCCTCGGCACCGTGCTGGGCACGGTCATCGGCGTGGCGCTGCGGACCGTGATCCAGAACGTGATCAACCAGATCGGCACGCTGGACAGCAACTACCAGTCCGTGGTCAGCGGCGCGTTCCTGCTGGTGGTGGTCGTGCTCCAGCGCTCGCTGGCCAAGGCGCCAGACAGATAGTCCCCTGCTACCAGAACCTGGAGCTGCCGATGTCGACCGCTTCCCTGCCCTGGTTCACCGGCGCAGTCCTCGCCGGGCTGCTCGTCGCCGCGCCGCCACCCCCCGCGGTGGCGGCCGCGGCGCCCGACCTGCCGACCGCTGTGGCCGGCAACCCGTTCACCGACGGGTGGTACGCAGACCCGGACGTCGCGGTGTACGGCGACCGGTACTGGGTGTTCCCGACCACCTCGAAGACCTACGCCGAGCAGACCTACCTCGACGCGTTCTCCTCCACCGACCTGGTGCGCTGGACCAAGCACCCCAACGTGCTCACCGTGGCGAACGTCTCGTGGGCGAAGTACGCGGTGTGGGCGCCCGCCCCCATCACCCGCAACGGCAAGTACTACCTGTACTTCGCCGCCAACGACATCCAGGACAACTCGCAGCTCGGCGGCATCGGCGTGGCCGTCGCCGACCGGCCCGAGGGCCCGTACCGCGACGCCATCGGCCGCCCGCTCGTCTCGCAGTTCCACAACGGCGCGCAGCCCATCGACCAGGACGTCTTCATCGACGACGACGGTCAGGCGTACATGTACTACGGCGGCCACAGCCACGCCAACGTGGTCAAGCTCAACGCCGACATGACGAGCATCGGCACGTTCCCGGACGGCAGCACCTACAAGGAGATCACGCCGTCGGGCTACGTCGAGGGCCCGCAGATGTTCAAGCGGAACGGCAGGTACTACCTGATGTGGTCCGAGGGCGGCTGGACCGGCCCGGACTACTCGGTGTCCTACGCGATCTCCGACTCGCCGACCGGGCCGTTCGCCAAGCTCGACAAGGTGCTCGCGCAGGACCCGGCGGTGGCGCGCGGCTCGGGGCACAACTCGGTGATCAACGTGCCGGGCACCGACACCTGGTACGTCGTCTACCACCGCCGGCCGCTGAGCGAGACCGACGGCAACCACCGCCAGCTCGCCTACGACCGCATGCACTTCAACGCCGACGGCACGATCCGCCGGGTCGCCATGCGGGTCCAGGACGACTTCTCCGACGACAACGCCCTGGGCTGGAAGACCTACGGCGGCACGTGGACGGCCACCGGCGGGCAGTACCGCACGGGCTCGTCGGCCGGCGGCAAGGCGCTGCTGGACACCAACTTCGCCGACTTCACCCAGGACACCGCCGTCACGGTCACGTCCGGCGGCGGTGACGCGGGCCTGGTCTTCCGCGCCACCAGGCCGGCGGTCGGCGCCGACAGCTACGCCGGCTACTACGCGGGCATCAGCCCCGCCGGGCGGGTGGTCCTCGGCCGGGCGGACAACTCCTGGACCCAGCTGGGCTCCGCGCCGCTGACCGTCACCCCTGGCGTCGCGCACCGGATGCGGGTCACCGCCGTGGGCACGTCGATCAAGGTGTTCGTGGACGACATGGCCACGCCCAGGATCAGCGTCACCGACGCCGCCCACAGCAGCGGCGCGAACGGCGTGCGGGTGTACAACGCCGCCGCGGCGTTCGACGACCTGTCCGTCCAACCGGCCACCGCGGGCGGGACCAACCTGGCGCAGGGGCGGCCTGCCACCGGCTCGACGCCCTGCTCGCCGACCGAGGGCCCCGAGAAGGCGGTCAACGGCACGGTGAACGGCGGCAACTCCGACAAGTTCTGCTCCAGCGCGGCCGGTCCGTGGCTGCGCGTCGACCTCGGCGCGACCAGGTCGATCAGCCGGTTCGAGGTCGCCCACGCCCAAGCGGGTGGCGAGCAGGCCGCGTTCAACACCAGGGCGTTCACCCTGTCGGTGTCGGACGACGGCGTGACCTGGCGGCGGGTCGTCCAGGTCGCCGACAACACCGCGGCCACCAGCGCGCACCCGGTCACCGGCGTGTCCGGCCGGTACGCGCGACTGGACGTGACCACCGCCACGAACGGGGCCGACGCCGCCGCGCGCGTCTACGAGCTCCGGGTGTTCGGCTGACCCTCCGCCGCCCGACCTCCCCTCCCTCCCGAAGGAGTCCGATGCACCGATTCGTCGCCCCCGTGGCGGCCGTGCTGGCCGTGCTCGGCGGTCTCGCCGCCGTCGCGCCCGCCTCGGCCGCCGTCGTGCCGAAGACGCCGCCGCTGTCCACGCCGTGGACCGGCCAGGTGTCCACCACCAACCCCCTGCCGGAGTACCCCCGCCCGCAGATGACCCGTCCGGACTGGCAGTCGCTCAACGGCGAGTGGCAGTTCCTCAACCCCGCCACCGACGGCGCGGGCAACGTCAACCGGTACGCGGCGCCGCCGCTCGGCCAGACCCTGCCCGAGCGCGTCCTGGTGCCTTACCCGATCGAGTCGGCGCTGTCCGGCATCATGCGCAACGACAACCGCGACCTGATGTTCTACCGCCGCACGTTCACCGTCCCGCAGTCCTGGGCCGGGCGGCGCGTGCAGCTGCACTTCGGCGCGGTCGACTACGAGGCCACGGTCTGGGTCAACGGCGCCCAGGTCACCACGCACAAGGGTGGCTACGACCGGTTCGAGGTCGACATCACGCCGCAGCTCAACGGCGGCACGAACGAGATCGTGGTGCGCGTGTACGACCCGACCGACGGCCGGGGCGAGAAGCAGCCGATCGGCAAGCAGACCAACAACGCGAGCGGCATCTTCTACACGCCGTCGTCGGGCATCTGGCAGACCGTCTGGCTGGAGCCGACGGCGGCGTCCTCGATCTACTCCGTGGACGTCCACCCGAACCTGGCGAACAACACCGCCCGGGTCCGGGTCTTCACCCGCGGCGACGTCACCGGCCACACCGTGCTGGCCGAGGCGATGGCCGGCTCCACCGTCGTGGGCAGCGCCAGCGGCGGGTTCACCGAGTTCTCGGTGCCGGTGCCCAACGCCCGGCGGTGGTCGCCCGACGACCCGTACCTGTACAACCTGCGCGTGTCGCTGCGCAACGCCTCCGGCGGCGCCGTCGACCAGGTGGTGAACTACTTCGGCATGCGCGAGGTGGGCAAGAAGGTGGTCGACGGCGTCCTGCGGCCGACCCTGAACGGCGAGTTCGTGTTCCAGGTCGGCACGCTGGACCAGGGCTTCTGGCCGGACGGCCTCTACACCGCGCCGACCGACGCGGCGCTGGCGTTCGACCTGCAGAAGCACAAGGACCTCGGCTTCAACATGGTCCGCAAGCACATCAAGGTGGAACCGGCCCGCTGGTACTACCACGCCGACCGGCTCGGCCTGCTGGTGTGGCAGGACGTCCCGTCCACGCAGGCGTTCGACGCCAACCGGACGCCGGCGCAGATCGCCCAGTTCGAGACCGAGGCCCGCGAGATCGTCGACGAGCACCGGTTCTCCCCGGCCGTGATCGCCTACGTGCCGTTCAACGAGGGCTGGGGCGAGTGGAACCTCGCCGAGACCCAGCGCGTCACCACGAGCCTGGAGAACCACGACCCGACCCGGTTGATGAACGCGCACAGCGGCTACAACTGCTGCGCCTCCAAGGGCGACCCCGGGACCGGCGACATGATCGACTGGCACGTCTACACCGGGCCCGACGCGCCGCGGCCCTCGGCGTCGCGGTTCTCCGTGCTGGGCGAGTTCGGCGGGATCGGGCTGCGCAACCCCGGTCACGAGTACAGCCCCAACGGCCAGTTCTTCGCCTACGAGCAGGTCTTCAGCACCGCGCAGCTCAACGACCGCTACACCGGCATGGTCCGCGACGTGCAGCAGTTGATGACCACCAAGGGCGTCTCCGCGTACATCTACACGGAGATCACCGACGTCGAGGGCGAGTACAACGGCCTGTTCACCTACGACCGGCGCGTGCAGAAGGTGGACACCAACCAGGTCCGCGCCGCGCACGCCGGGCTGATCAACGCCTCGCGCAACCTGAACTCGCCGGTGCGCCTCACCCCCGGGCACGTCCGGTCGTTCCGGGTGACCACGCCCGGCTACACCGACCGGTACCTGCGGCACGCCAACTCCGCCGGCCGCACCGACGTGATCGGCGCCGGGAGCGCGGACGGCGCCCGGCAGGACGCGTCGTTCCGGACCGTCACCGGGCTGGCCGACGCGCGCTGCCACTCGTTCGAGTCGGTCAACCAGCCGGGCCGCTACCTGCGGCACGCCGACAGCCGGGTGCGGCTGGACGCGAACACCGGCGGCTCGTTCGCCGCGGACGCCACCTGGTGCGCGCGGCCGGGCCTGGCGGCGGGCGGCACGTCGTTCGAGTCGCTGAACTTCCCGGGCGCCTACCTGCGCCACTACGCCGAGAACGCCTACCTGGCCCGCAGCGGCGGACCGAACCCCTGGGACTCGGCGACCGGCTTCGCCGCCGACGCCACCTGGAACGCGGCCGACCCGGCGCTGTGGCGCAGCTCCGTGCTGCTGGCCACGAACGTGCGCCAGTCGTTGCGGGTCACGACGTGGGGCCACACCGACAAGTACCTGCGGCACGCCGGCAGCCTGGCCTACACGGAAGTGGTGAGCAGCGGCAGCAGCGCGTTGCTCAAGGCCGACGCCACCTACACGGTCCGGCGCGGTCTGGCCGACTCGTCCTGCTACTCGTTCGAGTCGGTCAACTTCCCGGGCCAGTTCCTGCGGCACGCCGACAGCCGGGTGCGCAACTCGCCCGACGACGGCTCGGCGCTGTTCCGGGCCGATGCCACGTTCTGCGCGCGGCCGGGTGTCGGCGGCGCCGGCGTGACGTTCGAGTCGATCAACCAGCCGGGGTGGTTCCTGCGGCACTACGAGTCGCAGGTCTTCATCTCGTCGGGCGGTGATGCGGGCTTCAACCGGCCGCAGACCCTCACCGCCGACAGCAGTTGGGCGCTGGCCGCGCCCTGGGCGCCGTAATCGGGTGACCGGCCGTGGTGGGCAGCACGCCACCACGGCCGGTCTTCCCTCAGAGCAGCGCCACCACGCCGCAGGTGGCGGCGGCGACGGCGGCCGAGCCGGGCAGGGTCAGCACCCAGCCCTTGGCGATGTCGGCGGCCACCGACCAGCGCACCGCGGAGCGGCGGGTGGTCGCGCCGACGCCCATCACGGCCGACGTGATCACGTGCGTGGTGAAGATCGGCGCGTGGAACGCGAACACGGTCAGGTGCAGCACCGAGGACGCGGACAGCTCGGCGGCGAAGCCGTGCGGCGGGGTCGGGTGGAAGATCCGCCTGCCCAGCGTGCGCATGAACCGCAGCCCGCCCGAGCAGGTGCCCGCCGCCAGCGCCGGCGCGCAGGCCACGATCACCCGGAACGGCACGGAGCAGCAGGCCGACGACCGGCGAGATCACCATCGGCAGGACGACCTTCTCCAGCACGCCCGCCCAGTGCACCGTGGTGACCGAGGCCAGCACGGCCCCGGCCAGCGCGGCGCGCAGCGTGAGCGCACGCGTGGACACCGCGCCGGCGATGGGGTTGGCCGCGTCGTGGAAGCCGTTGGTGAAGTCGAAGGCGAGGGCGAGCACCAGCCCGGCGGTGAGCATGAGGATTCCTTCACCGCGATCGAGTGCACGACGTCCTTGAGCTTCATCACCTCAAGGGCGTCGCGCCGGCCGTTGAACAGCTCGGAGAGCAGCCGCCGGTAGACCTGGTCGGCCTCGTTCTCCAGCTCGTCGACCTCGACCCAGGCGGCCGGCGTGTCCCCGGCGGCATCACCCGAACGCGGCTCCCCGCGGTGTTCGGAGGAGGTTCCCGACCGCGGCCGGCGGGAACCCGGAGCCGGACGACCGGAACGCGGCGGACGCCGTGCGGTCCCGGTGACACGACGGCGCACGGGAGGTGTCCGAGCATGGGAGCGGCAGCGGGCCACGACGAGCAGCGACTCCTGGACGAGATCGAGCGCGAGCTGACCGCCACCGACCCGGCGCTGGCCGTGGCGCTGAGCACGCTGTCACCGGTGCGGCGACCGGTGTGGCAGTGGATGGCGCTGGCCGTCACCGGCCTCGCCCTGCTGCTGCTCGGCTGGCTGCTGGGCGTGTCGGCGCTGGTGGTGCTGGGCACCGGGTGCGCGTTCGGCGGCTCGGTGGTGGCGGTGTGGCAGACGTTGGGCGGGGGCGCGCACGACGGGTGAGGGCGGCCGGCCGAGCCGGAGGTCAGCCGAGGCGGAAGTCGGCCACCCGGATCGGTGACGGCGTGGCGCCGGTGGAGGTCCGCTGGTACTGCACCGACAGGACGCCGTCCACGGCGACGCGCGAGGTGTCGACGTTGACCTCCCCGAACGCGCGCAGCGGCGCGGGGTCGAAGGCGGTCGTCCAGTCGGTCCACCCGGCGGCCCGGCTCGCCGTGACGATCCGGCCCCTCGGCATGACGAGGTGGGCGTTGTCGGCGTGGTCGAGGACCAGCTTGGTGCGCTGAGTGCTGCCGGGCGGGACCGGGACCTGCTGCTTGATCCAGCCGCCCGGGCCGCGCCGGAGGTGGAACACCCGGCCGTGCCGCGCGCGGTCGCGCGGGTAGTCCGTGACGCGGTGGTCGGGGACGTAGCTGATCAGCACGTGCGGCGCGCCGGTGGAGTCGACGGCCAGGCTCTCCTGGTTCATCAACCCGTGGTCCGGCCCGAGCGGGTCGACGACGATCCCGGGGGAGGACACGCCCACCGGCTCGCCCCCGGTGGTCCCCGAGGTCGCGCCGGTGTCGTCGTGCCAGGTGCGGCCCCGGTCGTCGCTGTAGAGGTAGCCGGTGTCGTGGTTGGCGAGGCCGCCGCGGTCGCGCAGCACGGCGGCGTCGCCCTCGCGCCAGGTGAACGCGGTGTGCAGGCGTCCGCGCCGGTCGTAGACCAGGCCGTGCAGGTACATGTTGCGGGTGGTGGACACCGCCCCGTTGGGCGCGCGGTAGTCGCCGGTGGCGGAGGACCACGCGCCGAGCGCGTGCCACCGGCCGCCGGTGTGCTCGGCGAGTTCGTTGACGCCGTCACCCGAGCGGCCGGTGCGGTAGCTGAGCTGCAACGCCCCCTCGGGCGTGACGAGGAACTGCGGGTAGGTGATGTCGCCGAGGTCGAGCCCGCCCAGGGTGCGCCGCACCTCCCCGAAGACCGAGGGCGTCCACGGCCGCGTCGCCACGTCCGGCGCGGACCGGGTGTAGAAGATCCGGTTGTCGTGGGTGTCCATGGCGACGTGCAGGGCGCCGTCGGTCGGCGAGATTCCCAGCGAGATCACGTTGTGGGAGTCGTCGGCCCGCAGGCGGTGGGGCAGCGGGACGTGCTCCCACGGCCCGTCGAGCGGTCGGCGGGCCACGACGGCGTGCCGACTGGCGGTGTACCAGGTGGCGTACTGGAGCCCGGCGTGGGTGAGCAGCGCGTCCTGCTGGAAGAAGTTGTTGTTCACCACGCCGTCGTAGGACACGAAGAACAACGCGGACGCGTCCAACTCCGTGTCCGACACCAGGGTCACCCGAGGGGCGGTCACCAGGGGCTCCGCCAGTCGGGCCGACGTCGGCGGAGCAGCGCCTCCAGGTAGAAGTAGTCGCCCCACAGGTTGCCCTCGTCCACGCCGACGTTCTTGGGCTTGTCGTAGACGCCGTGCAGCAGCAGGGCGTTGGACGTGCCGTCGTGCGCGGTGGAGTAGCCGGTCGCCAGGCTGGCCAGGATGGCGTCGCCCTCGGCGCGGTAGCGCGGCGCGGCGGTGTCGCCGCCGAGCTGGTCGGCCAGCTCGTCGAGCGCGCAGACGGCGATGGCGGCGGCCGAGGAGTCGCGTTCCTGGTCGCTGCCGTCGGTGAAGACCAGGTCCCAGTAGGCGACCCGGTCCTCGGGCAGTCGGGTCAGGAAGCGGTCGGCGCACCGCCGGGCGGCGTCGAGGAACGCGCGTCGTCCGGTGTGGCGGTGGGCCAGGGCGAAGCCGTAGACGCCCCACGCCTGCCCGCGGGCCCAGCACGAGCCGTCCTCGTGGCCCTGCTCGGTGGTGCCCTTGAGCGGTTCGCCGCTGTCGGCGTCCCAGTAGTAGGTGTGGAACGTGGTGCCGTCCGGGCGGATGATGTGGCGTTCGAGCTGTTCGGTGTGCCGGACGGCGGCCTCGGCGTAGCGCGCGGAACCGGTGGTCTCGGCCGCCCAGTACAGCAGCGGCATGTTCATCAGGCTGTCGATGATCGTGCGACCGCGTTGCAGCGGGTCGGTGAGGTCGCCCCACGCCTGCACGATGCCCGCCGGTTCCAGGAACCGGGTCATCAGGTGGTCGGCGGCGTCCAGGGCGGCGCGGCGGGCGCGCGGGTGGTCGAACAGCCGCGCCGGCGTCACGCACGAGAGCGTGTAGAGGAAGCCCAGGTCGTGGGTGTCGAGGTCGACGCCGTCGGCGACGCGGTCGGCGAAGGCGTCGACCTGGTCGCGGGCGGCGCCCAGCACGTCGTCGTCGCGGGTGCCCTCCCAGGTCAGCCAGAGCATCCCCGGCCAGAAGCCGGTGGTCCACCCGACGTTGGAGCCCTCCGGCCGGCCGTCACGGGCGGTGCGCGGCCGGTAGACACCCGCGGTGGTGGTGTCGTCGGGGTACCAGGCGGCGAAGTCGGCGAGGTTGCCGCGCACCGTCGCCACGGCGGCGGTCCAGGCCGCGTCCAGGACGTCGGTGGTGACGGGCACGGCGCGGTCGGCTTCCGCGGACACAGGTTTCTCCCTCGGGACGGGTGACGGGGACGGCGCGTGGGCTAGGGCGTGGTGCGGACGGGCTGCAGGGTCGCGCGGCTGCCCACCCAGACCACGTACAGCGCCGGGCCGGTGAGCAGGGCGACCGCCAGGACGGGCGCGGCGGTCACGGCGGCTGCCAGCACCCACAACGCGACCAGCGACGTGGCGGTGAAGTGCGGCGCGCGCACGGCCAGGGCCAGGCAGGCGGGCAGGAGCCGGCGGACCGGCAGGTCGGGGCGCTCGACCACGGCGGTGAGCGCGACCAGGGCCGTCACGGTGGTGAGCGCGGCGAGGACGGCCAGGACGGGGATGGCGACGGCGCCGACCGACGTGCCCCAGGCGGCGCGGATGTCGACCGCCACGACGAGCAGCAGCGCGGTCGCGGCGCCGGACACCGCCAGGGCGCGGCGGGCGTGCTGCCGCCAGGCGCGCAGGTAGCCGCGCACGACGGGCGCGCCGCCGTCCCGCGCGGCGGCGGTGAACACCGCGTGGGCGGCGGCGACGGCCGGACCCAGCAGCGGGGCGGTCGGCAGCAGCAGCGGCCAGGTCGTCGTCACGGGGGTGAGCAGCAGGACGGCCAGCAGCGGCGCGGTCGCGCCCACGACGAGCGCGCTGGTGGCCAGCAGGGTGTAGGCGGTGCCGAACACCCGGTCGTAGGTCTCGTGCTTCACGGTGCTCAACCCTTCATGCCGCTGGTGGCGATGCCCTGGACGAAGTACTTCTGGCCGAGCAGGAACACGATCGCGACGGGCAGCACGGACAGCACCGACCCGGTCATGATCAACGCGTGCTCGGCGCTGTACTCGCTGACGAACGTCTTGAGGCCGAGCTGGATCGTCCACAGGTCGGGGTCGCGCAGGTAGATCAGCGGCCCGAGGTAGTCGTTCCACGTCGTCACGAGCGTCAGCAGCGCCAGGCTGGCCAGCGCCGGCACCGACAGCGGCAGCACGATCCGGAAGTAGATGCCGTACTCGCTCAGGCCGTCCACGCGGGCGGCCTCGCACAGCTCGTCGGGGATCGTGGCGTAGTACTGGCGCATCAGGAACACGCCGAAGGCGCCGAACGCCTGGAGCGCGATGATCGACCAGAGCGTGTCGGTCAGGCCGATCTCGGACATGAAGATGAACTGCGGGATCATGTACGCCTGCCACGGCACGGCGATCGTGCCGATGTAGAGCACGAACAGCAGGTTGCGGCCGGGGAAGCGGGCCTTGGCGAACCCGTAGGCGGCGAAGCTGCCGGTGAACAGCTGCAGGAACGTGACCACGACCGACAGCACGACGGTGTTCCTCAACCACACCAGCATGTCGGAGACGCGCCAGATCTCCAGGTAGTTGCGCCACCGCGGCACGTCCGGCAACCACGTGACCGGGTTGGTGAAGACGGTGTTGGAGGTCTTCAGCGACGAGGAGACCATCCAGAAGAACGGCAGCAGCAACGCGGCCGCCGCCACGACGAGCGCCGCGTAGCCCAGCACCTTGCCGACCGGGAACGAACCCCTGCCGACGCGGTGGTCGTCCAGCGCGGTCATGCGGCCCTCCTGCGGTTGACGGCGAACTGCACGACGGTGACCAGCATGCAGAGCGCGAACAGCACGACGGAGATCGCGGAGGCGTAGCCGAACCGGTTCTCCACCAGGCCCTTCTGGTAGATGTACTGCGACAGCACCAGCGTGGACTGGCCGGGCCCGCCGTTGGTCATCACCAGGATCAGGTCGAACACCTTGAAGCTGCCGATGGTGAGCATCACGGTGACGAAGAACGTGGTGGGGCGCAGGCACGGCAGGGTCACGTTGCGGAAGCGCTGCCAGGCGGTGGCGCCGTCGATGCGCGCGGCCTCGTGCAGCTCGGGCGGCACGGTCTGCAGCCCGGCCAGGAACAGCAGCATGTAGTAGCCCATCTCCCGCCACACGCCGACGATGATCACCGCGGGCATGGCCCAGTCCGACGACGCGGTCCAGCCGGGCGGGTCGTCCACCCCGAACAGGCCGAGGATCTGGTTCAGCGGACCGGCGTCCTTGCTGAACAGCAGGTTCCACGCGATCGCGATGGCCACGATCGAGGTGATGTAGGGGAAGAACGCGGCGGTGCGGAAGAAGGCCACGCCGCGCAGCTCGCGGTTGAGCAGCAGGGCCAGGCCCAGCGACAGCACCAGCGTGAGCGGGATGTGCAGCGCCGAGTAGTACAGGGTGTTGAGCAGCGCCCGGTGGAAGCTCTTGTCGGCCAGCAGGCGGGTGAAGTTGTCCAGGCCGATCCACTTGGCCGTGCCGAACACGTTCCAGTTGGTGAACGAGATGTAGAACAGCGCGACGACCGGGCCCAGGGTCAGCAGGCCGAACCCGAGGAAGTTCGGCAGGATGAAGGACACGCCCTCCAGCGACCGGCGCGCCTTGTGCCACCGCTTCGCGCGGACCGCGCTCGCGGGTGGGTCGCCGACCGTCGTGGTGCTCATCGGTGTTGTGCTCCTGCGTAGGTGGGGTTCGTGGGGACCGGCGCGGGTCCGGCCCTCCCGGCCGGACCCGCGGTGCGGATCACTGCGCCTCGATGACCTCCTCGCGCGCCCGGGTCCCGGCCTGCTGGAGGGCCTCGTCCACCGGCGTGCTGCCGGACATGATCGCGGAGTGGGTTTCGAGCAGGATGTTCTGCAGCGCGGCCGTCATCGGGGAGACGGGGTTCTCCGCCTTGGTCTCGTGGTTCTCGAACGCGAAGCGGGACAGCTCGTCGGTCGGCACGCCCGGCACCTCGAAGTACGCCTTCGTCACCGAGTCCGACAGCGTCGCGGGCGTGATGCCGATGGAGGCCAGTGCCGCGGCGCCGCCCTCGCCCGCGGCGAACGCCAGGAACTTCTTGGCCGCCGCGACCTTGCCCTCGTCGATCCCGGCGTTGATGCCCATGCCGGTGGGGTCGCCGAAGGTGACCGGCTTGTCCTTGGTGCTCTCGTCGCGCTGCGGCGCCGGCGCGAAGCCCCACTGGAACGCCTGCGCGTCGCCGGACTTCTGCTGGGCGACGAGCGTGGCCACGTACCAGCTGCCCATCACCATCGTCGCGGCCTGCTGGGTGCCGAACTGCGCCTGGTACTGGAGGGTGTTGGTGGTGGCCGTGCCGTAGTCCACCTGCTCGCCGGACGCCTGCTGCTCCAGGGCGCGCTCGTAGTAGGGCTTGAGGTAGCCGTAGTCGCCGCTGGTCAGCTCGGCCCCCGGCGACTGCGCCAGCGCCAGGCCCTGCACCGTCGACTGCCACACGTGCT
Source organism: Saccharothrix sp. HUAS TT1 (assembly GCF_040744945.1). Lineage (NCBI taxonomy): Bacteria > Bacillati > Actinomycetota > Actinomycetes > Pseudonocardiales > Pseudonocardiaceae > Saccharothrix > Saccharothrix camelliae. The sequence continues at coordinate 6,148,524 of NZ_CP160453.1, read as the reverse complement.
GGTAGGCGGCCTTCGCCGGGGAGCCCGCCGCCTTCAGCCCGGTGTCGAGGTCGGTGGTGGCCGTCTCGTACTGCGCCCACGTCCACGTGGCGTCGGGCGGCGTCACGCCGGCCTTCGCGAACAGGTCCTTGTTGTAGTACAGGTACCAGGAGTCCTGCCGGTAGGGGATGGCGAACGTCGCTCCGTCCACCTCGTAGTTGCCCAGGCCGTTGACGTCGCCGCCGAGCCCGCCGGCGACGTCGGAGACGTCCAGCAGCTGCTCGCCGCTCTGGTAGGTGAAGAAGTGCTTGAGGGTCTTCAGGACGAAGACGTCCGGTCCGCTGCCCGCGGCGAGGTCGGCGGTGAGCTGGGTGTCGTAGTTGGTGGGGTCGTACTCCTTGAACTCCACCGTGATGTCGGGGTTCTGGGCGTGGAAGGTCTCGGCGAGCTTCTTGAACTCCGGGGTGGAGTTCAGGCTCCACGCGCTCATCGACAGGGTGACCGGACCACCGCTGTCGGAGCCTCCGCCCGAGCCGCACGCGGTGGCGACGAGGGCGAGGGCGGCGACGGCGGCGGCGATGACGGTCCGTCGGGGGTGCCTGCGTTGCATGGTTCCTTCACTTCCTGGTAGGGCCACGGGGGAGCGGGCGAGGCGGTGCGGGCGTCAGGGCAGCGCGACCCGGGTCAGCGCGCCGTCGGGCCACCGGGCGGTGACGTGGGTCGTCGGGCCGTCGTGCCGGAGTTCGACCCCCGGCTCGGCCGACCAGGGCGCGTGGTCGCGGGTCAGCTCCACCAGGACGGCGAACCACTCGCCGACGACGACCGGGTGGCGCAGCCACGGGACGGCGGCGACCGGGCCGAGGGGACTGGCGTCGGCGCGGGTCGTCACCCCCGAGTCCGTGACGTCGCCCAGCAGGGCGACCAGCGTCGATCGGCTCCTGTCGGCGCCGAGGGCGCTCGGCGCGCGCGGTCGGTCGGTGTCGGCGGGCGCGCCCGCCACCGGCCAGCCGGACACGCGCAGCGCCGTCGGCGGGCGGTCTTCGGCGACGCGGTCGACGCGGACCAGGCGCACCTCCCACGGGCCGCGGACGAGGGAGCGCGCGGTGATCGCCCCGGCGTCGTGGCTGCGCCCCAGCCACCCCGTCCCGTGCTGGTGCGGTTGCACCTCGTCGGGTTCGAACCAGCGCACCGCGCCGCCGGACGAGCCGACGCCGACGGGCACGCCGTCCGCGTCGACGACCCGGACCCCGCCGACGTCCATCCCGGCCCGGTGGGTGCCGCGGCCCTCGGCGTCGACCAGCACGACGGCCTGGTCCCGCGGGTCGACCCAGCTGTCGGGGTCGAGCAGGGGGCTGGTGGCGGTGGAGTAGCCGAAGCGCGCGTAGAGCGGGGAGTCGCCTTTGGTGTCACCGGGGACGGTGTGGTCCGTGCCGTGGTTGGCGACCCGGACCACGCCGTCGGCCGCCGTGCCGCTGAGCAGCCAGCCCGGCGCCCTGACCGCCCGGACGAAGTCGCCCCGCTCGACCGGCAGCGGCAGCTCGTCGGCCGCCCACACCGGGTGGTCGGCGGGCAGGGCGAGGCCGAGCATCCCCTTGACCGCCCAGTACGGCGAGCCCGTTCCGGAGTAGGACTGCGCGATCCGCGGCCACGGCCCGTGCCAGCCCAGGTTCAGCAGCCCGCTCTTGTCGGGCGCACCGCGGTCCACGAAGTGGCGCACCACCCCCGTCGCGGCCCGGCGCAGGACGCCGAGCGGGGTGGAGGGGACGTTGGCGAGGGCTCCGACCCAGAAGGGCGCGGCGGCGGCGAACCGGTAGGTCAGGCTGCGGCCCTGGATCAGCGGCGAGCCGTCCGCGCCGACCAGGTGGACGGCGTCGAGCAGGAAGCGGTCCAGCAGCGCGACGTCCCGTTCGCGGCGGGCACCGGCGAGGTCGGCCGCGCCCGCCATGCGGGCCCACAGGACCGGGTAGAGGTGCAGCGCCCAGCCGACGTAGTGGTCGAACGCCCGCTCGTGGCCGTCGGACATCCAGGCGTCCTCGCGCAGGAAGCCGTCGTGGGCGGCGAGGTCGTCGGCCACGTCGTCGGCCGACCACGGGCCGCCGACCGAGCGCAGGAACGTCTGCACGACCAGCCGGAACCAGACCCAGTTGATCCGCGGGTACGTCCGGTCGCCCACGGCGTGCGCCAGGTAGTCCACCACCTGCTCCTGCACCACCGGGTCCAGGCGGTCCCACAGCCAGGGGCGCGTCAGGTCGAGGGTGAGCGCGAGGGAGGCGGCCTCGACCTTGGCCTGGCCGTGCTCGTCCAGGCGGACCCAGCGCTCGGGGGAGTGCGGGTCGGCGCCCGCGGCGATGCCCTCGGCGTAGAACTCGGCGAGGTTGTCCGGGTCCGCGCCGCGCTCGCCCGCGATCCGGAAGCCGGCGAGCAGGAACGTCCGGGCGAAGCCCTCCAGCGCGTCGACGTCGGCGCCGTACCCGCCGGTGGGGCCGGGCAGGGCGATGCGCGCGTGCCGGGGCGAGCTGTGCGGGCGGACCGCGCGCAGCACGTCGTCGGCCAGGGCGGCCCACCGGTCGCGGGTCCAGGTGGCGGCAGCGTCGGTCGGCGCGGGCGAAGATGGCGGCATGGGTCCCGTCCTCCAGCGTCGGACGTCGTTCGATCACAGCGGTGCGCACTTGCTTTCGCTTTTGATCGCTTGAAGTGCTAAAGAGTAAATACGTGCACGAGTGATCGTGTCAAGAGTCACAGGGCGTCCTCTTGATCGGACTCGGGCGCTCCGCCGGGCGCGGCCTGTCGCGGCACGTCGTCCTCGGCGGCCGGCGACATAATGGACGCGATCAACGACAGGAGGACCAACGGTGACGAGAGCGCGCACGGGGACCGGTTCCGCTGGGGTGGGTGCGCCGTGAACCCCGAGTCGCGCACCCTCGCCGCCGACCGCCGCGCGTCCATCCTGGAGGCGCTGCACCGCGACGGCACCGTGCGGATCTCCGACCTGAGCGAGAGGTTGGGCGTCACCCCGGTCACCCTGCGCCGCGACATCGCCCACCTCGCGGGCGAAGGGCTGCTGCGCCGCGTGCACGGTGGCGCGACGCTCCGCCTCACCGAAGCCGGGCCGCACGGCGCGCGGCCGGTCGACGCGGCGGTCGAGCGCGCGAGCCAGGGCGCCGCCGGGATGCTGGTGCCGTCACTGGACTACTACTGGCCCGAGGTGGTCCGCGGCGCGGAGGAGGAGGCGTCCGGGCACGGGTTGCAGGTGCTGCTGCGCGGGTCGTCCTACGAGAGCGCCGACGACCGCCCGCAGCTGGAACGCCTGCTGGACAACGAGGACGTGTGCGGCCTGATCGTCGCGCCGAGCCTGACCGCCCCGAGCGCCGAGACGACGCTGGAGTGGCTGAGCACGCTCGACACGCCGGTGGTGCTGGTCGAGCGCGCGGTGACGGCGGGGCCGCGGCACGCGGTGGTGGAGTCCGTCGTCACCGACCACGCGCTGGGCGCGGCGATGGCCGTGCACCACCTGGCCGGTCTGGGCCACCGCCGGGTCGGTGTCGTCACCAGCGAGAACAGCCCGACCTCGCCGCACGTGCGGCACGGTTGGCGGGACGGGTGCGAGGCGGCGGGGCTGGAACCGGGGTCCGCTGTGGACGCCGCCGTGCCCAGGCCCGCCACGTCCGGTTGGGACGCCGCGCTGGACGAGGTGCTGGACCAGCTGGCCGCGACCGGGACCACAGCGGTGCTCGTGCACGCCGACGCCGAGGCGATGGCCCTCGTCCAACGGGCCGAGCAGCGCGGCGTGCGGGTGCCGTCGGACCTGTCGGTGGTGGCCTACGACGACGAGGTGGCGGCGTTGTTCACGCCCGCGCTGACGGCGGTGCGACCGCCCCGGCGCTCGATCGGGCGGGCGGCGGTGTCGCTGCTGGCGGCCCGGTTGGCCGAACCGGACCGCCCGACGCACCGGGTGGTGATCACGCCGTCGTTGCGCGTGCGCGGCTCGACGGCCCCGCCGCCCGGCTGACCCCGGTCACCTGGCCAGCCAACCGCCGTCCACGGGCAGCACGACCCCGTGCACGTAGTCGGCCGCGCGGGAGCACAGGAACAGCACCGCGCCCGCGATGTCCTCCGGCTCGGCCCAGCGCCCGGCCGGTATCCGGTCCAGGATGGACCGGTCGCGGTCCGGGTCGGCGCGCAGCGCGGCGGTGTTGTCGGTGGCGACGTAGCCGGGCGCGACGGCGTTGACGTTGACCCCGCGGTGCGCCCACTCGTTGGCCAGGGCCCTGGTCAGCCCCGCGACGGCGGACTTCGAGGCGGTGTAACCGGGAACGGTGATGCCGCCCTGGAAGCTGAGCATCGACGCGACGTTGACGATCCGGCCCGACCCGCGCGCCAGCATCGCCCGGCCGACGTCGCGCGACAGCGACCAGGTCGCCCGCAGGTTGACCGCCAGCACGTGGTCGAAGTCGGCGTCGCTGTGCTCGGCGGCCGGCGCGCGCCGGATCGTCCCGCCGTTGTTGACCAGCACGTCCACCGCCATCCCGGCCAGCCGCTCGCCCAGCGCGGCCACCTGACCGGGGTCGGCGAGGTCGGTGCGGACGGGGGTGAACACCCGCCCCTCGCCCTCGACCGCGGCCCGGACCGCGCTCCCGCCCTCCGGCATGGACGAGCTGACTCCGACCACGTCGGCGCCCGCCGCCGCCAGCAGTCGGGCCACCGCGAGCCCGATGCCCCGACCGGCGCCGGTGACGGCCGCCGTCCGACCGGTCAGGTCGAACAGGCCGGTGACCCCGGGCGTCACCGCAGACCTGCCACGGGGTGCGGGTCCATGTCGTCGAACGACTGGTTCTCGCCCGCCATCGCCCACACGAAGCTGTACGACGCGGTGCCGACACCGCTGTGCAGCGACCACGGGGGCGAGATGACGGCCTGCCGGTCGGCCACGACCAGGTGCCGGGTCTCGGTCGGCTCACCCATCAGGTGCACCACCCGGGCGTCCTCGGGCAGGTCGAAGTACAGGTAGACCTCCGTGCGGCGGACGTGCGTGTGCGCGGGCATCGTGTTCCACATGCTCCCGGCGTGCAGCGTCGTCACGCCCATCACGACCTGGCAGCTGCGCACGCCGTTCTCATGGATGTACTGCGTCAACGTCCGGCGGTTGGACGTCAGCGGGTCGCCCAGCTCGCGCACCGTGCCGCCGCCCGGCTCGACCAGCACCGTCGGGTGCGCGGTGTGCGCGGGGGCGGAGAAGAGGTAGAACGCGGCGGGCGTCGTGGCGTCGTCGGAGGAGAACGACACCTCCACCGCGCCACGCCCGATGTAGAGGCACGCCGTCGGTTCCAGCCGGTGCTCGACGCCGTCCACGACCACCGCGCCCGGACCGCCGACGTTGACGATCCCGGCCTCGCGGTGCTCGAAGAAGTGCTCCGACCGGATCTCGGGGAACGTCGGCAGGCTCAGCGGCCCGGTCCGCGGCAACGCCCCGACCAGCACGACCCGGTCGTGGTGGCTGTAGACCGCGCGCACCTCGTCGTCGGCGAACAAGTCCTCGACCAGGTAGTGCCGCCGCAGGTCCTCCGTGCCCAGGGACCGCACCTGCTCCGGCCCGATCGCGAAGCGCTGATCCACGCCGTCGCCCTCCTTGCTCGATCACTTCACCACGTCAATAGGAAAAACAGTCAATCTCAGACAGAACCGGAGAGCAATACTGTTCGCTTCGTTTGTTACGATCACTTTCGATCAGGGGGTGTGGTGATGACGGACAGCCCGCAGGCGGTCGACCGGAGCGCGATGCTGCCCGCGGACCGGAGGCAGTGGCTGCTGGAGCACCTGTCCGGCCGGGGCGTCCTGCGCATCACGGCCATCGCCCGGATCATGGGCGTCACCCCGGTCACCGTCCGCCGGGACGTCAACGGCCTGGCCGCCGAAGGACTGGTCGAACGGGTGCACGGCGGCGTCCGGCTCGCCGACGTGCCGGGTGCCGGGAGCGGTCCGGGCGCCACGTCCGCCATCGGCATGGTCGTGCCGTCACTGGACTACTACTGGCCCGAGGTCATCCGCGGCGCGCAGGACGCGGCGCACGACAGCGGCGCGCGGCTCGTGCTGCGCGGCGCGTCCTACCGGGTGGACGACGTCCGCCACCAGGTCGAGTGGATGATCGGCAACGGCGCCGTGGACGCGCTGCTCGTCGCGCCGCCCACCCGGGGCGAGGGCGCCGAGGAGCTGGTGGCGTGGCTGACGTCCCTGCCCGTGCCCGTCGTCCTGGTCGAGCGCTCGGCGGTGTCCGGCCCCTACCGGCGGCACGTCGAGTCGGTCCGCACGGACCACGCGTCGGGCGCGGAACTGGCCGTGCGGCACCTGCACGGTCAAGGGCACGTCCGCATCGGCCTGGTCTCCAGCGCCTCCAGCCCCACCACCGGCCACGTCCGCGAGGGCTGGCGGCGCGCGATGACCGCCCTGTCCCTGCCCGCCGTGCCGGAACTGCTCGTCGCCGCCTGCTACGAGCCCGGCTGGGCCGTGGACGTGGACCGCGTCCTGGACCAGTGCGCCGAGCACCACGTCACCGCGCTCGTCGTGCACTCCGATCGCGAAGCGGTGTCCTTGGTGCAGCGGGCCGAGGAACGAGGCGTGCGCGTGCCCGCGGACCTCGCGGTCGTCGCCTACGACGACGAGGTCGCCCGGTTCGCCCACCCGCCGCTCACCGCCGTGCGCCCGCCCAAGTACGCCATCGGCGGCACCGCCGTCGAACTGGTGCTGGACCGCCTCACCGGGGGAGCGGACCGCCCCGTGCGCCGGGTCGTGCTCAGCTCCGAGCTGTGCGAACGCGGCTCGACCACGCCGGTGGCCCGCGCCCGTCGCTGAACGTTCTTCTTCGAACATTTGCGAAACTGTCGCGCTTTGTGCTCGGGTGTGCTTTCGGCTTCGTCCTGCTCGGGGTGGTGCTCGCGCCGGTCGCCGCGGCGGCGCCGGTCACCATCAGCAACGGAGTGCAGTTCGTCGACACGGCGGGCCGGTCGTGCACGCGCACGGGGGCGGCATCCGGCGGGACGTGCTGACGCAGCAATCCGACGCCGGGCTGGCGGTGGCCAACATCGAACGGCCGAAGGTGATCTACAACAGCGCCACCGGCCGTTTCGTGATGTGGACGCACAAGGAGAACGGCAGCGACTACACCTGGCACGGCAGCTTCCGCCCGCTGGGGCACATGTCGCGGGACATCACCCTGTTCCGCGACGACGACGGCGCCGGCTACATGATCTCGGCCGCTCGCGAGAACGCGGACCTGCACGTCTACCGCCTCACCGCCGACTACCGGCAGGTCGAGTCCAGGGTGCGCGTGCTGTGGGCCGGCTCGTGGCGGGAGGCGCCCGCGATGTTCAAGCGCGACGGGGTGTACTTCCTGCTCACGTCCGGCGCCACCGGCTGGGACCCGAACCAGCAGAAGTACGCCACGGCGAGCAGCGTGGCGGGCACGTGGAGCGCGCTGCGCGACATCGGTGACGGCACAGCCTATGGCTCGCAGACCGCGTTCGTGCTGCCGGTCCAGGGCACGCAGACCACGTCCTACCTGTACCTGGGCGACCGGTGGGCGGGCGCGTGGGACGGCCGGGTCAACGACTCGCGCTACGTGTGGCTGCCGCTGACCTTCCCCAGCAGCACCACGATGTCGATGAGCTACGCGTCCCAGCTGACCATCGACGCCGCCGCGGGCACCGTGACCCCGGTGTCCTCGCCGTCCTACGCGCTGACCGCCCGGCGCAGCGGCAAGTGCGCGGACATCCCGAGCGCGAGCCAGGTGGCCGGGACGCAGCTCAAGCAGTACCCGTGCAACGGCGCGAACCAGCGGTGGGACGCGGAGAACGCGGGCAGCGGCCACCACCGGCTGGTCGCCAGGCACAGCGCCCTGTGCCTCGACGTGACCTCCGCGTCCACTGCGGACAGGGCGACCGTGGCGCAGCGGGCGTGCAACGGCGGCACGAACCAGCAGTGGAGCAGGTAGGACGTCGGGTGTGACCGGTGGGCGGTCGTCCGGCCGCCCGCCGCGAACGCGTCACCGGCGCCGACCGGTTCGACCACGTCCACCGCCGGCGCGGGCTCGAACACCGGGTCTTCCCCCGCTCGCAGCACGGACGCCCCCGCCGCGCCCTGCTTGACGACCAGGGTTCGCGGCTCGGGCAGCACCTCGCGGCCGGCGGCCGGGGTCGTCGCGCCCCACAGCGCCCCGGCCTCGTCGTCACCGACCAGCACGACGTCGGCCTTCGCGGCCAGGGAGCGGAGGGTGTCGGGTCCGTCCGCACCCCACAGGGCCGGCCGCCAGTTGACGTCGAAGGACGTCGTGACGCCGGGGTGGTCGAGCACGGCGTGCACCAGTGCAAGGCAGGAAGGGGAGAGGGCCGCGGTGATGGCGCTGCCCGCCTTGCCGACCTCCTCGATGTAGAGGCCGGTGGGACGTCCGGCGTCGACCCGCACCAGGGACACGTCCACGCCGGTCGCGGCCACGGCCACGGCCCCGACGACCGCCCGGCCGAACGGGTCGTCGCCCATCGCGCTCACCCAGCCGACCGGCACGCCGAGCGCGGCCAGGGCACAGGCCACGTTGGACTCCGCGCCCCCGGTGCCGCGCAGCCAGGTGGTGACCTCTTCCGGCAGGCCGGGCTCGCCTGGGGTGAGCACGGCCGTCGACTCCCCGACGCACAGCACAGTGGCCACCTCGACTCCCTCGGCCAGTCAAACGAGCAAACCGATCGCAAATGATCAGATAGTGCTGAACTCGGTCAAAGTGAAACGAGTGCGCTCGGGCCACAGCGAACCGGGCCAGGCCGCAGGAGCGGCCTGGCCCGGTCGTCGCGTCCGTCCGAGGGGGGTCGGTTCGGAGTGCGAGGGGCGAGCGCGGTGGTGGCGTGATCGGGGGGATGTCACCACCGTGCTCTTTGGACGTTGGTCACGCCGGTTCGGTTGCGGTTTGGGGGGTTGCGGTGGTGGTGTCGTCGGTGACGGTGGGGGGCTTGAGGTAGCTGGTGGCCCAGGCGACGGCGATGGTGATGACGGCGAAGATGACGGCGGCGATGATGGGGGCGGAGGCGTTGTAGTTGTCGATGGCGATGCTGCCGGCGAAGGCGCCGAGGGCGATGCCGACGTTGGCGGCGGAGACGGGCAGGGATTGGGCGAGTTGGCCGCCGGGGCCGGCGAGGCTGATGACGCGGACCTGCAGGGAGGGGACCATGCTGTAGAAGAACAGGCCCCAGGCGAGCAGGGCGAGGGCGACGAGCCAGGCGACGGTTCCGACGAAGTAGAGCAGCAGCAGGGATGCGGCCAGGCCGATGGAGCCGATGATGAGGGTGCGGGAGGCGTTCCAGTCGGCGAATTTGCCGCCGCGGAAGGAGCCGATGGCGGTGGCGACGCCGTAGGCGAGCAGGAAGGCGCTGAGCCAGGCGCCGGAGATGCCGGTGACGTTCTGCAGGAAGGGGACGATGTAGGTCAGGGCGGCGAAGGTGGCGGAGAAGACGATGAAGTTGAGGAAGAGCACGGCCAGGACGCGGGGGGCGAAGGCGTACTTGGCCTGGTGGGCGGCGCCGCCGCCGGCGGGTGGGACGCGGGGGACCAGGGCGATGGTGGCGAGCAGGGTGATGACGGCGCCGACGACGATGGCGACGAAGGAGCCGCGCCAGCCGAGGGTCTGTCCGACGAGGGTGCCCAGGGGGACGCCGAGGGCGCCGGCGAGGGAGACGCCGGAGACGACGATGCCGATGGCCTGGCCCATGCGTTCGGGGGCGACGACGGCCATGCCGGCGATGAAGGCGCCGGCGATGAAGAGTCCTTGTGAGGCGCCGATGAGGAAGCGCACGATCATGAAGACGGCGTAGTCGGGGGTCAGCACGGCGACGAGGTTGCAGGCGACGAACAGCGCGACCGAGCCGATGAGGACGAGTTTGCGGTCGAGTTTGATGGTCAGGGCGGTCAGGACGGGTCCGCCGATGGCCAGGCCGAGGGCGTAGACGGTGACCAGGTTGCCGGCGGCGGGGATGGTGACCTGCAGGTCGGCGGCGATCAGGTCCAGCACGCCGACCACGAGCAGTTCCCCGCTGCCCAGCACGAACATTCCGAGGAACAGCGTGGCCAGGACCAGGTTGGCCCTGCCGGGGCTCAGCGCCGTTTGCTGGGTACTCATGTGCACTTCTTCCTTGTCGCTGTCACGTGGTGTGGCTGGTGCGTGGTCCTGTCGCGTGGGGACGGTCGGACGGGCGGGTCGTTCCGCCTCCGTGCCCGTGTTCCCGCCTGCTCCCGCGTCGTGCGGTTCGGTGGTGCGCGTGCCGTCCCGGCCCTGTCACGTCCGTGGGTGTGGTCGTGGGGTTCCGGTGGCGGGTGGTCCGGGGATGGTCCCGGTCCGGTCGCCGAGCTAGACTATAGGGAGCCATCCCTAACATGGCAATCGCGGGGGGAAACGTGCGTCGAACCGCTGCTCAGACCCGCTCCCACGTGCTGGGAGTAGCCGAGGGTCTGTTCTCCCGCAACGGCATCCGGGCCACCGGGGTCGACCTGGTGGCGGCCGAGGCCGGTGTCGCGCCGACGACGCTCTACCGGCTGTTCTCGTCCAAGGACGGCCTGGTCGGGGCCTATGTGGAGCGGGCGGACCAGGAGTTCCGGGCGATGTACACGGAGGTGATCGCGGCGGCCGGGCCGGAGCCCCGCGACCAGGTCCTGGCGTTGTTCGACTTCGTGTACGCGCAGATATCCTCGGAGCGGTTCCGCGGCTGCGCGCTGCTGAGGACGTTGGCCGAGTTCCGGGACCCGGAGCTGCCCGGGCACCGCAACGCGATGGCGGCGAAGGCGTGGATCAGGCAGAGCATCGGCGACCTCACCGACCGGCTCGGCGTCGAGCACCCCGCCGAGCTGGCCGACCACCTCACCCTGGTCCTGGAGGGCCTGTACGCGTCGGGCCAGTCGCTCGGCCGGGTCGGTCCGGCCAAGCGGGCCCGGAGGCTGGCGGAGGTGATCCTGGCGAACGCCGAACCCCGGTCGGACGGGGCCGAAGTCGGATAAGGCGATCTCCCCGAGTTGTCGGACCGGACTTCTCCGACAATTCCGGGTCGGTCGCCGACCGCTACCGGTAGCTGCCGAAACCGGTGGACACATGGTCCCATTCCATCGGGATCGGCAGGACGTAGGTGGGGTTCTGCGGCCAACCGGCAGGTGAATCCTCCCAGTCCTCTTGTCGACCATAAGGCGTCAGGTCGAAGACGCCGGTGGTGAAGACCAGTTTTTCGATTCCCCGTGACGTGGTGCTGTACGCCCGGTAAACGTCGTCACCGTCCCGCAGGAACGTGGTCAGCATGAAACCGCGACCGGCGTCGCAGTCGTCGGAGAACGACGTGCCGCGGGACGACACGAAGGGCAGCGCCCACCCCATCTTCGCCTTGTACCGCTCGATCTGCTCCAGCGGCATGTTGGACGCCGTGACCCAGGTGATGCCCTGGTCGGCCAGCATGCGCGGCGCGTTCGCGGGAATGTTGTCGGTGAACCACGTGCAGCCGGGGCAGTAGCGGTCCGGGCCGTTGTCCATGAACTGGTAGACGATCAGCTGGTCGCGACCGTCGAACAGGTCCAAGAGCGACTTCGGGCCGTCCGGGGTGGCGAACTCGTAACCGTTGTCGAACTTCACCATGGGCAATCGGCGGCGGCGCGCGGCGAGCGCGTCGGCGGCCCGGGTCGCTTCCTTCTCGGCCGCGCGCAACTCGTCCCGCGCCTGCCGCCACTCTTCCAGCGTCACGATGTCCGGTTTCGGCTTGTCCATGCGGCGACTGTACCGGGAAGGGCAAGCCACCCACGGTCGGACGAATGTCAATAGCGCATCCCGATCGCCTTTGCAGCGTGTTTCCGGAAGTGCGCAACGTGGAAGAAGTACCCGATTGCGGCACCGTGCCAGAGTGCTCCCAACCGGTGGTGAGTCGGCACCCAGCCGGAACAGTCCCGTCTTCGTATCGAGGAGCGCAGATGACGATCAGTGAGGCGCCACCGCAGGTTGACCTCGTCGGCCGGGCGACGGACCTGGTCCCCCTGATCCGCAAGCACGTCGCCTGGCAGGACGAGCACCGGGTCATCCACGAGGACGTGATCCAGGGCATCATCGACGCCGGGATCATGAAGATGCGCGTCCCGGTCCGCTACGGCGGCTACGAGTCCGACGTGCGCACCGTGTCCGCCGTCATCTCCGAACTCGCCCGCGGCGACGGCTCCGTCGGCTGGACCATCTCCACCCTCACCATGGGCTCCTGGCTGGCCGGCCTGTTCCCCGACGAGGTCCAGGACGAGATCTTCGCCGACCCGAACGTCCGCATCGCCGGCGGCGTCAACGCCAGCGGCATCGCCACCCCCACCGACGGCGGCGTCATCCTCAACGGACGCTGGCACTTCAACTCCGGCGCCCCCCACAGCCAATGGGACACCCACTCCGTCCTGCTGGCCACCGACGACGGCGGCTACGTCCCCGCCACCGTCGCCATCCCCATGACCGACCTCACCATCGTCGACGACTGGCACACCGCCGGCCTGCGCGCCACCGGCAGCGTCACCACCATCGCCGAGAACCTCTTCGTCCCCCACGCCCGCGTCCTGCCCATGCTCCCCGTCTTCATGCACGGCCAACACCTCTCCAAGCTCAACGCCGACTCCCTGACCTGGAAACTGCCCTTCGTCCCCCACGCCGTCGCCGTCACCAGCTCCTCCGCCCTGGGCATGGCCAAAGCCGCCCGCGAAGCCTTCTTCGACCGCCTCCCCAACCGCAAGATCACCTACACCGACTACGAACACCAGGCCGACGCCCCCATCACCCACATCCAGGTCGCCCAGGCCGCCGTCAAACTCGACGAAGCCGAATTCCACGTCCACCGCGCCGCCGAACGCCTCGACACCAAGGCACAGACCGGCCAACCCTGGACCCTGGAGGAACGCGCCCTGGGCAAGATGGACGCCGCCGCCGCCTGCCTGCGCGCCAAGGAAGCCGTCGACATCCTCAACACCGCCAGCGGCGGCTCCTCCATCTACTCCGACCAACCCATGCAACGCATCGAACGCGACATCCAAGCCCTCAACCTCAACGGCGTCCTGCACCCCAACACCAACCTCGAAACCTACGGCCGCATCCTCTGCGGCCTCGAACCCAACACCCCCCTCCTCTAACCCCAAACACCACAGCACCAACCCCACGCGACCATGCGGCCGGAACACCCGGCCGCATGGTCGCGTCGACGCATGTCCACTTCGAACAGGGAGCTTGCGCGCACCGGGAACGACGGAACGCTCCCGGGATCCGCCGGCCGACTCGACGTGGTGTCCGAGTGCGACGGCGGGTCCCGGGAGCGTGGATCGGCCCGACCCCGCGGCTGGGTCTAGAGGCCGGCCAGGAACTTCACCAGTTCCGCGTTGACCTCTTCCGGCGCTTCCTGCTGGGTCCAGTGCCCGACGTTGGGCAGCTCGACCGTGCCGGTCAGGTTCGGCACGAGCATCTGCAGGTTGGCGATCAGCTGGTCCAGGCCCGGCAGCTTGACGCTGCCGTCGCGCTGGCCGTACACGTGCAGCGCCGGGGTCGTCATCGCCGCGCTCTGCCACGGCGCCGTGAGCTCCCAGCTGACGTTCATCGTCCGCCACCAGTTCAGGCCGCCGGTGAAGCCGGTGCGCTCGAAGTCGGCCGCGTAGGCGTCCAGGTCGGCCTCGGTCAGCCACTCCGGCAGCGCGCCCGCCTCGGGGAGGAGGTCGGAGAGCGTGCCGCCCTCGGGCACCAGCGGCAGGCTCGGCCCGTCGGCCTGCGGCGAGTCGCCGAAGCCCCACTGGAAGAAGCGCAGGACGCTGGTCCGCGCGTCCCGCGCCAGCTCGGCGTCCGCCACACCGGGCGTCTGCAGGTAGTTCATGTAGAAGCCGGGGCCGAGGCCCTGCGTCATCCCGGTCAGCGCGCTCACCGGGCCGCGCGGGAGGTAGGGCAGGCCCAGCGCGACGATGCCGCGGACGCGGTCGGGCCGCAGCAGCGCGGTGTTCCAGGCGACCGGCGAGCCCCAGTCGTGGCCGACCAGGACGGCCTGCTCCTCGCCGAGCGCGTCGATCAGGCCGACGACGTCGCCGACCAGGTGCAGCTGCGTGTACTGGTCGACGCCTTCCGGCCGGTCGGTCTGGCCGTAGCCGCGCTGGTCGGGGGCGACGACGTGGTACCCGGCCGCCGCGAGCGCGTCGAACTGGTGCCGCCAGGAGTACCACGTCTCGGGGAAGCCGTGCAGCAGCACGACAAGCGGCCCCTCGCCCTGCTCGGCGATGTGCATCCGGATGCCGTTGGTCTCGATGAACCGGTGACTGACCCCGGCTGCCACGCCCCGGCCCGGTGCCGACTGCTCACTCATGGCACACCTTCCCTGTCCTGTGTCGAAGTGGAATGCACCGAAACCCTCGCACCAGCGCCTCGACCACTACCACTCCGTCCTTGCCCACTTGACCGAACCGGTCGAGCACAAGGGAAATCGGTCGCCGACAGGCACAACTCCGCCGCCAACACACCTGTGGTGGCGGGGTCTGCCGGGACGCCGAGGGCTCATCCGTGAACGCCTCGATCGGCTTCCCGTAGTCGACGCGCAGTGATCACCCGGTCACGATGGGGGTGGATGCGGGAGGAGCCACCAGTGGACCGAGCGAACCGGATTCCCATGGCGCGGGGTCGGCTGCCCCTGGTCGGGCACGCCTGGCCGATGATGCGCGATCCGCTGCGGTTCCTCGGCTCGCTCGCCGGGCAGGGGCCGCTGGTCCGCATCGCGCTGGGGCCGGTCAAGGCGGTCGTCGTGTGCGACGCCGGGCTGGCGCAGCAGATGTTCCTGGACGACCGCACGTTCGACAAGGGCGGCCCGTTCGCCGACCGGGTGCGCGAAGTGGTGGGCAACAACCTGTCCACCTGCCCGCACCACGAGCACCGCAGGCAGCGGCGGTTGTTGCAGCCCGCGTTCCACGTCGGCCGGTTCGACGCCTACGGCCGCACAATGGCCGCGCAGGTCGCCGACCGGGTCGACGTGTGGCGGGACGGGCAGGTGCTCGACGTGCCCGCCGAGATGGCGATGCTCACCACGAACGTGCTGACCGCCACGATGTTCTCCGACACGCTGTCGCCCGCCGAGCTGAAGCAGTCGCAGGAGGACGCGGACGTGCTCGCCACCGACGTGCTGCCGCGGATGATGATGCCCAGGGCGTTGACCAGGCTGCCGATCCCGGTCAACGTCCGGTTCGACCGCGCGCACGCCAGGCTCCGGGGGATGGTGGAGGCGATCGTCGCGGCCCGGCGGGCGGAGGGCGGTGACCGGGGCGACCTGCTGTCCGCGCTGCTCGCCGGGTACGACGAGGAGTCGAGCGGCGCGGAGCGGACGCTGTCCGACACCGAGGTGGTGAACCAGATGCTCACCTTCCACCTGGCGGGCAGCGAGACGACGGCCGTCACGCTCGTGTGGGCGCTGCACCTCATCGCGCGGCACCCCGACGTCGAGCGACGCCTGCACGCCGAGGTCGACGCCGTCCTGGGCGGACGCACCGCGGGCCCGGACGACCTCGCCGCGCTGGAGCTGACCGGTCGGGTCGTCACCGAGACGCTGCGCCTGCGCTCACCGGTGTACATCCTCACCCGTGAGGTCACCTCCGACACCACGCTGGGCGGGCACGCCCTGCCGGCGGGCACGGTGCTGGCCTACAGCCCGTACCCGATCCACCACGACCCCGACCTGCACCCCGACCCGCACCGCTTCGACCCCGACCGCTGGGACCCGGTCCGCAAGCCCGCGCGGCACGCGTTCGTCCCGTTCGCCAACGGCGCGCGCAAGTGCATCGGCGACAAGTTCAGCCTGATGGAGGCGACGCTCGCGCTGGCGTCGATCGTGGCCCGGTGGCGGCTGGAGCACGTGCCGGGCGAGGAGGACGTCCGCCCTGCCGCCGCCGCCGTGATCCGGCCGCGCCGGCTGCGGATGCGCGCGTCCAGCCGCCTGCCCGCGGTGGGGTAGCCACCCCTGCGAACCGCGCGACGGGCCGAGAACCCTCTGGTGGGAGACTGGGCGGATGGAACGCGCCCGGCCCTTCGACGCCGACTCGCCCTCCGCGTTGGTGCGCCTGCTGGTCGACGGCAGGCCGCGCACGCGGGCGGACATCGTGGCGGAGACCGGCCTGGCCCGCTCCACCGTCCGCGCCCGGCTCGACTCGCTGCTCGCCGCCGGGCTGATCCTCGACATCGGCAGCAGCCTGTCCACCGGCGGTCGCCCGGCGAGCCTGTTCGCGTTCAACCCCCGCGCCTCCCTGGTGCTCGCCGCCGACGTCGGCGCGACCCACGCCACCGTCGCCGTGGCGGACCTGGAGTGCCGGCTGCTGGCGGTCGAGGAGGTCGGGCTCGACATCGCCGACGGGCCGGAGGTGATCCTGCCGCTGCTGGTCGGGGCTTGGCGCGACCTGCTGCCCGCGGGGGACGGGACGACCGTGTCGGGGGTGGGCATCGGCCTGCCCGGACCGGTCGAGCACTCGTCCGGCCGGCCGAACAACCCGCCGATAATGCCCGGCTGGAACGGGTTCGACGTGCCCGCCGCGGTGGGGGCCGAGCTGGGCGTGCCGGTGCTGGTCGACAACGAGGTCAACCTGATGGCGCTGGGCGAGCACGCGACGGCGTTCCCGGACGAGCGGCACATGATCGTGGTGAAGGTCGCCACCGGCATCGGGTCGGGCTTCATCAGCAACGGCGTGCTGCACCGGGGCGCGGTCGGCGCGGCGGGCGACCTGGGCCACGTCTACGCGCCCGGCGGCGGCGACGCGCTGTGCCGGTGCGGCAACACGGGCTGCCTCGAAGCGGTCGCGGGCGGTCCCGCGCTGGTGGCCAGGCTGAAGGCGCGCGGTGTGGGCGTCGCGAGCACCGCGGACGTCGTGCGCCTGGTGCGGGCGGGCGACCCCGAGGCGGGCCAGGTCGTGCGCCAGGCCGGTCGCGACATCGGTGACGTGCTGGCGGCGTGCGTGAGCATGTTCAACCCGTCGCTCGTCGTGGTCGGCGGGATGGTCGCGCAGGCGGGGGAGATGCTGCTCGCCGGTGTCCGGGAGTCCGTGTACCGCCGCTCCCTGCCGCTGGCCACCGAGAACCTGCGGATCGTCGCGTCCCGGGTCGGGGTGGAGGCGGGCGTGCTCGGTGCGGCCGCCATGGTGACCCAGCACGTGCTCTCGGCCCAGGTCCTGGACGCCCAGCTGGTCTGACCGCCCGTGGACGGACCCCGGCCCGCGCCGACGGGCGCCGACCGGTCCACTCAGGACGGACGTGGAAGGCCCGCGGCGGGCGGTGGTCCGAGCTTCGCGGCAGGATGTCCGGGGTGTCGACCTCCGCGCGCGGGTTCTGCCCGGTTGTCACCGCCCGTCGCAGCACGGGTCGGCTGGATGGTCTATACCGCGCTGTCCCGACCGCTCCTAACCTCGGTGTGAGAGCGTTCTCACACCCCTGTCGGCCACCCACTCCCGTTGGGGAGGTCCCGTGCTGAACACCGTCTTGTCGAACACCGCCGTCCTGGCGTCCCTGCTCCTGTCCTCTGTGGTCGTTCCCGCCGAGTCCGCGACCGCACCGCCACCGCCACCCGCGCCCGTCGCGTGCGACAGCTACTGCGACGACCGGGACCCCGCCCTGCCACCCAGCGCGCACCGGTCCCGGACCCGGCCGTCGGCGGTCCCGCCGACCACCCTCGCCGCGATCTGCAACCAGCACTGCGACGGGCGCGACCCGGCGCTCTCGGCGGGGGAGCGGGTCGCCCAGGCCCTGCCCGTCGGCGCCGGTCGGGTGGAGCTGCACTTCGACGGCTCCGAGACCATGGGCTGGGCGGTGCTCTCCGGCGGCGGCGCGGTCTGGCTGGACCGCTCGTTCGACGCCGGCGTGACGTGGCAGCCGAAGCTGGGCGAGGTCACGGCCCCCGCGGGCGGGCGCACGCTCATGCACAACGTGGACGACTGGGTCGGCCTGCGCGTCGGCCTGCTGCGCGCCTGCGCCCAGCCGACCGGGTCGTCGACCATCGCGTGCACGAGCTGGTACCGCACCACCTGGAACGCCTGGGACCGCCGCACCGCCGCGGCCACCGCGCTGATGCAGCGGTACAACCTCGGCACCGGCCTGTTCGACACCACGGGCTGGTGGAACGCCGCCAACGCCCTCAACGCGATCATCGACAACGCGCGGGTCAGCGGCATGGGCTCCTACCGCTACGCCATCGCCCGCACGTACGACCTCAACCGCACCGCGTGGGACGGCAACTTCATCAACGAGTACAACGACGACGTCGCCTGGTGGGGCCTGGCCTGGATCGCCGCCTACGACCTGACCGGCGACCGCCGCTACCTCGACACGGCCCGCGTCGGCGCCGACCACATCCACCGGTACTGGGACGCGGTGTGCGGCGGCGGCATCTGGTGGACGTCCAGCCGGACCTACAAGAACGCGATCGCGAACTCGCTCTACGTCCAGCTCAACGCCGCCCTGCACAACCGGCTGCCCGGCGACACGACCCACGTGCAGCGGGCCCGGGACGGCTGGCGGTGGTTCGAGGGCAGCGGGATGATCAACGGCTCGAACCTGGTCAACGACGGCCTGGTCACGTCGACGTGCCGCAACAACGGCCAGACGCCGTGGAGCTACAACCAGGGCGTGCCGCTGGCCGCGTTGACCGAGCTGCACCGCGCCACGGGCGACCGGTCGTACCTGGACCGGGCCCGCGCGCTGGCCAACGCCTCGACCACGAACGCCGCGCTCAACCCCGGCGGGATCGTGTTCGACAACGGCGGCGGCGGTGACGTCCCGTCCTTCAAGGGCGCGTTCGCGCGCGGCCTCGGCAAGCTCAACCAGGCGCTGGCCGACCGCCCGTACACCGCCTACCTCAAGCGGCAGGCGGACACGGCCCACGCCAGGGACCGCTCCAGCAGCGACTCCTATGACCAGCCGTGGGCCGGACCGTTCCAGCGCAGCGACGCGGCCCGCCAGCACAGCGCGGTGGACCTGATGAACGCCGCCGGCTGACCGACCGCCCTCCCGGGGCTCGCCGACCGAGGCGAGCCCGGGAGAGGCGAGCCCGGGAGAGCCGTCAGAGCCGGGCCCGGCCGCTCACCGCGGCGGCGTCACCCGCCCGCGCCAGGCGCTCCGCCGCGCGCTCCGCGGCAGTGCCCCGGACGCCCGCGGCGAGAGCGGACGCCCCGGGCGCGTCGTGAGCGCCGACGATCCCGCCGCGGACCCGGTTGTTGTCCGCCACCTCCGCCGTCGGGTCGTTCGCGGTGAGGTGGAGCGCGCCGTTGATGATGTTGTCGTCCACCGTCGTGCGCCCGCCGGTGGTGTTCGAGATGCTGACGTCCCGGGCGAAGTAGCCACCGGAGGCGCAGGTGTCCAGGCCGCCGTTCGGGCCGAGCTGCACACCGCCGACGCTGCCGGCGAACGTGGCCCTGCCCTGCACCGCGCTGTCGCACACGACGCTGCCGGTCGAGTTGTTCAGCACCGACAGCGCCCCGTCCACGAAGGCGCCGTGCAGGTCGGTGAAGTAGGTCCCGTTCGTGCTGACGTTGCCGAGGACTTCGCTGTCGGTGACGGTGATCTCGCCGACGCCCGCCGTGATGCCGCCGTCGACCTTCGAGCCCTGCTCGGCGAACAGGAAGCCCTCGATGGCGGCCGTGCCCCTCGGCTCGACGACCACACCGCCGGTGTCGGTGCCGCGCAGGTACAGGCCGAACCCGCCGGCGGCCAGGGTGAGGGCGCCGTCGATCCGGGTGTCGGTCGAGTCGAGGTAGCCGTCCGCCGCGACCCACACCCCGCCGTTGATCGTGCCGCCGTGCACCACGAGGTTCGCGCCCGCGGCCACCCGCACGTCACCGGTGATGGTCGTGCCGCGCAACGAGCACGACTGCCCCGCCGGCACGAGCAGGTCGCTGGGGACCGTGACGGGTCCGCCGCTGCCCACGCAGTGCATCACCAGGTCGGCGTGCGCGCTCGGCGCGGCGCAGACCGCGGAGGCGGTGACGATGGCGCTCAAGGTCGCGAGCGCGGAGGCGGTCCGTCCAGCCATCTGTGTTCTCCCTGCTGGTGTGAAGGAACTACTTGCCGATGTCGGATCGCGAAGCCGCGCGCACGATCGCCGCCTGCTCCCTGCGGGTGAGCACGTCCCGGGCCACCAGGTCGTCGGTGACCAGTTCGACGTGCCGGACGAACGCCGCGTGGTCGGGGTGCTCGCCGTGCTGGTCGACCAGGTCGCTGACGGTGCAGCCGTCGCCGGTGTCGACGTTCGGCACCCCGGTGTCGTCGCGGCCGATGACCACCGTCGGCCTGGTGTCGGAGTCCGGGCAGGCGTCCGCTCCCGGCGCGACCACGGTGAAGGACGAGGACTTCTCCGCCGCGGTGTTGCCCGCGTTGTCGGTGGCCCGGTACGCGACGGTGTGCGCGCCCGCGGTGTCGACCACGAGGGCGGCGGAGTGCGGCGCCCACGCGC
Organism: Saccharothrix sp. HUAS TT1; assembly: GCF_040744945.1. Lineage (NCBI taxonomy): Bacteria > Bacillati > Actinomycetota > Actinomycetes > Pseudonocardiales > Pseudonocardiaceae > Saccharothrix > Saccharothrix camelliae. The sequence goes on along the minus strand of NZ_CP160453.1, from coordinate 6,128,068 downwards.
CACCGTCCACCTTGTGCTCCACGAGCTTGACGCCGGACTGCGCGTCCGTCGCGGTGATCGTCACCGTCGCCCGGCCGATGTAGCGGCCGTCCGGGTCCGTGGAACCCGACACCGCGGCCGACGTCGTGGGCGGCGCGGTGTCGGCGGGCGGTGTGGCGACGGTGAAGGCGACCATGCCCTCGGGCGAGGTGTTCCCGGCCTCGTCGGTGGCCCGGTAGTGCACCATGTGCGCGCCGGGGGACGTCACGGCGACCGGCGCCGCGTACGCGGTCCACGGTTCGGCGTCGAGCTTGTACTCCACCAGGTCCACGCCCGAACCGGCGTCGGTCGCGGTGACGGTCACGGTCGCCGTGCCGACGATGTCGCCGTCCGGCTCCCGGTCACCGGCGACGGCGGCCGTCACGGTGGGCGGCGTGGTGTCCGAGGTCGGCTCGACCACGCGGAACACCACCGAGCCGACCTCCGAGGTGTTGCCCGCCCGGTCGGTCGCCCGGTACCGCACCGCGTGCTCGCCGACGGCGGTGATCCGGACGGGCTCGGTGTGGGGCCGGAACCCGGCGCCGTCCACCTCGTGCTCGACGGCGCCGACCCCCGAACCCGCGTCGGAGGCGGTCACGGTCACCGTGGCGCTGCCGACGTAGGCCCCGGCGGTGTCCCGGTCACCGGCGACGTCGGCCGTGACGGTCGGCGGCGTGGTGTCCTCGCCGCCCGCGGTCACGGTGAACTCGCCGGTCATCGAGCCGTGGCCGGGGATGGTGCAGAAGTAGCGGTACTTGCCCGGCGTGAGCGTGACGGTGGCCTCGTGCCTGCCGTTCCGCGCGTCGAACGGGTTGGCCAGGACGTCCAGGTCCACGTCGTGGTTGTAGCCCGGCGACGAGGTGTCGAACGTCAGCGTGTGCGGCATGCCGGTGGTGTTGCCGGTGGCCTCGCTGTTCTCCCAGACGATCCTGGTCTCGCCCGCCACGGCGGTGGCGGGCGCGGTCTTGTAGCGGGTGGTGTCGTTGTCGGCGGTCCAGGTCAGCACCTGCTCCTGGACCTGGACGGGTGCGGACGGCGTCGCGGTGGCCGGGACGGCGGCGGGCGAGGCCCACATCAGGGCAACCGCCACACCGGCGGTCAGACGTCGGAACATGGTGCACCTTCCCTGGGCGCGGCGGTGACCGGCCGGCGCACGCGGTCGCGCGCCGGCCGGGAGCCGTTACAGCGACCGCACCCGGATGTCGCGGAAGTCGATCACGTCGGAGTTGCCGTGGTTCTGCAGGCCGAGGAAGCCCTCGGCGAACTGGCGCAGGTCCGTCGGCGGGTCGCTCGGCCGGGACGACTGCCTGCCCGGAGCGTTGTCGAACTCGTTGATCACCACGCCGTCGCGGATCACGGTGTAGCGCTGACCGACGACCCGGATCTCGTAGTCGTTCCAGACCCCCTTCGCGGGCACTTCGGACGTGGGCGGCCCGACCGGGTCGAAGTTGTAGATCGACCCGGTCTTCTGCGGCTCGCCGTTCGCGCCGTCGTAGATCTGCACCTCGTGCCCGCAGTAGATCGCCACCCACGCGGGCGACGTCCGCGCCGAGCCGACCGTCCCGCAGCTGTCCGGCGGCCGGTCCGCGAGCGGGGTGCGCGGGTCCGGGAACCGGGTGAACACGCCGCTGTTGGCCCGGACGCCCTCCGGTGACGAGTCGCGGAACTGCAACCGCACCGAGAAGTCGCCGAACCGCTCGCGGGCGTACCAGAGCATGCCGAGCCCGCCGGACGAGCGCAGCGAGCCGTCCGGCTGGAGGGCGAACGACCCGCTCGGGGCCTGCACCCAGCCGCGCAGCGACTCGGCCGTCCCGTCGAAGATCGGCTCGTAGCCGGTGCTCCCGTCCCGGCCGACGGCCGAGGCCGAGGCGGCGCGGGCCAGCGCCGCGCTCTCCCGGCCGGTGAGCACGCCGTCCCGCGCCAGCCGGTCGGCGACCGCCGTGACGTGGCGGACGAACGCGCCGTGGTCGGTCCACGTGCTCTCGTCGTCGATCAGGTCGTCGACCGTGCAGCCGCCGCCGACCTCCGCGTTGGCCACGCCCGTGTCCTCGTCGCCCAGCCACACCGTGTCCCGGTCGTCGGCGACCGCGCAGCCGACGTCCACGGTCAGCGGCACCACCGCCGTCTCGCCGTCCGCGTAGGTCACGGTGAGCCTGGCCTGGTACCGGCCGACCGCCGCGTAGGTGTGGCGCGGGTCGGCTTCGGTGGACGACGTGCCGTCGCCGAACTCCCAGCGGTGCGCCGCGCCGCCGGATCGCGAGCCGGTGAACGCGACGGTCAGCGGCTTGTTCTGCACCGCGACCGACGTCGCGGCCGGCGCCGGTGTCCGCTCGCCGCCCCGGTAGTTGATCCGGATCAGCTTCTGGTTGGCGTGCAGGCTGAAGAACCCGCTGCCGTAGTCGAGCAGGTAGAGCGCGCCGTCCGGGCCGAACTTCGCGTCCATCCAGCTCTGCAGCCGGTCGTTGCCGAGCCCGCCGGGGATGATCGCCCGCAGGCTCTCGGCGAACGCCGGGGGAGCGGCCGTCGGCACGCCGGCCGGGTCGACGGTGACCGCGATCCGGTTGGCCGAGTTCGACTGGTCGCCGATGAACCACTTGTCGTCCCAGTACTCCGGCCACGCGACACCGCTGTCGGTGTCGACCAGCTCCCGGTGGTAGGTGGGCCCGGTCATCACGGCCTGCCCGCCGCCGCGCAGGTACGGCTGCGTGTACGTGGCGTCGTCCGGGTCGTAGGTGGGCACGCCGCTGCCGTCCGGTCGGGCCGGGAACACCGGGCCGCCGCCGCTCGGCGAGTACCAGATCATGTTGTTCTTGACCGGCGGCAGGTCGACCAGGCCGGTGTTGCGCGGCGAGGTGTTCTTCGGCGCGTCGCAGTCGTACCACCCGGTCAGCACGGTCGCATCGGTGTTGCTGCGGTCCCGGTACGGCTGCTTGTTGCCCATGCAGTACGGCCAGCCGTGGTTGCCCGCCTCGGTGATGATGGTCGCGGTCTCGTACTTGGCCGGGCCCAGCTCGGGCTTGGGCACGGTCGCGTCCGGGCCGACCCACGCGGCGGTCAACCACTGGGTGACCGGGTCGACCTGGAGCCGGGAGATGTTGCGCACGCCCATCACGTAGATCTCCGGGCGGGTCTTCGCGGTGCCCGGCGGGAACAGGTTCCCCTCCGGGATCGTGTACGTGCCGTCCGGCTCCGGGTGGATGCGGATGATCTTGCCGTTGAGGTCGTTGGTGTTGCCGGCCGTGCGACGCGCGTCCTGGAAGGACAGCCCCTCCCACTCGGCGGTCCAGTTGTTGCCGGAGTAGCCCTGCGAGCCGAGCGAGGAGTTGCTGTCGCCGGAGCCGACGTACAGGTTGCCCTTGGCGTCGAACGCCATGCCGCCGCCCGCGTGGCAGCAGCTGTGCTGCTGGACCTCCCACTGCAGCAGGTCCACGCGGGAGGCCAGGTCGATGGTCTTCGCGTCGTGGTCGTAGGTCAGCCGCGAGATGGTCCGCTTGCCGGTGCGCTTCGCCCGGTCGACGGTGTCGTGCGGCATCCAGTAGACGTAGAGCCGGCCGTTCTCGGCGAACGCCGGGTCGGGCACGATGCCCAGCAGGCCCTCCTCGTTCTTGACCAGCTCGGTGCCGCTGCCGCGGTTGCCCATGACCGGCAGCGTCGCCAGCAGCTTCACCTGCTCGGCAGCCGGGTCGAACCGGTGGATCGTGCCGCAGCCGAGGCCGACCTCGGGCTTGGCCCAGTCGGCGACCGGCCCGGTCGGGCAGGCGGCCTTGCCGACGTAGAACACCGCGCCGTCCGGTGTGGTGGTCAGGCCGTGCGGCTCGCCGATCTGGTCGAGCTGACCGGTCCGGTTGGCCGCGGTCAGCCGTTCGACCTCGTAGTTGGCCGCGATGGTGGCCTGGCAGTCGCCGCGCACGACACCGGTCGTCCACTTGAGGGCGCCGGTCAGGTGGCGGCGGAAGGCGTCCTCGCCGTAGCCGTCCTCGGTGTGGCCCATGCCCGTGTAGAAGGAGCGACCGCCGTCGTAATCGCGGCACCAGGAGACCGGGTGGAACGGGCCGTTGGGTCCCGGGCCCGGGTCGTAGTGCCGCTCCTCGACCTGGGCGAGGGTGTGCACGAGGCCGACCGGGTTCGGCTCCCAGTTGTACCAGCGGTCGGACCGCGTGACGTTCAGCGGCAGGCCCTCGTTCGCCGGGTGCTGCCGGTCCAGGACGTTCACCACGGACCGGTGCACGCCGGGCGTCGGCGGCGGTGTCGGGTCGCCGGAGAACAGGCGCAGGTCGGCGAGCTGGGTTAGCGGCTCACCGGAGTTGGCCGTGATGTTCAACCGGTAGTGCTGGAACGACCGGGGCTCGGCGATGGTGAACAGCCGCGTCTGCGCGCGCTCCTGGAACGCCTGGCCGGTCCGGCGGTCCAGGTCGGTCCAGGTCGTGCCGTCCGCGGAGCCCTGGAGCGTCCAGTCCTTGGGGTCGCGGCCCTCGACGTCGTTGGCCGAGGTGAGCGAGTAGCGGTTCACCTCGGCGGCCGCGGGCAGGCGGAAGGCGACCCACGCGGTCCGCGTCCGGACGAGCCACTTGGTCTCCGGCTTGCCGTCGGTCAGCATCTCCTTGGGCTCGTTCGGCGGGTTCTCCCCGCTCGCGGTCACCGCGCTCACCACCTCGGGGGTGGCGGTGCTGCCCAGCGGGCGGGTGCCGATCAGGCCGGTGAACCAGGACGAGTCCAGCTGCGCCTTGGCGGCGTCGGCCACGCCGAGGAACCCGCCACCGGCCTTCACGTAGGCCCGCAGGACGTCCTCCTGGTCACGGGAGAGCGTCGCGCCCGCCGCCGACAGGAACACCACACCGCGGTAGCGGGCGAGGTTGTCCGCGGTGAACGCGGCCGGGTCGGACGACACGTCGACGGTCATCCCGTTGGCCGCGCCGATCTCCCGGAACGCCGTCGCGGCGCGGGTGACCGGGTCCTGCTGCTCGGCGGCGGGGCCGTGGAAGACCAGGACGGGCACCGCGGTGGCGGCGGGGGTGACCGCCGGCGCCGGTGTGCCGACCGCCGTGGGCGCGCCGACCGCCGGGGACCCGCTGATCACCACCGCGGCGGCGATCAGCGCCGGGACGAGCCGTCGTGCCGTCCTCCTGCGATACCGGTGCGGAAAGAGCCTCGGCCCCATCCCTCACTCCTTTGCCGTGGTCGGCCACGAGGTCATCGTGCTGGCGGGTGCTGGTGCTGCCCGTGCGGGTCGTGAGCCGGTGCGGCCGCGCCGCCGTGGGCGTGCCCTCGGAAGCGGTCGATCGCCTCCTGCGCGCCGGGCGGCATGCCGCCGTCGGCCTCGCGCACCAGGAAGATCCCGGACATCCCGGTCTCCGAGTGGTTCTGCACGTGGCAGTGGTACATCCACGCGCCGGGGCCGACGCCCTCGCCGGCGAGCACCTGGAACCCGAACGAGCTGCCGGGGTTGAGGTCCTTGTTGTCGACCACCCGGCTGGGGTCGGCCGAGCTCTCCAGCATGCCGGTGCGGTTGTCGGCCCAGCGGTGCGCGTGCAGGTGGAACGTGTGGAACAGGGTGCCGTGCCCGATCGCGACCCACTCGACCCGCTGGCCGAGGTTCGCCTCGAACAGCGGGGTGTCCGGCGCGACCCGGTTGTTGATGGTCATCTCGTTGAACACGACGGTGAACTGCTCGTCGGGCAGGACGTCGCCCCGGCGGCGCACGACCAGCGCGCCGTACAGGCCGCGGGCGATGCCCAACGTGCCGTGGTCGGTGCCCATGGCGTGGTCGTGGTAGTGCCAGTACCCCGCGCTGCCGGGCATCCAGCGCCGGCCGGAGGCGGCGGACATCTCCCGCGTGCGCCAGGTGTACGTGCGGGTCTCGCCGGGGTTGTTGAAGGAGGCGTTGAGCGGGCTGCCGTCGGACTCGACGCCGTAGTCCACCCCGTGCGGGTGGATCGACATCCGCCGATCGGTGTTGTTGACGAGGGTGATCTCCAGCGTGTCGCCCTCGTAGACCTCCAGCAGCGGGCCGGGGACGGTCGCCTGCCCGGGCGCGAGGCCGTAGCCGTACAGGTTGCCGGGCAGGGCTTCCGCGTACAGGGTGATCCTCTTGACCACGCCCTCCTGCGCGATCGCGGTGTTCCGGGGCGTCGTGGCGCCCAGCGCCGCGGCCGGGACGGCCAGCGCCGCCGTGCCGGTCGCCAGCACGGCGCGCCGGGACACGAGCCTGCCGGGTTGGACGTGCTTGTCCATCGCTCTCCAAAGGGCAAGGCGCCGCGTGCGTCCCGCGAATGGCGGAACGCACTTTTCCAGCGTTGAATAAACCGGCCGCGGACACGCTCGTGCGGACGGCGAGGAAGGTCGTTGTCGCAGGGTCTTCGGGTTGGGCGAGTTCGGCAGTCTTTCGCATCAACCATCTGCAACTTATGCATGGTTTCGACAAAAGTGTAGGGCCAACCGGGCGAACGGGATGGACAGGATTTGTCCGATCCCGGTACGGCCGGGTAGTCCCATCCGGATCGTTTCAGTTGCGGTTTCACCCGTTGTGGCGGCTCTGGACCGGGAATGACCGGGACGCCAACCGGCGCATCTGCGGCTTTTCTACCTGCGGAAACTTGACGCTCTCGGATTCCGTGGTACTCCATAAATGCATTGCCGGTGTGGTCGGTCGGAATTTCCGCAGAGCGAAAGAATGGCCGGGTGGGTATTCGGTGCGCACGTCGGAGTTCGCCGGGGCCATTCAACGGGCCCGGCGACGGGGTTCGCGCTCAGCGGTCGCGGTGGACCAGCGCCCTGGCCAGGGCGGTCAGTTCGGCGGCCGCGCGGGGCGTCGGGCCGATCGAATCCAGGCGCCGCAGGGCCTGTTCCAGCAGCAGGTCCGCCTGCCGCTCGCTCCACGCCCGACCGCCGGCCGCTTCGACCAGCCGGGCGACGCGGGGGAGGTCGTCTTCGGTGGTCGGTGGTCGGCGGTAGAGCGCTGCCAGCTCGTCGCCCGCGGGTGTGCCGGAGGTCAGCGCGGCCACCACGGGCAAGGACTTCTTCCGCGCCCGCAGGTCGGCGTGGACCGGCTTGCCGGTCACCGCGGGCTCGCCCCAGATGCCGAGCAGGTCGTCCACGTGCTGGAAGGCCACCCCGAGCAGGCGGCCGAAGTCCCGCAGCCCCGTGATCGCGGCGGGCCCGCCACCGCCGAACAGGGCGCCCAGCGCGCACGCGCAGGCCAGCAGCCCGCCCGTCTTCCGCTCCGCCATCGCCGTGCACTCCGCCACCCCGACGTCGTCCCTGCGCTCGAACGCCAGGTCCGCGTGCTCGCCGTCGACCAGGTCGAGCACCGCGGCGTTCAGCGCCCGCACGCCGGCCAGCGCCGCCGGGTGCCCGCTGGCCGCCAGCACGTCGAACGCCAGCGCCAGCACCGCGTCACCGGCCAGGACCGCGGCGTCCACGCCGAACACGTGCCACGCCGTCGGCCGGTGCCGCCGCGTCCGGTCGCCGTCCAGCACGTCGTCGTGCAGCAGGGTGAAGTTGTGCACCAGCTCCACCGCGACCGCGGCGGGCACGGCCGCGGTCGCCGAGCCGCCGACCGCCTCGGCCGCCAGCCGGACCAGCGCGGGCCGGACCGCCTTGCCGCCCGACGCCTCCACCGGCTCGCCGCGCTCGTCCCACCACCCCAGGTGGTACCCGACGACCAGGCGCATCGACGCGGGCAGCCCGTCGACGGCCGCCCTCAGCGCGGACCGCACCACGCCGCGACCCCACGCGGTCGCGTCCTGCGCCGCACGGGTGCGGTCGACGGCCTCCTGGAACACCATGCCTGCGGCACCTCCGGCTCGGTGGCGAGGTCGGGCGGGTCAGGCCAGCTGCCGGTCCACGACGGCCGGCGACAGGACGTGCTGCACCACCATCGCCGCCGCGCCGAGCACGCCGGCGTCGTCACCGGCCTGGGACGGGACGATGCGCAGGTTGCCCGTGGCCAGCGGCAGGGAGCGGCGGTAGATGGCCTCGCGGACGCCGGCCAGCAGCATCTCGCCGGCCAGCGCGACGGTGCCGCCCACGACGATCAGCGACGGGTTGAACATGCTCACGCAGGTGGCGAGGACTTCGCCGATGTTGCGGCCCGCCTCCCGCACCGCCTTGCCCGCTTCGAGGTTGCCGGACCGGACGAGGGCGACGACGTCGGCGCTGGTCCTGGCCTCGATCCCGGTGGCGCGCAACGCCGCCGCGACGGCGGAGCCGCTGGCGACGGCTTCGAGGCAGCCGGTGTTGCCGCAGCGGCACGGCACCTCGCCCGCGTTCGGCGCCACGATGTGGCCCAGGTCGCCCGCCGCGCCGACGGCGCCGCGGTGCAGCAGGCCGTTGCTGATGAAGCCCGCGCCGATGCCGGTGGCGACCTTGATCACGATCAGGTGCTCGGCCTCCGGGAAGCTCGTCGTGTGCTCGCCGAGCGCCATCAGGTTGACCTCGTTGTCCACCAGGACCGGGACCCCGAACTCGGCGCCGACGCGGGCGGGCACGTCGTAGCCGTCCCACCCCGGCATGATCGGCGGGTTGTTCGGCCGGCCGGTCGAGTGCTCGACCGGTCCAGGCAGCCCGATGCCGACCCCGGCCAGCCGGGTGGGCCCGAGCCCGTCGTCGGCCAGCAGCGACCGCCAGGTCGCGGTCAACGAGGTCAGCACGGCGTCCGGTCCGGCGGCGATGTCCTGGTCGATGCGGTGCACGGCCAGCGGGGAGCCGGTCAGGTCCGTCACCGCGACGGTGGCGTGGGTCGCTCCGACCTCGGCGGCCAGCACGACCCTGGCCCGCGCGTTGAACACGAACCGGCCCGCCGGTCGGCCGCCGGTGGACGTCTCGTTGCCGCCGTCGCTGACCAGCCCGGCGTCGAGCAGCGTGTCCAGCCTGGCGCGCACGGTCGACCGGGCCAGGCCGGTCACCGCGGAGAGTTCGTTGCGGGTGCGGGGAACGCCGTCGCGCAGCAACCGCAGCAGTTCGCCTGCCGATGCGGTGCCGAGGGGAGTGACGTCATCGTTCACCCGGCAATTGAAGCAGAACTTGCCCGATATATGGCTTATCCTGCCGAAACATCGCAGACTTTTGATTGACATCCGCCATTAGTGTGCCTAACGTTCGCCGCATGAGTGTGACCCAGCTAACTCGAATCGTGACGGACCGTGACGGGTTACCCGTGGCGGCCCCGGTTGGGTGAGCCGGGGAACCGCGACTGGAACGGCGAAGGAGGGCGGCCAATGGCGGACGAACCCACCGGGCTGTGGCTGATCGGCGCGCGCGGGTCGGTCGCGACGACGGCGATCGGCGGCCTGCTCGCACTGCGCACGGGCCTGGCGCCGCCGACCGGGTGCGTCACCGCGGCGCCGGAACTGGCCGGCGTCCCACTGCCCGGCTGGGACGACCTGGTCGTCGGCGGGCACGACGTGGTCCAGACACCGCTGGTGAAGCGCGCCGAGCAGCTGGCGGAGCACGGCGTGCTGCCGCACCGGCTGCTCAACGCCGTCGAGGCGGGGCTGCGGGCGGTCGAGGACGACCTGCGCGACGGCTACCACCCGGTGACGCACCGGGGCAGCCAGGCCGAAGCCGCCCAGCGGCTCGGCGCGGACATCGCGGCGTTCCGCGAGCGGCACGGGTTGGCGCGGGTCGTCGTGGTCAACGTGTCCTCGACCGAACCACCGGTGCCGCACACGCCCCAGCACGACGACCTCGCCGCGCTGGAGGAGGCACTGGCCGACCCGGCGCGATCGGTGCTGCCGCCCAGCTCGGTGGCCGCGTACGCGGCGCTGCGCGCGGGTTGCCCGTTCGTCGACTTCACCCCGTCCACCGGCGTGGCGCTGCCCGCGCTCGACGAGTTGGCCCACCGCGAGCGCCTGCCCTACGCGGGCCGGGACGGCAAGACGGGGGAGACGCTGCTGCGGACGGTGCTCGCCCCGATGTTCACCGCGCGGGCGCTGCGGGTGCGGTCCTGGTCGGGCACGAACCTGCTCGGCGGCGGCGACGGCGCGACCCTGGAGGACCCCGCGCACGCCAGCAGCAAGGTCGTGTCGAAGGCGCGCGGCCTGGAGTCGTTGCTGGGCAAGGACGTCACCGCGCCGCTGCACATCGACAACGTGCCCGACCTCGGTGAGCAGAAGACCGCCTGGGACCACGTGTCGTTCGAGGGCTTCCTCGGCGCCCGGATGTCGCTCCAGCTGACGTGGACGGGCCTGGACTCCTCGCTCGCCGCGCCGCTGGTGCTCGACCTCACCCGGCTGGTCGCTACCGCGCACGCGGCCGGTCGGGTGGGCGCGCTGGGCGCGCTCGCGTTCTTCTTCAAGGACCCGCTCGGCCACGACGAGCACCGGTTCGCCGAGCAGACCCGGGAGCTGTACCGCTGGGCGCGGGAGCTGGCGTGAGGGCGTACGCGGAACTCGTCCGGGCTCCCGCGGCGCTGACCGTGCTCGGCGACACGCTCGCCGGCGCCGCCGCGGCCGGGGCGCCGCTGCGCGGCAGGCGCCTGCTGCTGCCGCTGGCGTCGGTCGCGGTGTACTGGTCGGGCATGGCGCTCAACGACTGGGCCGACCGCGAGCTGGACGCGGTGGAGCGCCCCGAGCGGCCCATCCCGTCCGGCCGGATCAGCCCCCGCGCCGCGCTCGCCACCGCCGCGGCGCTCAGCGCGACCGGGCTCGGCCTGGCGGCGCTGGCCGGCGGCCGGGACGCGCTGGCCGTCGCGGCCCCGCTCACCGCGGCGGTCTGGTGCTACGACACGGTCCTCAAGGACACCGCCGCCGGACCCCTCGCCATGGCGACGTGCCGCGCGCTCGACGTCCTCATGGGCGCGGGCCGGGAACGGGCCCGCACCGCGCTGACGTCCGCGGCCGTGATCGGCGGCCACACCCTCGGTGTCACGGCGCTGTCGCGCGGCGAGGTGCACGGCGCGACGCGGGCCACCGCCGAAGCGGTGCTCGGCGGCACCGCGCTGACGACGGTGACCGCCGCCACCCGACCGGCCAGGACCTGGCGGCACCGGTTGGGCGTGCTGGCCGGTGCGGCGACGTACGCCGCGACGGTGGGCCGCGCCCAACTGGCCGCCGTCCGCGAACCCGACGCGGGGACGGTCCGGTCGGCCACCAAGTCCGGCATCCACGGCATGGTGCCGCTGCAGTGCGCCCTCGTGGCGCGCAGCGGGGTGCTGCCCGCCGCCGCCCTCGCGCTCGTCCTGCCCGTCGCCCGCGCGCTGAGCCGGAAAGTGGGTCCGACATGACGTTCCACCTCGGGTACGGCACCAACGGCTTCGCCAACCACCGGCTGGACGACGCCCTCGCGGTGATCGCCGACCTCGGCTACACCGGGGTGGCGCTCACCCTCGACCACGTCCACCTCGACCCGTTCGCGCCCGACGTCGCCCGGCAGGTGCGCCGGGTCGCCACCCGGCTGGACGCCCTCGGCCTGCGGGTGGTGGTGGAGACCGGGGCGCGGTACCTGCTCGACGCCCGCCGCAAGCACCACCCGACGCTGGTCAGCGACGCGCAGGAGGTCCGGGTCGACTTCCTGCGGCGGGCGCTGGGCATCGCGGCCGACCTCGGCGCCGACTGCGTCTCGTTCTGGTCGGGCGTCGTGCCCGCCGGGGTCGAGCGCGACGAGGCGTGGCGGCGGATGCGGTCCGGCGTCACGGCGGCCCTGGACGGCGCGGTCGAGCACGGCGTGCCGCTGGCGCTGGAACCCGAGCCGGGGATGCTGGTGGAGCGCCTGGACGACGCCCTGCGGCTGCGCGACGAACTCGGGTCGCCCGCCCTGCTCGGGATCACCCTGGACGTGGGGCACTGCGTCGCGGTCGAACCGCGGGACGCCGCCGCCTGCGTCCGCCGCGCCGGCGACCTGCTGCTCAACGTGCAGCTGGACGACATGTTGCCCGGCGTGCACGAGCACCTGGAGTTCGGCGACGGCGAGCTGGACCTGCCCGCCACGCTCGCCGCCCTGGCCGAGATCAGCTACACCGGGCTGGCCGCGGTGGAGCTGCCCCGGCACAGCCACGCCGCGCCGCAGGTGGCGCGGCGGGCGCTGGACGCCCTGCGGTCGGCGATGCCCAGGCCGGTGCTGCCCGAGCCCCGGCCCGCGGAGGCCGCGGGCGGTTCGCGGCCGGTGCTGCCCGAACCCCGGCAGGCGGGCTCGGCAGCGTCGCCCGACCCGTGGCTGGTCGAGGCCGAGCGGAGCGTGCGAGCCGACCCCGAGTCGATCCGGACCCTCTTCCCGGCGGTCGGCCGGGCGGTCGGCCGGACACCCGTCCGAGGGGCGTCCGACCCGCTCGGCGTGGTGCACGGGACCGTGGACGACCTGGCCCGCGGCCGGTTGCTGGTCGCCCTCGCCGACACCGCGCCGGACGCGCTGGCCGCCGAGCTGGCCGACCTGTACCACCACGGCGACGACGCCGAACGGCGTGGCGTCCTGCGCGCGCTCGCCGACGTCGGCGCCGCCGCGCCGGAGTGCGGGGTCGAGCTGGTGAAGGACGCGTTGCGCAGCAACGACACCAGGCTCGTCGCCGCGGCCCTCGGACCGTTCGCCGCCGAGCACCTGGACGGTCACACGTGGCGGCAGGGCGTGCTCAAGTGCCTGTTCACCGGCATCCCGCTGGCCGCCGTGGCCGGGCTCGACCGGCGCGTGGACGCGGAGCTGCGGCGGATGGTCGGCGCGTACGCCGACGAGCGCCGCGCCGCGGGCCGGGCCGTTCCCGCCGACGCGCTCGAACTGCTGAGGAGCGAACCCTGATGCGCATCTTCGACCCGCACATCCACATGACCTCGCGCACGACGGACGATTACGAGGCGATGCACGAGGTCGGTGTGCGTGCGCTGGTCGAGCCCTCCTTCTGGCTGGGCCAGCCGCGCACCGGCGTCGGGTCGTTCACCGACTACTTCGACGCCCTGATCGGCTGGGAGAGGTTCCGGGCGGCGCAGTTCGGCATCCGGCACCACTGCGCCCTCGCGCTGAACCCCAAAGAGGCCAACGACCCGCGCTGCACCCCGGTCCTCGACGTGCTGCCGCGCTACCTCGCCAAGGACGGCGTGGTCGCGGTCGGCGAGATCGGGTTCGACTCGATGACCCCGGAGGAGGACGAGGCGTTCGCCCGGCAGCTCGAACTCGCCGTGCGGCACGGCCTGCCCGCTCTGGTGCACACACCGCACCGGGACAAGGCGGCGGGCACGACGCGGACGCTCGACCTCGTCCGCGAGTCGGAGCTGCCGCCCGAACGGGTGCTGGTGGATCACCTGAACGAGATGACCGTGCGGGCCGTGGCCGATTCCGGCTGCTGGATGGGCTTCTCCATCTACCCGGACACCAAGATGGACGAGCACAGGATGGTGGCCCTGCTGACCGAGTACGGCCCGGAGCGCGTCCTGGTGAACTCGGCGGCCGACTGGGGCCGGTCCGACCCGCTCAAGACGCACAAGACGGGGCTGGCGATGCTGGCGGCCGGGTTCGACGAGTCGGTGGTGGACCAGGTGCTGTGGCGCAACCCGGTCGAGTTCTACGGCCAGAGCGGCCGGCTGGTGCTGGACGACGACGCCGCGTCGGCCGACACGTTCGCCGGCAACTCCGTGCTGCGGGGTGAGCGCCCGTGAGCCCGATCGCGTACTGCACCAACGTCCACCCGGCCGAAGACCTGGCCGGTGTCGTGGCGCAGCTCGACCGCTACGCCGTGCCGGTGCGGGAGGAGCTGGGCGTGGACGCCCTCGCCCTCGGGCTGTGGCTGGCCGAACCGGTCGCGCGCGGCCTCGCCGAGGACGCGGCGGCGAGGCGCGGCCTGGCGGCCGAGCTGCGGGCCAGGGGGCTGGAGGTGAGCACGCTCAACGCGTTCCCGTACGGCGGGTTCCACCACGAGGTCGTCAAGCACTCCGTGTACCTGCCCAGGTGGACCGACCCGCGGCGCACCTCGTACACGCTGGCCTGCGCGACCGTGCTCGCCGACCTGCTGCCCGACTCCGCGTCCTGCGGCAGCATCTCGACGTTGCCGCTGGGCTGGCGCGAGCCGTGGACCGAGGACGACGACGCGCGCGCCCAAGCCTCGCTGGACGTGGTCGCACGGGCGCTGCGCGCGGACGCGGCCCGGCACGGCAGGCCGATCCGGCTGGCCGTGGAACCCGAGCCGGGCTGCGTGCTCGACACCGTGGCCGACGCCGTCGGGTGGCTGGCGAACCGGGTCGACCACGACCACGTCGGGATCTGCCTGGACACCTGCCACCTGGCGGTGTCCTTCGCCGACCCGGCGGAGGCGGTCGCGGAGATCCACGCCTCGGGGCTCGCGGTGGTCAAGGTGCAGGCGTCGGCGGCGTTGGAGGTCGCCGAGCCGGGCGCCGAGGAGGGCCGGCGGGCCATCGCCGCGTTCGCCGAGCCGCGCTACCTGCACCAGGTCCGGGAGAACACCGCCGAGGGCGTGCTCGCGGCCGACGACCTGCCCGACGCGCTGGCCGAGCTGCCCGCCGCGCACCCGTGGCGGGTGCACTTCCACGTGCCGCTGCACGCGCGCCCGGCCGCTCCGCTCACGTCCACGACCGACGTGCTGCTGGCGGCGACCGCGGCGGTCCGCGCCGCGGCGGGCGCGCTGCCGCACGTCGAGGTCGAGACCTACACCTGGACCGTGCTGCCCGGCGGCGTGGACGACCTCGCCGCGGGCATCGCCGCCGAACTGCGCTGGGCGGCGGACCACCTCGTCGAGGGAGCCGTGGCATGAACCCGCTGGTGGTCGTCGACGTCGTCGGCCTGACGCCGTCGCTGTTGCCGCACATGCCGAACCTGCGCGCGCTGGGGCAGCGGGGCTGGCAGGCCGAGCTGGGCACCGTGCTGCCCGCGGTGACGTGCTCGGCGCAGTCGACGTTCCTGACCGGGCTCACCCCGGCGCGGCACGGGATCGTCGGCAACGGCTGGTACTTCCGCGACCTCGGCGAGGTCCACCTGTGGCGGCAGCACAACCGGCTGGTGCAGGGGGAGAAGCTGTGGGAGACCGCCCGCCGGGCGCGGCCCGGGTACACCGCGGCCAACGTCTGCTGGTGGTACGCCATGGGGGCGTCCACGGACGTCACCGTCACCCCGCGCCCGATCTACCACGCCGACGGCCGCAAGTCGCCGGACGCCTACGTGCGGCCGCCCGCGCTGCACGACGAGCTGGTCGCCGAGCTGGGCGAGTTCCCGCTGTTCCAGTACTGGGGACCGACCGCGGCCCTGAAGTCCAGCGAGTGGATCGTCGGCGCCGCGCGGCGGGTGCTGGCCCGGCAGCGCCCGGACCTGCTCCTGGTCTACGTGCCGCACCTGGACTACGACCTCCAGCGCTTCGGACCGGACTCGCTCCAGGCGGCGCGGGCGGCGGCCGAGGTGGACTCCGCGCTGGCGCCGCTGCTGGCCGACGCGGACGCGGCCGGCGCGACGGTCGTGGCGCTGTCGGAGTACGGGATCACCGAGGCCCGCCGACCGGTGGACGTCAACCGGGCGTTGCGCGCGGCGGGGTTGCTGGAGGTGTACTCGCAGGCCGGGATGGAGCTGCTGGACCCGTGGACGTCCCGCGCGTTCGCGGTGGCGGACCATCAGATCGCGCACGTCTACGTCGCCGACCCGGCCGACGTGCCGCGGGCCAGGGCCGCGATCGCCGAGCTGCCCGGTGTGGACCTCGTGCTGGACCGGGAGGCGCAGGCGGGCGTCCACCTCGACCACGAGCGCTCGGGCGAGCTGGTCGCCGTGGCCGAGCCGGACGCGTGGTTCACCTACTACTACTGGACCGACGACAGCCGCGCGCCGGACTTCGCGCGCGGCGTGGAGATCCACCGCAAACCCGGCTACGACCCGGCCGAGCTGTTCTTCGACCCGGGCGACCGGCTCGCGAAGGCCAAGGCCGGGCTGAACCTGGCGCGCAAGAAGCTCGGCCTGCGCTACGCGATGAACGTGGTGCCGCTCGACCCGTCGTGCGTCCGCGGCACGCACGGCAGGCTGCCCGACCGGGCCGAGGACGGCCCGGTGCTGCTGTGCTCCAGCCCGACCGCGCCCGACTCGGTCGACCGGTCCGGCCGGATCGCCGCGACGGACGTCCGCGATCTCCTGCTGTCCCTGCAGGGCATCCCGGTGCGCGGAAAGGGGACCGCCCGGTGAGGTGACGGGGTCACCGGGTGCTCCAGGACCGGCGCCGCTCTGGTGCCGGTCCTGTCGGCCTGCGCGCACTCATGTGTCCTCTTAGGACTGCCAATGATCGTCCACTTGCGACTGGGCAGAGCTGAACGCCACACCGCGCCGCCGCCGTTCGACGTACTTTTGTCTACCTTGAACAGTCTTTCGTTGACTTCATACAAAAGTGGTCATACGGTCGGCCCCCATCGACCCCTTGCCGAGTCGAGTCCCCTGCTCACCGGCTTAGCTCAAGGGAGAACACGCCCATGTCGTCCCCTGCCCGGCGCTTACGGTGGCCGCGCGCCGCCGTGTCGTCCGCCTCGGTCGCGCTGATCGCCGCCTCGTTGCTGTCCACCACCCCGGCCGCCCAGGCGGCCGCGCCACCACCCCAGGAGCCGGGGGTCACGCTCCGGGTCTACGACCTGCAGACCAGCATCTCGAAGCTGTGCACGTTGAAGGCCGCCCAGACGCCCAACGTCGACAAGCTGATGCCGACGATCAACTGGAGCGCGACCGCGGACTTCGGGATCGCCGACCGGTTCCTGTCCGAGGTCACCGGCAACGTCAACATCACCACCGCGGGCGCCTACGCGTTCCGCCTCACCAGTGACGACGGCTCGCGGCTGCGGGTCGACAACACCGTGGTGATCAACCACGACGGCCTGCACGGCGCCTCGCCGGCGAAGGAGGGCTCGATCCAGCTGGGCACGGGCTACCACCCGTTCCGGATCGAGCACTTCGACAACGAGGGCGGCCAGCAGATCACCCTGGAGTGGAAGCCGCCCGGCGCGGCCGCGTTCAGCGTCGTGCCGAACTCCGCGCTCAGCACCGACGCCGGCGTGGTCCGGGTGACCGCGCCGGGCCGCAAGGAGTGCGAGGGCGGCGCGGACGCGCCCGGCGACGGCCTGCCGCTGACCGGCGCGCACCCGAACTACACGCTGACCAACCTGCGGCCGAGCGGGTTCCAGCCGCAGGTGACCGGGCTGGACTGGCTGCCCGACGGCCGGCTCGCGATCAGCACGTGGGGCGGCACCGACACCAAGCTGGGCGAGGTGCACCTGCTCAGCGGCGTCACCGGCAACACCGACCCGACCAAGGTGCGCACCCAGCGGATCGCGAGCGGCCTCCAGGAGCCGATGGGCATCAAGTACGTCGACGGCAAGCTCTACGTGTCGGAGAAGCCCGGGTTGACCGAGCTGAACGACACCAACGGTGACTGGGTGACCGACAGCTACCGCCGGGTCGCGACCTGGCCGTTCGGCGGCAACTTCCACGAGTTCGCGTTCGGGATGCTGTACCGCGACGGCGCGTTCTTCCTGAACCTGTCGGTGGCGATCAACCTCGGCGGCGCGACCACCGACCCGCAGCCCGCGCCCAACCGGGGCACCACGATCAAGGTGGACAAGGCCACCGGCCAGGTGACCTACATCGCCGGCGGGCTGCGCACGCCGCACGGCATCGGCTGGGGTCCCGACGGCGAGCTGTTCGCCACCGACAACCAGGGCGGCTGGCTGCCGTCGTCCAAGCTGGTGCACGTCAAGCAGGACCGCTTCTTCAACCACTACACCAACCCGACCGGCCCGTTCGACGGCCGCGCCACCAGCGCGCCCGCGCTGTGGCTGCCGCAGAACGAGATCGCCAACTCGCCGAGCAACCCCGTCCAGCTCACCACCGGCCCGTTCGCCGGGCAGCTCGTCTTCGGCGACGTGACCTACGGCGGCCTGCAACGCGCGTTCCTGGAGAAGGTCAACGGCGAGTACCAGGGCGCGGTGTTCCGGCACACGCAGGGCCTCGAATCGGGCGTCAGCCGGATCAGCATCGGACCGGACGGCGCGATCTACACCGGCGGCATCGGCGCGGGCGGCAACTGGGGGCAGGAGGGCAAGCTCTCCCACGGCCTGCAGAAGCTCACCCCCAACGGGGGCAACGCCTTCGACATCAAGTCGATGCGCGCCGTCGAGGGCGGCTTCGAGCTGGAGTACACCCAGCCGCTGTCCACGCAGACCGCCCAGAACCTCGCCGCCAAGTACCAGGCGACGCAGTGGCGTTACCAGCCGACACCGGCCTACGGCGGCCCGAAGATCGACGAGAAGGCCCTCGCGGTCACCTCGGCGACGGCCTCCTCGGACCGCAAGAAGGTCGTGGTCAAGCTCTCCGGCCTGCTCGGCGGGCGGGTGGTGCACCTGCGCTCGCCGCGGCCGTTCGCCTCGGAGTCCGGGCAGGCGCTCTGGAGCACCGAAGCCTGGTACACGCTGAACGCCGCGCCGGGCGTCCCCGCCGTGCGCGTCGGTGAGATCAAGGGCGTCGGAGTGAAGTGCGCCGACCTCGACAACGCGGGCACGGCCGACGGCACGAAGGTCCAGCTGTGGAACTGCAACGGCACCAACGCGCAGCGGTGGACGCTGCCCGGTGACGGCACGCTCCGCGCCCAGGGCAAGTGCTTGGACGTGAAGGACGGCGCCACCGCGAACGGCACGCCGACGTGGCTGTGGACGTGCAACGGCTCCGGCGCGCAGCAGTGGGTCGCGCAGGCCGACGGCACGGTGCGCAACCCGCAGTCGGGCCGCTGCCTGGACGCCCTGGGTGGCAGCAGCGCCAACGGCACGATCCTGCACATCTGGGACTGCGTCGGCGTCGCCAGCCAGAAGTGGACCCTGCCCTAGCGATCGACCAGGGGGTCCGCCGCCGCCACGGCGGACCCCCGTCCCGGCCGTTCCCGGTCCCCCGGTCGGGCAGTGAAGCCTGGAAGGACGTCGTCATGAAGACCAGATCCCTGCGCGCCCCCACCCGACTCGCGGCGGCAGCGCTGCTCCTGGCGGCGGGCGCAGCCGCCGCGACGCCGACCTGGGCGTCACCGGTCGCGGCCGGCCCGGTCGCCGCCGCGGCCTCGTTCCAGCAGGTGACGCTCGCCAAGGGCGCCGCCGAGATGGGCGAGCCGATGTCCATGACCGTCCTGCCCGACCGGTCGGTCCTGCACACCTCCCGGGACGGCACGATCCGGTTCACCGACGCCGCGGGCAACACCAAGGTCTCGGGCCGGATCGCCGTCTACGCCCACGACGAAGAGGGTCTGCAGGGCATCGCCGCCGACCCGAACTTCGCCGCGAACCGGCACGTCTACCTGTACTACGCGCCCCCGCTGTCCACCCCGGCGGGCGACGCCCCGTCCGACGGCGACGCCTCCGCCTGGAACGGCGTCAACCGGCTGTCCCGGTTCGCGCTGAACGCCGACGGCACGCTGAACACCGGCAGCGAGAAGGTCGTGCTCGACGTGCCCACCAGCCGCGGCATGTGCTGCCACGTCGGCGGCGACATCGACTTCGACGCCGCCGGCAACCTCTACCTGAGCACCGGCGACGACAGCAACCCGTTCGCCTCCGACGGCTACAGCCCGCTCGACGAGCGGGCTGCCCGCAACCCCGCCTTCGACGCCCAGCGCACCAGCGCCAACACCAACGACCTGCGCGGGAAGCTGCTCCGGATCAAGGTCAACGCCGACGGCGGCTACTCGGTCCCGGCGGGCAACATGTTCGCGCCCGGCACGGCGGGCACCCGCGCCGAGATCTACGCCATGGGCTTCCGCAACCCGTTCCGGTTCACCGTGGACAAGGCGACCGGCGTGGTCTACCTCGGCGACTACGGACCGGACGCGGGCGCCACCAACCCGTCCCGCGGCCCGGCGGGCCAGGTCGAGTTCAACCGGATCACCGGCCCCGGCTTCTACGGCTGGCCCTACTGCACCGGCTCGAACACCACCGCCGAGACCTACAACGACTACAACTTCGCCACCGGCGCCTCCGGCGGCAAGTACGCCTGCGCGACCGGCGCCACCAACGACTCGCCGCGCAACACCGGCCTGCGGTCGCTACCGGCGGCCAAGCCGGCGTGGATCAAGTACGACGACTGCTCGCTGCCCGCGTTCGGCTGCGGCAGCGAGTCGCCCGCCGGCGGCCCGGTCTACCGGTTCGACCCGAACCTGAACTCCCCGGTCAAGTTCCCGCAGTCCTACGACGGGCACTTCTTCGCCGGCGAGTTCGGCCGGCGCTGGATCAAGGACGTCGCGGTCGACGGCAGCGGCAACCCCGGCGCCATCACCGCGTTCCCGTGGACCGGCACCCAGGTGATGGACCTGGCGTTCGGCCCGGACGGCGCGCTCTACGTGCTGGACTACGGCACCGGCTGGTTCGCCGGCGACGCCAACTCGGCGTTGTACCGGATCGAGCACGTGTCCGGCGGCTACGCGCCGATCGCCAGGGCGACCGCCGACAAGGTGTCCGGGCAGGCCCCGCTGACGGTGAACTTCTCCTCGGCGGGCTCGTCGGACCCCGACGGCGACCCGATCACGTTCGCCTGGAAGTTCGGCGACGGCGGCACGTCCACGGCGGCCAACCCGCAGCACACCTACGCGGGCAACGGCTCCTACACCGCCACCCTCACGGTCACCGACAGCACCGGCCGGACCGCCGGGGCGAGCGTGCAGGTGACCGTCGGCAACACCGCGCCGACCGTCACCCTGAACCTGCCGCAGAACGGGCAGCTGTTCGACTTCGGCGGCGCGGTGCCGTTCCGGATCACCGTGACCGACCCCGAGGACGGCGCGATCGACTGCTCGAAGGTCAAGATCAGCTACATCCTCGGGCACGACTCGCACGGCCACAAGCTGACCGAGGCCACCGGGTGCTCCGGCACCGTCCAGACACCCCAGGACGGCGAGCACGACCCCAACGCCAACATCTACGGCGTCTGGGACGCCGAGTACACCGACCGCGGCGGCGTCACCACGCACACCCAGCACGTCACCCAGCCGAAGACCCGGCAGGCCGAGCACCACGGCACGTCCAGCGGCATCCGGGTGGTCGACCACGCCCCGGCGCACGGCGGTCGGACCGTGGGCGACATCCACAACGGCGACTGGATCGCGTTCCAGCCCTACGTGCTGTCCGACGCCACGTCGATCAGCGCCCGGGTCTCCTCGGCGGGCGCCGGCGGCGCCATCGAGGTGCGCGCCGGGTCCGCCACCGGGGCCCTGCTCGGCACCGCGACCGTGCCGGTGACGGGCGGCTGGGAGACGTTCACCGACGTCACCGCGCCGCTGGCCAACCGGCCCGCCGGCACCACCACCCTGTACCTGGTGTTCAAGGGCGGCGCGGGCGCGTTGTTCGACCTCGACGAGTTCACCTTCACCACGGGCGCGCGGACCGGTCGGATCGTCGGGCTCGGCGGCAAGTGCGTCGACGTGAGCGGCGCGAGCACCGCCGACGGCGCGAAGATCCAGCTGTGGACGTGCAACGGCACCGCCGCCCAGCAGTGGACCGCGTCCGCCGACGGCACGCTGCGCGCGCTCGGCAAGTGCCTGGACGTGCAGTCGGGCGGCACGGCGAACGGCACGAAGACGCAGCTGTGGACGTGCAACGGCTCCGGCGCGCAGCAGTGGGTCGCGCAGTCGGACGGTTCGCTGCGCAACCCGCAGTCGGGCCGCTGCCTGGACGCGTCGGGCAACAGCAGCGCCGACGGCACCGCGCTGCACATCTGGGACTGCAACGGCGCCGCCAACCAGAAGTGGACCGCTCCGTGACCACCTTCCACCCAGCGAGGAGCAACTGATGTCCCGACTGCGATCCGTGCTGACGGCGATCGCCGCCTCGGCGGTGATGATCTTCGCCGTGGCGCCCGCCCCGGCGCCCGCGGCCGACCCCTCCTACAAGGTGCTGGTCTTCTCCAAGACCGCGGGCTTCCGGCACTCGTCCATCCCGAACGGCATCCAGGCCATCCGCGACCTGGGCGCCGCCAACAACTTCACCGTCACCGCCACCGAGGACGGCGCGGCCTTCACCACCGCGAACCTGGCCCAGTACCGGGCGGTGGTGTTCCTGTCGACCACCGGTGACGTCCTCAACAGCACCCAGCAGACCGCCTTCGAGTCGTACGTGCGCGGCGGCGGCGGTTACGTCGGCGTGCACGCCGCGTCCGACACCGAGTACCAGTGGCCGTTCTACGGCGGCCTGGTGGGCGGGTACTTCCACTCCCACCCGGCGATCCAGCAGGCGGCGGTGCGGGTGGAGGACCGGGCGCACGCCTCGACGTCCCACCTCGGCGGCGACTGGGTCCGCACCGACGAGTGGTACAACTTCCAGGCCAACCCCCGGTCGAACGTGAAGGTCCTGGCCCGGCTGGACGAGGGCAGCTACTCGGGCGGCAACATGGGCGACCACCCGATCGCCTGGTGCCAGACCTACCAGGGCGGCCGGTCCTGGTACACCGGCGGCGGCCACACCGAGCAGTCCTTCGCCGAGCCCGCGTTCCGGGCGCACCTGCTCGGCGGGCTGCGCTACGCGGCCGGCGTGACCGACGCCGACTGCCGCGCCGAGACCGGCTACACGTCGCTGTTCAACGGCTCCAACACCAACGGCTGGAGCCAGGCCGGCCCCGGCGGCTTCACCCTCGCGAACGGCACGCTCACCTCGCACGGCGGGCTCGGCATGCTGTGGTACTCGGCCAAGGAGTTCCGGTCGTACTCGCTGAAGCTGGACTGGAAGCTGGCCGGTGACGACAACACCGGCGTGTTCATCGGGTTCCCGGCAAGCAGCGACCCGTGGTCGGCGGTCAACAACGGCTACGAGATCCAGATCGACGCCACCGACGCGGCCGACCGGACCACCGGCGCGGTGTACGGCTTCAAGTCGGCCGACGTCGCCGCCCGCGACGCCGCGCTCAACCCGGTGGGCGAGTGGAACACCTTCGAACTGCTCGTCGAGGGCGAGCGGGTGCAGGTGTTCCTCAACGGGGTGCGGGTCAACGACTTCACCAACACCGACCCGGTGCGCAGCCTGCAGCAGGGCCACATCGGCATCCAGAACCACGGTGACGGCGACGACGCGTCGTTCCGCAACATCCGGGTGAAGGAGCTGTCCGGGTCGACCCGCACCGGCCAGGTCGTCGGGTTCGGCGGCAAGTGCGTGGACATCAGCGGCGGGAACTCGGCCGACGGCACGAAGATCCAGCTGTGGACGTGCAACGGCACCAACGCGCAGCGGTGGACGTTGCCGGGCGACGGCACGATCCGGGCCCTGGGCAAGTGCCTGGACGTGCAGCGCAGCGGCACGGCGAACGGCACGCCGACGCAGCTGTGGACGTGCAACGGCTCCGGCGCGCAGCAGTGGACCGCCCAGTCCGACGGTTCGCTGCGCAACCCGCAGTCGGGCCGCTGCCTGGACGCGGCGGGCGTCAGCAGCGCCGACGGCACCGTCCTGCACATCTGGGACTGCCTCGGCGCGGCCAACCAGAAGTGGACGCTGCCCTAGCCGCCCGCCGGGTCCCGCCGCACCGCAGCGGTGCGGCGGGACCCGGCCGCGGGTCGGTGGCGCCGGCTACCCTGTGCCGGTGACCCCCGACCTCGTCCTGCTGTCACGGGTGTCCTTCCGCGACCGGGAGATCGCCGGTCCGCGGCTGCGGGGTCTGGTCGCGCTGCTCGCGGACGACCTGCGCACCGGCTGCGGCGCCGGGCTGCTGGTCGACGGGCTCTGGCCGGACGACCGGCCGGAGCACCCGGCCAAGGCGCTGCAGGTCCTGGTGTCCCGGGTCCGGTCCCGGTTCGGCGCCGACGTCATCGCCCGGACGCCGACGGGCTACCGGCTGGCGTTGGCGGAGGACCAGGTCGACAGCTCGGCGGTGCTGGTCCGGGCCGAGGCGGCGGCGCGGTGCGCGCGGGCGGGCGATCACGCGGCCGCGCTCGCGCACGCCGACGCCGGACTGGCCCTGTGGGGTGAGGCGGGACCGGGACCCGTCGAGGACGTCGACGACCCGGTCACCGCCCTGCGCGCGCGGCGGCGGGTCACTCATCGCGCGCTCGTGCGGGCGCGCGCCCTGGCCCTCGCCCGCCTCGACCGGCCCGAGGAGGCGGTCGACCCGCTGGCCGAGCTGACCGCCGAACGACCGCGTGACGAAGAGGTGCTGGTCGAGCTGCTGCGGTGCGAGGCGGCGACGGTCGGCCCGGCTACGGCCCTGGCCCGCTACGACGACTACCGGCGGGCGTTGCGCGACGACCTCGGCGCCGATCCGGGCGCGGCCCTGCGGGCCGAGCACCGGCGGCTGCTCCGGGGCGCGGCGCCGGCGGTCCGGCGCGGTGTCGCGCACGAGCCCAACGCGCTGCTCGGCCGGGATGACGACGTCGCCGCGGTGGAGGCGTTGCTGCGCACGTCGCGGGTGACCTCGATCGTCGGGCCGGGCGGCCTGGGCAAGACGCGGCTCGCCAACGCCGTGGCCCGTCGGGCGGACGTGCCGGCGGTCGTCGTCGTCCCGCTCGCCGGTATCACCGGTGACGAGGACGTCGCACGAGAGGTGGCGGCGGCGGTCGGCGTGGGCAGGCGCGTCGTGGACGACCTCGCCGCGGCCGTGGCGACCGCGCTCGCCGCCGGTCCGTCCCTGCTGGTGCTGGACAACTGCGAGCACGTCGTCACCGGCGTGGCCGACCTGGTCCGGACCCTGGTGTCGACCACCGCCGAGGCCCGCGTCCTCACCACCGGCCGGACGCCGCTCGGCCTGTCCTCGGAGTCGGTCCACCAGCTGCCGGAGCTGAGCCTGGCGACCAGCGTCGAGCTGTTCGGGCAGCGGGCGCGGGCGGCCCGGCCCGGGGTCGACCTGCCGCCGGCGGCGGTGGCGGAGGTGTGCCGGCACCTCGACGGGCTGCCGCTCGCGGTCGAGCTGGCCGCCGCCAGGGTGCGGACCCTGTCGGTGGCGGACCTGGCCCGACGGCTGGACGACCGGTTCGGCCTGCTGCGCGGCGGCGCCCGGGACTCGCCGGAGCGCCACCACACGCTGCACGCGGTGGTCGACTGGAGCTGGAACCTGCTGGAACCGGCCGGTCGCGCGGCGATGCGGGCGCTGTCGGTGTTCGCGGACGGGTTCACCGCCGACGCGGCGCGCGCGGTGCTGGCGGCGCTGCCCGCGGGCGAGGTCGACCGGGTGCTGGAACACCTGGTCGACCACTCGCTGCTCAAGGTGTCCGACACCCCTTCGGGTGCCCGGCTGCGGATGCTGGAGACGGTCCGCGAGTTCAGCGCCGCCCGTCCCGCCGGCGGGACCGACGACGCGACGGCCGCGTTCCTGGGCTGGGCGCGGGAGTTCGGCCTGGCCCACCACGCGGACCTGCTCGGCGCCGACCCCTACGCGTCCTGCGCCGCCGTCCGGGCGGAGCGGGAGAACCTGGCGCAGGCGCTCCGGCAGGCCCTCGACCGCGACGACCGGCCGACCGTCGCGGCGCTGGTCGCGGTGCTCGGCGTCCTGTGGAGCCTGGACGCCGACCACGCGCGGCTCACCGCCCTGATCCGGTGGACGTCCCGGCCGTTGGCGCGCTACCGGCCGGAGCCCGCGCTCACCGAGGCGACCCGGACCGCCCTGACCCTGGTCGTGGTGCACACGTACGTCGCTGCCGGGCCGCGAGCGCTGCGGGCGGCCGCCGCGCTCCGCCGGCTCGGCCCGGCGCGGCCGGACACGGTGATCCGGGCGATCGGGTGGGTGGTCGGCGCGGTGGACGACCCGGCGGCGCTGCGCCGGCTCTGCGACAGCGCCGAACCGCTGGTGGCCGCCGTCGCGAACACCGTGGCCGGCTACCACCTCGACGCGGCGGGCGACGTCGGGGCGGCGTTGCGGGCGGCCCGGCGGGCGCTCGACCTGTTCACCGACCGGGACCTGCCGTGGCCCCGCTCGTTCGGCCACTGCCGGGTGGCCGAGCTGTGCCTGCGGTCGGAGCTCGGCGCGCAGGCCCGCGACCACCTGGTCGCGGCGCTGCCGGTGCTCCGGCGGCTGGGCGCGCGGACCGACGAGGCCGGCGCCAGGGTGTGGCTCGTGCTGGCCAACCTCCAGCTCGGCGAGACCGCCGAGGCCGAGCGGTGGCTGGCCGGGCTGGCGGGCGTCGTGCTCGACGTGGAGGAGGCCAAGGCGGTCGGCTACGACCTGGGCATCCGGGCCGAGGTGCGGTTCGCCCGCGGCGAGGTGGAGGCCGGCCTGCGGCTGTGGCGGCGGGTGCTCGACCTGCTCCGCGCCGCCGACGGCTCGGACCCGTGGGTGGTGGAGGCGCGCTCGGTGGCCGTCGTCGCGCACGCCAGGCACGGCCGGCTCGCCGAGGTCGCCGACGTCGCCGACGCGCTGCCGGACCGCCTGGCGCACCTGCTGGCCCACCCGCTGGTCGACCCGCCGCCGTACGTGGTCGAGCAGGCGATGTGCGGCACGCTGCTGCTGGCCACCGCCGTGACCGACCGCGCGAGGGCCGGTGACCCGGTCCTCGCGCGGTCGGCGGCCCGGATGGTCGCCCTGGCCGAGCGGTTCGGCTACCTGCGCAACTTCCAGCCGACCATGTCCGGCGCGGCGGCCAGGGCGGACGCCGAGCAGGCCGACCGGGCGGCCTACGGCGAAGCCGTGTCGTCCTACGCCGACCTCGACCGGGCCGGGCTGCGCGCGGCCGCGTCGGACCTGCTGCGCGCCCGCGCGGCGACCACCGCGGCCTCGACCTGAGCGGGCTCCTCGGTCAGCGGGTGCGGTCCCGGTCGTAGAGGCGCCTCGCGCAGGCGTACCCGGCCAGCGCGACCACCGCGCACCAGCCGAGCGCGACCGCGGCGCCGGCGCCGATCGGCGTGCCCAGGAGCAGGCCGCGCAGCGTCTCCATGATCGGGGTGAACGGCTGGTGCTCGGCGAACCACCGCAACCCGCCCGGCAGCGAGTCGGTCGGCACGAACCCGCTGCCGAAGAACGGCAGCAGCATCAACGGCATGGGCAGGTTGCTCGCCGTCGCCACGGACTTCGCCGCCAGCCCCATCGCGACGGCCGCCCACACCAGGGCGAACGTCGCCACGACGAGAACACCCGTGGCGGCCAGCCACTCCACCGCGGTCGCGTCGGGGCGGAAGCCGATCAGCAGGGCCACCCCGAGCACGACGACGAGCTGGAGCAGGGTCTGCAGCACGCTGCCCAGCACGTGCCCGGTCAGCACCGACGCCCGCGCGATCGCCATCGTCCGGAACCGCGCGACGATGCCCCCGGTCAGGTCCACCGCCACCGAGATCGCCGCGCCCTGGACCGCGCCGGCGATGGTGATGAGCAGGATGCCGGGCGTCACGTAGTCGACGTAGGCGGCACGACCACCGGTCTCGCCGCCGAGCCCGTCGCCCAGCGTGCCGCCGAGCACGTAGACCGACAGCAGCAGGAACACGATCGGCACCGCGAGCAGCATCAGGACGGTGGAGAGGTTGCGCGACATGTGCCGCAACTGGCGGCGCAGCATGGTGACCGAGTCGCGGACGGCCGGGGACGGGGTGGTCATCACGCGGTCGCCTCCTCGGCGTCGGTCGCGAGTCGGTCAGTAGCGGGTCGGCCGGTCGCGGGTCGGCCGGTCAGGGCGAAGAACACGTCGTCCAGGTCGGGGGTGCGCACGGTCAGCCCGTCCACCTCCACCGAGGCGGCGTCGAGGCGGTCGAGCAGGGCCTTCAGCGAGCGGACGCCCCCGTCGCCCGGCACCCGCAGGACCAGCGGCTCGTCGGTCGGGTCCGGCACGGCCCCCAGCGCCGCGACCGCCGCGGCCAGCGCGTGCTCGTCGGCGAACCGCAGTTCGACGTGCCCGCCCGGCACCCGCCGCTTCAGCTCGGCCGGCGTGCCCTCGGCGACGAGCCGGCCGTGGTCGAGCAGGGCGACCCGGTCGGCGAGCTGGTCGGCCTCCTCCAGGTACTGCGTGGTGAGGAAGACCGTCACACCGCCCGCGGCCAGGTCGCGGACGGCCCGCCACACGTCCCGCCGGCTGCGCGGGTCCAGCCCGGTGGTCGGCTCGTCCAGGAAGACCACCCGCGGGTCGCCGACGAGCCCCATCGCCAGGTCCAGCCGACGCCGCATGCCGCCCGAGTACGTGACGGCCGCCTTCCCGGCCGCCTGCCCGAGGTCGAACCGCTCGACCAGGTCCGCGACCCGCCGTCGCCCCTCGGCCCGGTCCAGGTGGTGCAGGTCCGCCATCAGCCGCAGGTTCTCCTCGCCGGTGAGGAAGTCGTCGACCGCGGCGAACTGGCCGGTGACCGCGATCGCCGCCCGCACCCGGTCGGCGTCGCGCACCACGTCGTGACCGCGGACGCGAGCCTCGCCCGCGTCGGCGCGGATCAGCGTGGACAAGATCCGGACCACGGTCGTCTTGCCCGCGCCGTTCGGGCCGAGCAGCGAGAAGACGGAGCCCTCGGGCACCTCCAGGTCGATGCCGTCGAGCACCACCTGGCTGCCGTAGGACCTGCGCAGGCCGGTCACGGCGATGGCCGGTCCGGTCGGTGTTGTCGTCATGCGCGCAACGGTGCCGCCGAACCGGTTCACGGCGGTTTCACCGCGGTTTCAGCGCTCCTCGACCGGCCGCCGCCGGCGCGCGTGGTTGGCCGCGAGCCCGAACGGGTACGGCGGGAGGGACGATCTCGGGGGAGGTTTCGATGGCACAGCGGGTATCGCGCGTGAAGGTCGTGCTGCTCGGGTTGCTCGTGGGCGGGGTATTCGGTTTGGGCCAGGGCTTGCTGCGGGGCAACGCGTGGGTCGGGCTGGTGATGGGTGTGGTGTTCGGCGTCGTCATGGCCCTGACGATGAGACGCGTGTGGGGTTCCACGGCGTTGCGCGGGTTGGACCGGGGGCAGCGCCGCACCATCTCGCGCGCCATGCGCCGGGGCGAGCCGGTCGAGGACCCGCGGCTCGCCCGGCCGCTGGTGGACCAGGTCGACGCGGTGCTGGCCATGCCGTACCCGGTCTGGACGATGCGGGTGGTGTTCATCCTGATGGGCCTGCTCGGCCTGGCGGTCGTGGTGCTCGACCTGCGGTCCGGGCAAGTCGGCAGCGGGGTGCTGCTCGTGGTCCTGTCCCTGGTGATGCTGTTCGTCGTCATGCCCCTCAGCCAACGGCAGCGCGAGCGGTTCGCGGTGTCGCAGCAGGCCACCCGTGAGCGGCACCAACTGTCCGAAGTGGACTCGAAGGTCCAGGGGTGACCCCCGTCCGGGGTCACACGATCCGCTGAACGTCGACGTCGGCGACCGGCGTCGCTGCTTCACTTGGCCCGAGGCCACCGCTGCCGGGGGTCGCCGCACCCGGCCGCGGCGTTCCTGGTGGCAATAGCGTTCCTCGTCCGCGCCACAGCTCTGCCACTCGTGACCACCGCCGGGTGCCAGGAGGGACCAACGCCCAGCGGGAGCCGACCTCCGCTCACGACAGACCGCCCGTGGTGGCCAGGAGCAGGGCCAGTGCGGGCAGGAAGTTGTTGACCTGGTGGGCGACGACGCTCGCGACCAGGTTGCCGGTGAGCAGCCGGGCCAGGCCGATCGGGATGGACAGCACCAGCAGCAGCGGCGTGCGCAGGAGTTCCAGGTGTGCCAGGGAGAACACCAGGCTGGTCACCGCGAACACGACCCAGCGGTTCCACCGCAGGTGCTCCAACGCCCGCCACAGCACGCCCCGGAACAGCAGTTCCTCCGCCAGCGGCGCGATCAGCCACACGGCGAGGAACGTCACCACGGCCGCGACCCGGCTCAGCTCACGGCCGGCGAACGCGTCACCGACCGCCGAGGTGGCCTGGTCGTCGCCCACCCAGGCGGCCCACGCCGCGGCCGCGGGCAGGGTGAGCGCCAAGCCGCCCACCCCCAGCGCCAGCCCGATGCCGACGTCCCGCAGGTTCCAGCGGACGGCCAGCTCGCGCCACACCCTCCCGGCCCGGGGGCCGCCGCCCAGCCACGTCACCCCGAGCACGGCCACGACCGCCGCCGACGAGGACGGCAGGACCAGCAGCGCGAGCAGCCACCCGTCCGCCGGCGCCGAGTCCACCGAACCGGCGGACACCAGCACCAGCACGGACACGACCATCATCGTCACCTGCGCGGCGAGGAACACCGCCAGCAGCGACAGCCCCACCCGTCGGGTCACGCCGTCGGGGCGGACCGCCGGCTCGATCTGCTCATCGTCCACAGTCGTGGATAACCCGTCCGATCGGCGAGGTCAACTCGGCGGTCCGGCGTCATCGCGGAGCCGTCGGCGGCCGACGCGCCCGCCAGCGCTGCTCCCCGTCCTCGCGGAACTCTCCGGTGGCCCTCATGCCGATCCGCCGCGCGACCGCCTCACTGGCCGGGTGGTCGGACGCGATGTGCGCGCACACGTCCTGCGCACCCCGCGACACCAGCCACTCGACCACCGCCGCTGCGGCTTCTGTGGCGTAGCCGCGGCCCTGGAACGGCACGCCCAACACCCACGCTACCTCCGCGGTCAGCCCGTTCGCGCCGACTGCCGTGGTCGCCTGCACCGTGCCGACCGCGACGTCGTCCTCCTCCCGCAGCACGACCCAGTTCAACCAGCCCTCGCCACCGTCGTCGGACGACGGCCGCTCCCAGCGCCGGTACCGCGCCCGCAGCTCGTCGACGCTCGGCGGCGCACCGCCGGTGATCGCGTAGAGCGCCGGGTCGCCCAGCACCGACGTCATCTCCTCGGCGTGCGCGACCCGCACGGGCTCCGCCCGCAACCGCTCGGTCCGCACCACGGCGTCCCGCGGCCACCCCTGCGGCACCACCACCGACTGACCCACGGTTGACCCCCTGGCGGACGTGACGACGCGGACGTGCTGCGGCCGAACCCTAACCACGCGGCAGCCGGTCCACACCCGGTTCGGGCCGGCTCGTGGTCACGGCGACCGCATGCCCCGCAGGTACGTGACCGCCGCCCAGGGGCGACGGCCGAAGGCCAGCACCTTCCCGGTCGCGACGGACCGCGCGAGGCGGGTGCGGCGGAAGACCGTGAGCATCATCGCGGTCGGGTGGAACCTGACCTGCGCGTCGACCTTCGCCCGCCCGGCGGGCCGCACCTCGATCCGACCGTTGTCGCTGGTCAAGGTCACCGGGGTGGTGTGCTTCGAGCGGAACTCGATGGCGACCCGGCCCGGGGTGGGCGAGGCGCCCGCGAGCAGCCTGCCGGTGTCGCCGCCGAGCATCGGCATCAGGAACAGGTCGAACGTCAGGGCGGCCTCGTGCGCGGAGATCCGCCACGGGGCGCCCAGCGCCCGCGCGATGTCCAGCCCGTGGATCAGGACCTCGTTGAGCTGGTGCGCCACCAGCGAGGCCGCCGGCAGCCGCGCGCCGCCGAGCCAGGGCCGCAGCTCGCGCGGGTCGACGTCCCGGGCGCGGTTCAGCAGCAGGTCGACCTCCTCCAGCAGGGTGTTCGACACGACGTCCAGCGCGCGTTCGGGGAAGTGCTCCAGGGACAGCGTGTTGAGCCGCGCGAACCCGCCGAAGCTCGACTCCTGCCAGCCGCGGTCCAGCTCGGGGTCGTCCAGCGGGGACAGGTCCTCGGCGATCAGGCCGGCGTTGAGCCTGCCGACGATGGCGACGTGCGCGGCGGTGTCGGCGACCGTCCAGTCCCCGAGCGCGCGCCGCTGCGGCGTCCGGCAGTCCAGCAGCATCCGGGCGAACCGCTCGGCCGCCGCGGCGAGGGCGTCGCGCACGTCCCGCCACCGCCGGTCGGTGATGTCCAGCTCCACGAATCGCCTCCCACGCCGAGGGCCCACTGCATCGCAACGTAGTGAGTCGGGGGAGCGCGGAACTACCGCCAGCGTGCTTTAACCGCTCAACCGGTGTGGTCCAGCACCCGGCGCAGCACCTCGTCGGGCGTGGCGACGGACGCGGTCGGGTTCACCTCGGCCAGGTGCGGCGTGTTGTCCGGCCGCAGGGCGCCGAACGGGACCAGCGCGCCGAGAACATCGGCGCGGTGATCCGCGAGGCCAGGGTGCTCCTGCCGACACCCGTCACGCCCGCGAGCAGGAACGCCCGAGGTCGTCGCACGGCGTCCGGGCGGGCGATCGGCCGCAGGGCCTCGTACCGGGCGTGCGCGCGGTCCGCCATCAACGCCTGCAACGCCTCGCGCGCGACGTCGGGCGAGGGCGCGTCCGCCGACCGGTCGACGCGCTCCTCGACCGCGCCGGTCGGGCGGTTCAGGGCCTCCGGCTGCCGGGTGACGGCAGTTCACCGGTCCGGGTGAGCCGTTCGGCGAGCACGCGCAGCTTCAGGTTGGTCTGCTGGCTGGCCCGCACGAGCAGGTGGAACGCCTGATCGGCGGTGAGCTTGTGGCGCTCCATCAGGATGCCCTTGGCCTGCCCGATCAGGTCGCGCGTCTGCACCGACTCGGCCAGGTGCTCCCGCTCCTGGGCACGGGCCAGCGCCACCGCGGCGTGCCCGGCGAACAGCAGCCCCACGTGCTCGGACTCCTCGTCGAACGCGTGCGCCTCGGGGGAGTACAGGTTGAGCGCGCCGAGGTCGTCGCCCTCGACGTACAGGCGGAACGACAGCATGGACGTGACTTTCAGGTCGAGCGCCCGCTTGGCGAACAGCGGCCACCGGGACTCCGTCGCCAGGTCCGGCGCGCTGACGATCTTCTGCTGGTACAGCGCGGTCAGGCACGGGCCCTGGCCGGTGTCGTACTGCACCTGGTCCGCGTCGCGCGGCACGTCGTCCGTCGTCGCCACGGTCCGGATGTCGCGCTTGCTGACGATGGTCATGATGCCGGCGTGCGCGGCGCCGGGGATGGTGCCGACCGCCGCGTGCACGATCGCGTCCATGGTGCCCTGCTCACCGTCGGCCCGGTGCAGGTCGCGGGCCACCTGGTTCAGCCTGGCGGCCAGTTCGTCGCCCTGCTCACCGCTGTCGGTCATGTGCCGCCTCCGCCGGGCCCGCCCGTCAAGGCCACAGCATGTCCTGTGCGCTCCGTCACGTCCACGCAGGTACCTGCGCGTCACCACCCTACGGGGTGGAATACGAGTCGAAGACGTTCCGTTGAACCGGGTGTCGGCCCTGCCCGAGGTGCGCGGGGCGAAGTCGTTCGAGGCCGCGGTGTCGCGGCGGACGGCCTTTCCCCATCCGCAGAACCCGCACGGAGACGATCATGTCGTTGACCATGGAGATGCCCCGCCCGACGCGCCCGGCCGCCGCCGCGCGCGAGCGGTCGCAGGACGCCGACCTGGTCGGCCGCTACCTGCGCGAGCTCACCGCGACGCCGCTGCTGACCGCCCCGGAGGAGGTCGCCCTGGCCAAGCGCATCGAGGCGGGCGTCTACGCCGCCGAGCTGGTGCGCCGCTCGGACGAGGGCGACGGCCCGACCCTGGACGTCGAGCGCCACCGCGTGCTGCGCCGGGTGACCGAGGACGGTCGGCGGGCGAAGGACCACATGATCCGGGCCAACCTGCGGTTGGTGGTGTCGGTGGCCAAGAAGCACTCGTTCCGCGGCCTGCCGCTGCTGGACGTGGTGCAGGAGGGCAACCTCGGCCTGATCCGCGCGGTGGAGAAGTGGGACTACGCCAAGGGCTTCAAGTTCTCCACCTACGCGGTCTGGTGGGTCCGCCAGGCCATCGAGCGCGGCCTGGCCGAGCAGACCCGGACCATCCGGCTGCCGCTGCACGTGGTCGAGGAGCTGGCCAAGCTGCGCAAGGTCGAGCGCGGGCTGCGGGCCGGGACCGACCGCGAGCCGACCGTCGAGGAGCTGGCGCGAGCGGCCGGGGTGCCGGTGGCCAGGGTGGTCGACCTGCGCACCGCCGAACGGGCCACGATCAGCCTGGAGACGCCGGTCGGCGACGACGGCGGCGGGTCGGTGGCCGACCTCATCGAGGACGCCGACACCGTGCACGCGCACGAGGCGGTCGAGCACCAGGAGGTCGCGCAGGAGCTGCGGGCCCTGGTCGGCACGCTGCCCGAGCGGCAGGCGCGGATCGTGACGCAGCGCTACGGGCTGTCCGACGGGCGCGCCCGCAGCCTCCAGGAGCTGGCCGACGAGCTCGGCCTGACCCGCGAGCGCGTCCGGCAGCTGGAGAAGGAGTCCATCCGCGTGCTGCGCGACCCCGAGCGCAACCGCGCGCTGCTCGACTGGGCAGGGTGATCCGGACCCGGTCCCGGTTTGCGGGCTCCGCCCAGGGGTAGCAGTCTCGTCTCTGGCGACCGCGAGGAGAGCCCGCATGGACGAGCAGCCCACCCGTCACACCACCACCGAGCTGGACGACGGCGTCGTCCGGCTCAGCGTGTCCGGCACCCTCGACGCGGCCACGCACCGGCCGGTGCTGACCGAGCTCGACACCGTGTTCGAGACCGGACCGGCCGGGGTGGTGCTCGACCTGCGCGCCGTCGACTTCATGGGCTCGGTCGGCATCGCGATGCTGGTCAACGCCCGCCACCGGGCCAACCGGCTGCGCATCCCGCTCGCCATCGTCGCCGACAGCCGCCCGGTGCTGCGCCCGTTGCAGATGAGCCAGGTCGACGGCGCGCTCCCGCTTCACCCGACCGTGGACGCGGCGCTGGCGGCGATCCGCGTGGCGGCGCCCTGACGCCCGGCACGGGCCCACCCGAGCAGCCCGGTGGCCACGAGCGCGCCCAGGACGGCGAGCCCGAACGGCCGGAGGGTTCACGGCCAGGCCGGCCCGTCCAGCGCGAGGTGGTCCGCGGGGTGCTCCAGCACCCGCGCGGTCCAGGCCGCGGTGGCCAGGTCAGTGTTGCGCGCCAGGTCCCGCAGAGCGCCGTCGACGCCGGACAGGATGCCCGCCGTGCTGATCACGTCGCCGTCGTCCACGTACCTCGTGCCGCGAACCCGGTCGACGGCCGGGTACCGCTCCTCGAAGGAGTCGACGCGCAGCCGGTGCGCGGTGGCCCGCCGCCCGTCGAGCAGCCCGGCCGAGGCGAGACGCCCGCCCCGTTGCGGACGCTCAGGAGCAGCGACCCGCCCTCGGACTGCCGGCGCAGCCAGTCCGTCACGGGCCGGGTCGTGCTCTCGCCGACGTCGGGCACGGCGGGCACGACCACGACGTCCGCGGCCCGGCCGCCGAGCAGGTCGTCCAGCCCGGCGAAGCTCGGGTCGGGCGCCAGGTCGAGGCCACCGGTCAGCGGCGCCGGGCCGTGTGTCACCGGTACGGGTGAAGGGTTGCGCCGTCCGTGCGGACCGCGTTCAGCTCGTCGAACGCGGCGAGCAGGACCGCGACCCGGGAGGCGGTGCGCACGGCCGCTCAGCACCCGTACTCGTGCCGGCGGCGCAGCATCGCGACCAGCATCGCCGGGACCATCAGCACGTGACCGGCGGTCATCAGCGCCATCCCGGGCAGCACGCCGGTCCAGTGGAACGGCAGCAGCACCACGAACGGCGCGTACATCGCGGCGGACATCTCGGCGATGCCCGCCCAGCCGTGCCGGCGGACCCGCATCCACAGCGCCATGCCCAGCGACATGTTCGTCGCCATCACCAGCACGTGCGCGGTGACCACGTCGGCCAGGCCCGGCCACGCGAACGACCAGACCGGCTCCAGCACCACCATGCCCGCCACCATGGCGACGACCATCTCCAGCGCGTGCCGGGCGAACCGCCACCGCCGCCCCGCCCGGGTCGTCCGCTCCGGTGTCGTCTGCTCCAGGCTCATGTCGGCTCCTCTGTCGCGGAAGGTGTGCGACAGATCCTGGGCCGCCGGGGGAGCGCGGTCAGGTGCCGAAGGTCATGACCGGGGTCATGTGACCCGCGCGGTCAGCAGAGGCCGAGTTCCCGGGCCCGCAGCGCGGCCTGGGTGCGGTCGCGCACCTGGAGCTTGGCCAGCACGCCGGTGACGAGGTTCTTCACCGTGCCCTCGGCCAGGAACAGCCGCCCGGCGATCTCCCTGTTGCTGCGGCCCTCGGCGAGCAGCCGCACCACGTCCAGCTCGCGCTCCGACAGCGGCGTGACAGGGGGCGGGACCTCCTGCGGCAGCCGGGCCACCCGCGCCACGAGCTTCGCCGCCACGGACGGCTGGAGCACCGACTCGCCGCGCCGCGCCGCGACCAGCGCCTCCACCAACCGGGCCGACGACACGTCCTTGAGCAGGTAGCCCAGCGCACCGGCGCGCAACGCCGCGAATACGTCGGCGTCGTCGTCGAACGTGGTCAGCGCCAGCACCCGCACCCCGGGCTGCTCGACCCGCAGCCGGTCGGTGGCCGCGATGCCGTCCAGCACCGGCATCCGCAGGTCCATCAGGACCACGTCGGGCGACAGCTCGGCGCACCGCCGCACGGCCTCCTCCCCGTCACCGGCCTCGCCGACCACCTCGACCTCCGGCTGCACCTCCAGCAGCATCGCCAGCGCCTCCCGGAACAGGGCCTGGTCGTCCACGACCAGGACGCGGACGGGCGTGGTCACGCCGGCACCTCCACGGTCAACGTCACGCCACGCCCGGCGGGGGAGTCGACCGACACCCGACCGCCCAGCCCGGCCACCCTCTCCTCCAGGCCCACCAGGCCGAAGCCGTCGCCCGACCGCTCGCGCAACCCGCGGCCGTCGTCGCGCACCTCCAGCCGGACCCGGTCGACCAGACCGTAGTCCAGCACCACGGTCGCGGCGGTGGCGTCGGCGTGCTTGCGCACGTTCGTCAGCCCTTCCTGGGCCGCGCGGAACAACGACTCCTCGACCTCGGCACGGGCCGCGCGGGCCGCGCCGCGCACCTCGAACCCGGTCGGCACACCCGCCTCGGACACCTCGGACGTCAACGCCCGCAACGCGTCCACCAGCGGCTCGGACCGGGGTTCGCGCAACGCGGCGACCGAGCGGCGGACCTCGGCCAGCGCCTGCCGCGACTGGTCCTGCGCCTTGGCCAGCACCCCGTCGAGCCGGTCGGCGTCGGCGGTGCGGACCACCGCGCGCGCCGCCTGGAGGAGCATCTGGACGACGGTCAGGTGGTGGCCGAGGCTGTCGTGGATGTCGCGGGCGACCCGGTTGCGCTCCTGCGTGGTCGCCAGCTGCTCGGCCTGGGCGGCGTACCCGCGCAACCGCTCGTTGGCCGCCGCCAGCTCCGCCCTCGCGCGCTGCTCCCGGACCAGCAGCTCGGTGATCACCGCGGTGAAGCCGGTGACGGCCAGCGTGCCCAGCCCCTCGCGCAACCCGTCGGGCCAGTCCATCCCCACGTGGACCAGCGGGATGACCGCGGCCACCGCGGCGGCGGCCGGCAGCGGCAGCAGCAGCACGGCCTGCGCGACCAGGACCACCAGCAGCAGCACGGCCCCGACCGCCGCGCCGGACAGCGAGAACAGCAGGAATCCCAGCGGCAGCTGGACACCGACGAACGCGGCGGCGGCCGCCCGGCCGCGCCGCTGGGCGAACGGGAACCCGACGACGGCGATCGCGCCGTAGGCCAGGCCGACCAGCAGCGTTCCCGCCAGGTGCTGCTCGAAGCTCGCCGAGCCGAGCGGCAGCGTCAGGCACGCGACCACCGCGAGGATGCTCAACGCCCGCTGCACGCGCCCACTGTGCTGGACCTCGAACGCCGTGGTCAACCGGGTGCGGTGGCGCCGCCCCGCCCCCGGGCCGGGGCGGTGCCACCGCGGGTCCGTCAGAGGTCCACGCAGACGCTGCCCTGGTTCACGTAGCCGCCCGCCACCGCCTCCAGCGCCTCGCCGCACAGGGTGGTGCCCTTCGGGAGGGTCCGGTTGAAGTGGACGACGACCCACGGCACGGGGTTGCCGTCGCTGCCGACCACCTGCGGCTCGCGGTTCGACGTGAACTTGACGTGGCCGAACCAGCTCGGCCCGTTGCTGTTCTGGAAGACCTCCACCTTCTCCACGTGGAGATCGGAGTGGACGACGTTGACGCAGACGTACTGCCGGCAATTCGTCGTCGACGACCTTTCCGCGCCGGTCGCCGTCCCGGTCGAGGTGATGAGCGCGGCAGCCGCGACCAGGGTCGCCGACGCCGAACGGAACTTCGCCATGGTGATGTCCTTTGTTCGAAGAGGTGATTCACCCGATAGGGCAGAAAGGCGACGGACCGTGCCGCGTCGCTGTCCCAGGTCTACTCCATCGGGGAGTTGTTTCCCCGGCTCGAACCGCCGAGACAATCAACGGGAGACAACCCGGCAGCGCGGGTGACGACGCCGCCGCGCCGGGGGACGAGGAGAGGACGGGGCATGCCACGGCCGGAGAGCCCGGTGGACCCGCGGGCGGGGGCGGTGCAGCACTTCGCGCACGACCTCCGGCTGCTGCGGGAGAAGGCGGGGTCACCGCCGTACCGGTCGCTGGCGCGGCGCGCGCACTACGCCCCGGCGACGTTGGCACGGGCCGCGTCCGGGCGTGAGCTGCCCAGCCTCGCCGTGGCCCTCGCCTACGTGCGGGCCTGCGGCGGGGACGAGCGGGAGTGGGAGGAGCGGTGGCGCGCGGTGGCCGCCGAAACCCACCCGGCTTCGGCAGGGGAGCCCCGCCACGAACCGGTGGCGGGCCCGGTGGCGGAGCCCCGCCGCGAACCGCGACCACCCGGCGAATCGCGACCGTCCGGCGAACCGGTGATCCCGGCGCAACCCACCTCCGCGGGGCAACCCGCCCCGGTCCGCCGCCGGTGGCCGATCGCGGTGGCAGCGGTGGTGCTCGTCCTCGGCGCGGTGGCGGCGGTGGTCGTGTCCAGGGGCGACGACCCGCCGTCGTCGGCGCCGCCACCCGTCACCGGGAAAGCGGAAATGCTCGACGTGCACACCGGCGCCGACGGCACGATCCGGACCTGGCCCAACACCGGAGGCTTCCCGGAGTGGACGTGGAGCGACCCGGTCGGCATCGTGCTGAGCGGGGCCGACCCCGCGCTGACCAGGTTCGCCGACCTCGACGGCGACGGCTACGACGAGCTGGTCCGGCTCGACGCGGGCGGCACGGTGACCGCGTCGTGGAACGACCGGGGCTTCCCCGGCCGCCCGTGGCAGGCGTCGCTGGTCGTCGGCGCCGGGCTGACCGGCGCCCCGGACCACCTCCACTTCGCCGACCTGGACGGCGACGGTCGGGACGAGCTGGTCACCGCCGACGGCGCGCTGCGCGCCCGGCCCAACACCGGCGGCTTTCCCGGCCACCCCTGGGGCGAGGAGGTCGACCTGGGGCCCGCGCCGTCCCGGCCCGTCTGGTTCGCGGACCTCGACGGCGACGCCAAGGCCGAGCTGATCACCCTGCGCGACGACGACGTCCTGCGCGCCCGGCACAACACCGGCGCGTTCCCCGACCAGCCGTGGGGCGCCGAGGTGGACCTGGGCCCGACCGACCCCGACCCGGCCCGGGTCCGCTTCGCCGACCTCGACGGGGACGGCTTCGCCGAGCTGGTCACGATCAACGAGGACGGCACCACCACGGCGTGGTGGAACGACCGCACCTTCCCCGACCACCCGTGGCACGCCTCGGTGCTGGTCGGCAAGGGCTGGGTCGGCGACCCGGCGCGGGTGCGGTTCGCCGACCTCACGGGCCGCGACCGGCCGGGGTCGTGACCGACGTGCGCCCACTTACCAGTCGGTTTGACCTGCCACCCGGACGGGGTACCTGGTCGGGGCGTCAAACAGTCGGCGCGTCGACATCACCCGATCAGCGGGCAGAAGGCGGCGGTGCGCGGTGGAACTGGATTTCGACGACGCATTGATGTGGGGCCTGCGCGGCTACGTCCGGCGGGTGACCGAGGAGCTGGAGCTCTCCGGCGAGAGCTCGTACGTGCAGGCCGAGCGACCCGCGGGCGCGTACCTGGCGCTGGAAGGTCGGCTGCCGGGGTTCCCGGACCGGGACGTGGCCCTGCTGTGGGACGAGGAGCGCGGCTGGTCGGCGGCGGTGGAGACGCACAGCGGCGAGGACGTGCTGGTGCAGGCGCACTTCGGCGCGGACGTCGTGCCGACGCCGAAGGCGGTCGCCCGCTGGGTGCGCGCCCTGCTCCGCGGTGAGCGGTCCGCTTCGGACGTGCCGCCCCGAGCGCCCGACGACCTCACACGCCGCCTGGCCCCCTACACGGCCGCGGCACTGGTCCCGCTGCCGCGCGACGCCCGGGTCTGAACCTGGCATGGGTTCCCCGGCGTGCGTGGCGGCGTCGAGCCAGTGGGTGGACGAGGACGGCGTCCGGCAGCCGTCCGGTGACGTGCACGCCTGGTCCCCGGGCGCCAACCAGACGCTGTGCGGGCAGGCCCTGAGCCGCAGCCGGCTCGGCCGGTTCCGCCACGTGCCGTGGCCGGACGCGGTGTGGCTGTCGCAGACCTCGGAGCAGGTGATGTGGCTGTGCCCCCGCTGCGTCGCCGCCACCACCCCGCGCTCCCAACGGGACGGTCGAGGTTGGACGCGAACCCGACCCCGCCCGTAGACCGCTCCCGGCGGCTGCCCGAGCAGCGGCGTCCGCGGTGGAGCGAGCGGTCCACTCCGGACGCCCTCCGCGCGGGTCAGGGCGCGGCGGTGAAGTGGTGCCCCCTGGTGGCGTCGGCGGCGGCCTCGCCGAGGTGGACCACGACGCGGCAGCCGGGGTCGCCGAGGGCGATGCGCTCCTCCAGCGTGACGGCGGCGCGTTCGTTGTTGCGGGCGGCGATGCCGCCGAACACCGCGGTCGTCATGCGGCACAACGAGGGCGACTGCCGCACGTCCGGCCCGAACGGGCAGTGGCTGTTGACCAGCACGATCCGCTCGTCCGTCACCTCCACCACCCGGAAGCTCCCGCCGATGGCGGCCTTGAGCCGGACCACGCAGTCGGCGATCTGCCCGGCCGTCAGCGACGTCCCGGTCGTCCCCGTGGCCTGCCGGTACTCCAGCTCGACCTGACCGCCGATGTCGACCGCGACCTGGGCGATGGCGCGCTGCGCCGCCTCGGGCCCCTGCTGCACCTCGACGGCGTTGGCGAGCTGCACGACCAGCGCCCGCAGGAAGCTCTCCCGGCCGAACCCGCCGTCCGGACCGGCCTCGGACAGGTGCGGCAGGGGGTTGACGGTGTGCCGCGGCGGGTCGATCGGTTCCACCGGTCGGGTGACGGGCAGGACGGACTCGACGGCCTTGCCGACGCGCCGCGCGGCCACCGTCAGCTCGGGGGCCAGCTGGGAGATCAGCCACAGCCCCCGGCCTCGGGGTTGAGCCGTGTCCGGGGCGTGCTCGGGGAGGGCGAAGGTCGCGCCCATGTCGCGCACGGTGAGGATGGGATGCGCCTGTGACCACTCCAGTGACACCCAGACAGGGCCGTCGCTGTGGTCGATGGCGTTGGCCAGCATCTCCTCGGCGAT
Source organism: Saccharothrix sp. HUAS TT1 (assembly GCF_040744945.1). NCBI lineage: Bacteria > Bacillati > Actinomycetota > Actinomycetes > Pseudonocardiales > Pseudonocardiaceae > Saccharothrix > Saccharothrix camelliae. The sequence goes on along the minus strand of NZ_CP160453.1, from coordinate 6,086,931 downwards.
CAGCTCCGCGTCGGCCAGCTGATCGGGCGCCGCGTGCGCATGGCGGGACAGGTAGTCCCTGATGTCGCGGCGCAGTGCGCTCGGCACCCGCCGGTCGTGTCCGTCCAAGAACCAGTCCACAGGCCGCACGTCTCCCGGTCGTCGGCCGCGGTGCGCGCGCCGTCCAGCAGAGGAGGTTATTACCCGCGGAGCCCGGTGTCAGCGGACAGGCCGGTTCGCCGGGTGGGCAGCCGCAGGAGCACCCGGACGGCGGTGCCCGCCGGGCCGCTGCGCACGCGCACCAGGTCGGCCAGGTCGTTGACGAGCAGCACCCCGAGCCCGGACGTCAGCCCAGCCGCGTCGACCACCAGGCGCCCGCCGCGCACGGGCGGGTGGGTCCGGTCCAGCACCTGCACGAGCGTCCGCCGGCGCCCGCTCGGTGGCCGCGGCGTAGACCCCCACCTGGTGCTCGGGGGCGACTACCGCGCCACCGGGGGACACACCTCCGGTCCGTCCGGCGAGCCGCGCCGGCGTGCGGACGGTCGGGCCGCGGCTGATCAAGAACGCCACCGCCGGCGCCCCCGGAACGGATTTGTCGTCATGCCCGTAATGGTCAACAAACCGCCCCGTTGTTCACGAGTGTGACCCGGCGGAACCGATTCCGTTCATCCACCTGACTCTTCGGGGGAACTGTCGAACCGCCGTTGACCGGCCGGTTCCACAGCATCTAATATCCGCCCGGAAAGCGGTTTCCCGGTTTTCATCCGTGAACCGCCGGAAAGTGTCCTACGCCGATCCCGGCGCCCGGGAAATGGGAAGTGGAGTTGTCATGAGCACAACGGATCAACGTCGATCCGCGCGGGCCGCGGGGCCGCGCGGAACGCGGTGGCGGACCAGCCTGGTGGCCGCTGGCGCCGCCACCGCGCTGGCCGTCACCCTCACCGCCTGGTCCACCACCACGGCCGCCCAGGCGGCGGTCGGCGCGGGGACCTACACGGTGAAGAACGTGGGCAGCGGGCAGTGCCTCGACGTGCCCAACGCCAGTTCGTCCAGCGGTGTGCAGCTCCAGCAGGCGTCGTGCGGCAGCGGCAGCAGCCAGCGGTGGACGCTGACGGCGGTCAGCGGCGGCTTCCGGATCGCGTCCGCGGCCACCGGCCTGTGCGTCGGCGTCCGGGACTCGTCCACGTCGGCCGGCAAGGTGATCGAGCAGCAGTCGTGCAGCGGCTCGGCGGGCCAGACGTGGTCGTTGACCGAGAGCGGCAGCGACTACCGCGTGGTCAACCCCAACGGCGGCAAGTGCATGAACACGAAGGACAACTCCACCGCTGCGGGCGCGCTCGTGCAGACGAACTCCTGCGACAGCGTGGCGACCAAGCAGTGGACGTTCACGCCGGCCGACGGCGGGCCGACGACCACGTCCACCTCGACGTCCACGACGACCAGGACCACCACGACCACGACTACGACGACGTCGCAGCCGGGTGGTGGGGACGGGAGCGGTCCGTGGCCGTCGGACACGGGCAGTGTGCACCAGACGACGACGCGGAACGTGGGGTCGTACTTCAACGGGGGGATGAAGCGGCACTACGGGATCGGTGACGGTGGTCAGGGCGAGAGCCAGGACCCGATGTTCGTGGTGGCCGACGGCGGGACGATCGAGAACGTGATCCTGGACGCGCCGGCGGGTGACGGGATCCACTGCGAGGGGTCGTGCACGATCCGCAACGTGTGGTGGAACGACGTGGGCGAGGACGCGGCGACGTTCAAGGCGACCGGTTCGTCGGCGACGTACCTGGTCGACGGTGGTGGGGCGCGGTCGGCGTCGGACAAGGTGTTCCAGCACAACGGGGCGGGGACGTTGACGATCCGCGACTTCCAGGTCAGCGGTGCGGGCAAGTTGTACCGGGCGTGCGGGAACTGCTCGTCGTCCTACCAGCGGCACGTGGTGATGGACGGGGTGACGGCGCGGTCGACGAAGGTGTTGGCGGGGATCAACACCAACTGGGGTGACACGGCGCGGTTCTCGCGGATCACGGTGTACGGCAGCACGACGATCTGCGAGAAGTACCAGGGCGTGCCGAAGGGGTCGGAGCCGAAGAAGATCGGTGAGGGCGCGGACGGGAGGAACTGCTTCTACTCCGCTTCCGACATCACCCAGCGCTAGGCTGTGCCCGCCCGTTCCGGGTCGCACCCGCGACCCGGAACGGGCCGTTCCGGTCACCGTGCGGACCGGGCGGACGTGGCGCGACCAGGGGTGAGGGGCTACCGCGGTGACCAGCTGGATCGACGTGATCAACTATGTCCGGACGCGCCACGAGGTGCTGGAGGAGAACGACAGCTGGCTGCGCTTCCGGCTGGACACCCGCGAGGGTCGGACCCAGCAGGTCTCGGTGCACCACGTGCCGGAGACGGACGGCGTGGCCTGGGTGGAGATCTCCTCGCCGGTCGGCCGGGCCGACGCGATCGACCTGGGACGACTGCTCGAACTCGCCGGCACGTCGGCGTTCGCCGGTGCGGCGGTGGTGGACGGCGTCGCGCTGCTCAAGCACACCGTGCCGCTGGAGCACCTGAGCGTCCGGGAGGAGTTCGAACGCCCCCTCCTGCTGCTGGTCGCCGACGCGGACGCCTTCGAGCAGGAGCTGACCCGGGACGACGCCTTCTGACCGGGGCCGCTCAGGACAGCGGCAGCTCGGCCCAGACCGTCTTGCAGTCGACGCCGCGGCGGGTGCCCCAGCGGCGCTGCGACAGGGTGTCCACCATGATCAGCCCGCGACCCCGGAACGACCCGAGGCGCGACGTGCCGGGCGTGGGCAGGCTCTCCGGGCTGCCGTCGTCCACCTCGATGAGCAGCACGTCCCGTTCGCGGGACCGCTGCACGCGAAGGCGGCGCGGCGTGCTGGCGTGGTCGTAGGCGTTGGACACCAGCTCCGTGCAGATCAGCAGCAGGTCTTGGAGCAGGTCTTCGGTCAGGTCGGCCAGCACAGTGGCGAGCCACTGCCTGATCTGCGCCAGTGGTGGCACCGGCGTGCTCAAGTCGACGCTGACCCTCTCGTCGAGCGTGTCCTCCGGCGTGGTCATGGTCGTCCCCAGGAACTCCGAGCCGCGCAGTCGGTTCGACACGGCCTTGGCGTCACCGAGTACCCCGTGCCGGGCGTGTGCACACATCGTGATGGCGGTCACGATACGTTCACCCGAAGATTGACACTTGGTCACTGCCGCGCTACCCGCAGCGACCTAGGCTTACCGTTCGTGAGCGCGGAGAGGATTTCGGTCGAGGACCCGATCGGCGTGCTGCGCGCCGCGGTGGACGCGACCATGCAGGCCGTGCTGCGCCTGGACCCCCACCACGAGGAAGCCCGGGCCGAGGTCGACCGGGCGCTGACCGCGTTCGCCGCCGCCGTCGCCCCGGTGGGCGACCGCCTGCGGGAAGCGGCGGAGCGGGCGCCGCACGGCGCGGTCGCGGTCGCGCTGGGCTTCCTGCGCGACGCCGGCGACCACGTCGCGGGCGGCGACGTCCAGGCGGCCCGGGTCGCCGTGCTCGCCGGGCGCGCCACCCTGTTCCGGCTGGCGTCGGAACGCCGCTGAGGCAGCCCGGTCACGCCGTCCGCACGAACGGCCCGCCCGTCCACGTCTCCGAGCCCGACAGCGTGTCGCTCGCCAGTCGGTCGAGCACGTCGGCCATCCGGCCCGCCTCGGCGAAGGCCCGCCGCTGCCGGGCCGCCCCACCGCCCTCGCGATCCAGGGTGGACAGCAGGCTCCCCACCAGGTCCAGGTCCGCGTCGGACAGCTGGTCGCGCACCCGGTGCAGGAGCCGGTCGAGCAGCAGGCGCGCGGGCACGAGCCGGCCGGACAGCACGTCCAGCGCCTGGCCGGTGATCCCGTCCCGCGCCGAGCGCCACGCCGCCGCGCGCAACACCTCCGTCGGCACCGGCGGCGCGTCCAGGCCGCGGCGGAGATCGGCCAACGCCGTGGCGACGAGCGCGCGCACCAGCGCCGCCAGCAGCACCGCTTCGTCCACAGTGGCCGCGACGTCGGCGACCCGGACCTCCACGGTCGGCAGGTGCGCGGACGGCCGGACGTCCCAGTACATCATCCGGCGGTCGTGCGCGACCCCGGCGGCCAGCAGAGCGTCACAGGTGGACTCGTAGTGCGCCAGCGACTCGAAGTACGGCGGCGGACCCGCGCCCGGCCAGCGCGCCCACACGACCGAGCGCCAGCTGGCGTACCCGGTGTCGAGGCCGCGGGCGAACGGCGAGTTCGCGGTCACCGCGCCCAGCAACGGCAACCACGGCCGCAGGTGGTTGCACACCCGCACCGCCGTCTCCGGGTCCGGCACGCCGACGTGCACGTGGCAGCCGCAGATGGACTGCTCGGCGGCCAGCAGCCGGTAGTCCTCGGCCATCCGGTGGTAGCGCTCCGCGCCGCTGGTCTCCACCTCCGGCCGGCCGACCGGTGGCACGCCGACCGCCAGCAACCGGTGCCCGAGGCGGTGCGCGGTCTCGGCGGCGACCAGGCGCAGCCCGTGCAGCTGCCGGCGCACGTCCGCGAGCTCGTGGCACACCGGCGTGCGGGTCTCCACCTGCGCCGCGGCCAGCTCGACGTCCAGGTCGACCCCGAACCGCGACCTGGCCGACTCGACCACCTCGGCCCCGTGCGGCGCGGGCTCCCCGGTCCGCGCGTCGACCAGCAGGAACTCCTCCTCGACGCCGAGCGTCAAGTTCGGCTCACCGCCCATCCCGGCCTCCGGGGGCTGTCCGTCCATGGGGCTGTCGGGTACCCGGCGACGGCCGGGCCAACCCGTCCTCTGTGGACGCCGCGGCTCAGTCGGCCGCGGTCCGGGCCTCGCGGGGGCGCACCGTGATGAGCCGGTCCATGCCGAGCAACCGCATCGCCCTGGCCAGGTGCGGCGGCGCCTCGGTCACGGTGAGCGTGCCGCCCTCGCCGTGCAGCCGGCGCCACACGCCGAGCATGGCGCTCACGCCGGAGGAGTCGCAGAACCCGACCCGGGTGAAGTCCAGCACCAGGTGCCGACCGTCGCCGGTCAGCGCCAGCACGTCGTCGTACATGCCGGGCGCGGTGGTGTAGTCGATCTCGCCGACCACGTCGAGCACGATCCGCTCGTCGCTGCTCGTGGTCCGCGTGACGGTCACTCGGGTCGGGATGTGCACGGGCGCTCGGCCGTCTTCCGGGGTGTCGAGGGGTGGTGGCATGCTACCCACCGGCTGGTTTTACGCCAAACGGGTGAACGGTCATCGCGTTCACAACCACCGGTTGTTCTTGAACAGCTGGTACAGCACCAGGCAGGCGGCCAGGGTCGCCAGCAGCACGACCGGGTAACCGTACTGCCAGCGCAGTTCGGGCATGTGGTCGAAGTTCATCCCGTACACGCCGACCACCATGGTGGGCACCGCGATGATCGCCACCCAGGCCGAGATCTTGCGCATGTCGTCGTTCTGCTGCAGCGACACCTTCGCCAGCGCCGCGTCGATGAGCGCGCCGAGCAGTTCGTCGAAGCCGGTCACCCGTTCGGTGACCCTGGCCAGGTGGTCGTCCACGTCCCGGAAGTAGGACCGCACGGCGTCGGGCACCAGCGGGCCGCAGTGGCCGTCGCCGAGCCTGCGCAGCGGCCCGGCCAGCGGCATCACCGCCCGCTTCAGCTCCATGACCTCGCGCTTGACCAGGTACATCTGCTCGACGCTGATCCCGCTGCGCGGTGCGAAGACAGCGGCCTCGACCAGGTCGACGTCACCCTGGAACGCCTCGATGACGTCGAGGTAGCCGTCCACCACGCGGTCCGCGATGGCGTGCAGGACGACCGCGGGCCCGACCGCCAGCCGTTCCGGCAGGGTCTCCAGGTCGGCGCGCAGGTTGCCGAGCGCGGAGTGGTTGCCGTGCCGGACGGTGACGACGTAGTCACGGCCGAGGAACACCATGATCTCACCGGACTCCACGATCTCGTTGGCGGTGGTCGGCGACTCGTGCTCGACGTAGCGCAGGGTCTTGAAGACGGTGAACAGGTTGTCGTCGTACCGCTCCAGCTTCGGCCGCTGGTGGGCGTGCACCGCGTCCTCGACGGCCAGCTCGTGCAACCCGAACGCCTCGGCCACGCCGCGGATGCGGTCCTCGTCCGGCTCGAACAACCCGATCCAGACGAACCCGCCGCCGCGGGCCCTCACCTCGGCGACCGCCTCGGCCGGCGACCAGTCACCGGCTTGCCGCACCCCACCCACGTAGATCCCGCAGGCCACCACCGCGTCCCGCTCGGGCACGGCCGCGACGTGCGGACCGCGGTCGGGGAGGGGCGCCATGACACTCGATCATGCCGCAGACGGGTGCCCGCTGTCTGCCCTTGCCGTGCGGAGCGGGTGGTCGGGCAGTGCGGGGTGCGGGTGGGTGGCGCGGCCGGCCGGTGGTGCGGTGCGTGTGGCTGGTGGTGCGCGCGGTGCGGGTGGGCGAGTGGAGCCGGCGCCCACCCGCACCGCGCTAACCAGGCCGGGGCGCGAGCGCTGGTTGTTCAACACACCGCGTCGAACCTGGCCGGACCGCCCGGGAGCGGCCCTGCCGTGCTCTGCGCAGGTTCCGGCGAGCCGGTGTTACCCGGGCGTGCCACTCCCTACACCGGGGCCCACTCTCAGTTGACCAGGATGCCGAGTTCGGCGCACGCCGCCGCCACGTCGCCCGCGCACAGCTCGGCCGGCTTGATCGCGTTCTCCGAGACGGCCACGGTGCGGACGTCCTCCCGCGTCACGAGGTCCGCGCCGAGCAGCACCGACTTCACGTCCCGGCCCGACACGACGTCCCGGGTGTTGCCGGTGGCCAGGTCGTCGGCCCCGCTCAGATCACCCTTGGCGACCGCCGCCGCCAGCCTGGCCGCCGCCTCGGCCTGGTCGCGGATCGGCTTGTACACGGTCATGCACTGGTCGCCGCGCAGGATCGCGCGCAGGCCGTCGAGCGTGGCGTCCTGGCCGGTCACCGGCACCCGCCCGGTGGCGAACCCCCGCTCCTTCAGCACGTCGATCGCCGCGCCCGCCAGGCCGTCGTTGGCCGCGACCACCCCGTCCACCCGGCCGCCGTTGGCGTCGAGGATGCGGGCGAACTCCGCCCGGCCCCCGACCACGTCCCACCCGTCGACCGCGTGGCTCTCGACCAGCTCCAGCGCGCCCCGGTCGTAGAGCGGGCCGAGCTTGCGCCGCTGGCCGTCGGCGAACAGGGTCGCGTTGTGGTCGGTCGGCGAACCCTGCAGCTCGACGATCCGCGCGCCCGGCACGTCGCCCAGGCACCGCAACAGCCCTTCGGCCTGCAGCTCGCCCACGTTGACGTTGTCGAACGAGACGTAGTAGTCGGCGTGACCGCCCAGGCTGATCCGGTCGTAGTTGACGACCGGGATGCCGGCCGCCTTCGCCCTGGCCTCGACGGCGGCCCCGCCCGCCGGGCTCAGCGGCGTGGTCATCAGGACGTCGACCCCGCGCGCGATCATGTCGTCGGCGATCCGCGCGAACCGCGCCTCGTCGTTGTCGGCGTTCTCGATCAACGGTTCCACCGCGGCGAACCGGAGCGCTTGGGCGAGCTTCGGGCTGTCCTGCTCCACCCACCGCGACGACGTCTCGTCGTCGGGCAGGATGACGCCGACGACCGGCTTGGCCACGGCCGCCTCGCCGTCGCCCCCCGCCGTCGAGCCACTTCCGCATCCAGCGGCGATCAGGGCGACCAAGGCGAGGGAGAGCGCTCTCCGAGCATGCATGCCGAACTCCGGGTCTTCGACGGCGGGAATCGAGGAATGAATTCCAGCCATTCGCCCGCACTGCGTCAAGGATCAATACGATCCGCGCCCGAGAGGTGACGCAGGTGAACCCGGAAAAACCGCAAACCCACTATTCCCGGTGAATTACCGGGAATCCCGGAACGCGGTCAGCCGGGCAGCAACCGCCACAGGTGGTCGGCGGTCCCGGTGTCGGCGAACTGCACCACCCGAGCGGAATCGGCCAGGGACATGCCGTCGACGGCCAGCACCTTGCCGGAGTTCCTGTTCTGCACCCGCCACAGCCCGTCGGTCGACGGCCGCAGGCGCCACAGGTGGTCCGCGGTGCCGGTGTCGCCGAACTGCACAACCTGGGCGGAGTCCGCGGTCGACATCCGGTCGACGCCGAGCACCTTGCCGGAGTGCTCGTTGCGCAGCCGGAACCACCCGTCGGCGTCCGGGACGAACCGCCAGCGGTGGTCGGCCGTGCCGGTGTCGGCGAACTGCACCACCCGCGCGGAGTCGGCCGTCGACATCCCGTCGACCGCGAGCACCTTGGTGGAGTTCAGGTTCTGCACCTTCACCGGGCCGTCGGGGACGACCCGCCACAGGTGGTCGGCCGTGCCGTTGTCGCTGAACTGCACGACCCGCGCGGAGTCGGCCGTCGACATCAGGTCCACGCCGAGCACCTTTCCGGAACGCGCGTTGCGCAGCCGGAACCACCCGTCGCCGTTGTCGACCAGCTCCCACAGGTGGTCGGCGGCGCCGTTGTCGTCGTACTGCACCACTTGGGCGGAGTCGGCGGTCGACCCGCCGTCGACGCCGAGGACGCGGCCGGAGTGCTCGTTGCGCAGCTTCACCCGCCCGTTGCCCACGTCCAGCAGCCGCCACTTGTGGTCCGCCGTGCCGACGTCGGCGAACTGCACGACGCGGGCGGAGTTCGCCGTCGACATGCCGTCCACCGCCAGCACCTTGCCGCTGTTCTTGTTCTGCACGCGCAGGACGACGCCGGGCGTGCCCCAGCCCCTCGTCCCGCCGGTGCGCGGGAACGACGTGATCCGCAGCCGCGCCGCGCCGGCCGGGATGAGCGTGACGTCGCGGACCGGCGCGGTGCTCGACACCGGGCTGTCGTTCAGGGTGCCCACGACGTTCTCGCCGTCCACCGCCCAGTCCGGGAGGTCCTGCGCCTTCGCGGTGATCCGGATCGGCGCGCCGGCCAGGGTGAACGGGTCCGCGAGGTCGCCGCCGGTCGTCACCGCCATCGGTCGGCCGGGCACCAGGCCGACGTTCCACGCCGAACCGGGCTTCACCTCGTACTCGGGCCACGCCGCGGTGCCGCCGTAGCGGTTCCACCGCTCCTCGACGCGCAGCGAGAACGTCAGCGCGCCGTACTCGACCGACACGGCGTTGTGGTTGGCGGTCCACTCCCGCGTCCGCGGCGCCATCGGCAACCGCAGCACGAGGACGTCGCCGTCCGACCAGGTCCGCCGCACGGTCGCGAACCGGGGGCCGCCCTGGACGGCGACCGCCGCGCCGTTGACGGTGAGCGCCGGGTCGGCGCACCAGCCCGGCACCCGCACCGCGAACGGGAAGGCCAGCGGGCGCGGTGTCGACACGCGGAACGTGATCGTGTCGCCGAACGGGTAGGCGGTGTCCTCGGTGATGGTGACGGCCGTGCCGTCGGCGACCCGCGCGGTGACCGAGGACGGCCCGTGCATCGCCGCCACCACGCCGCCGTCGTTCGTGGCCAGCCACATCTCCTCCACGAAGTACGGCCAGCCCTGGCCGTAGTTGTGCGGGCAGCACCGGTACTGGTCGACGCCCGGCTTGTACGCCTGCATCGCGAAGCCGTTCTGGAACTGGCGGCGGCGCTTGGGCACGTCGTCGAGCTGCACGCCGTTCGCGCTGGTGACGTAGTGCGTGACGCGGCCGGTCGGGTCCAGCGACGCGGGCAGCAGGTTGAACGCCAGGTCCTCGGTCCGGTCGGCCCACACCGGGTCGCCGGTGAGCCGGGTGAGCAGTTCGTGGCTGCCCATGAACTCCACGATCCCGCACGTCTCGAAGCCCTGGCGCGGGTCGCCGTAGCCCGGTCGGGCGTTCTCGTCACCCGCGAAGCCGCCGCCGGGGAACTGGCCGTACTGCCGCATGACCGAGTCGTACGCGCGGTAGGTGGCGGCCGTGTGATCGGCGTCGTTGGACAGCGCGGAGAACTGGGCGGGCTCGCGGAAGCCCTGGGCGATGTTGACGTTGTGCAGGGTCGGCACGCCGTTCGTCCAGTCGGCCGAGTGCTGGTGGACGCGGCGGGTCAGGTCGAGCAGCGCCGGATCGCCGGTGCGGTTGTACAGCCAGAGCACGACGTCCATCGCGTCGCCCCACCGGGTGGCGCCCCAGCCGTCGGCGAACACCGCGTTCGGCTGCCCGGCGACGAAGGCGAAGAACCTGGTCAGCGCCCGGGTCACCCGCTGGTCGTCGTGGTACTCGGCCCACGAGCGCAGCGCGTGCAGCATCGGCATGTGCGGCCACAGGTCGGCGTGGCCGTTGAGCGACCCGCGCAGGGCCGACGGCCCGAAGAACCCGTCCGCGGCCTGGGTGGCGAGCACCGCCCCGATCCACCGCTCGGTGTCGGCGAGCACCCTGGCGTCGCCGGTGACGTAACCGAGGTCGCCGTACCCGCGCAGCCAGTACGGCACCTCCTCCCAGCCGTTCCGGTCCGGGCGCACCCAGCCGGTCGTGTCGAAGTCCAGGAAGTGCGAGACCTCCTGGAGGCGTCCGTTGAGGCCGTTGAGCTGCTTGTCCAGCTGCGTCGCCAGCCAACCGCGGGGGCGCACCGCGCCGGGCGGGAGGCGCAGGAAGGCGGCCGGGCGCAGCGGTGCGCGGTGCGGCGGGTAGAGCGGGCCCTGCTGGGCGGAGGCGGCGGCCGGCAGCGTGCCGCCGACCGCCGCGGCCAGGCTGCCGGCGAGGAGCGTGCGACGGCGTATCGGCATGGTGACGCTCCTCGTGACTCGTGATCGGTGACTCGGTAACCGGCGATGTCGGCGTCGAGCGGGGGGGCAGCTCCAGTTTTCCAACGTTGTACCAACGATGTAAATACTCCGGACAGCTCTACGCCGGCAACCCCGGCCGGTCCGGCCTGTCGCCCGCAAAGCCCTGTGGCGCAGCACCACCGGAGCTCTACCCTTCAGCCAGGAGGCGGTGCCGTGCGACCTGAGGTGCGGGTGCTCGGCCCGGTCGAGGTCATCGGACCGGGCGGTCGGGCGAACCTGCAGGGCGCGCGGCAGCGGGCGGTGGCCGGGGTGCTCGCCCTGCACGCCGGCACGGTGGTGTCGAGGGACCGGCTGGTCGACGTGCTGTGGGACGACGACCCGCCGCGCACGGCGGTGAAGTCGCTGCACAGCCACGTCGCGCGGGTCCGGCAGTCGTTGAGCGGCTGCGGGTTGACCGACGTGCTGCGGACCAGCGAGCCCGGCTACGTGCTGATGATCGAGCCCGAGGCGGTGGACGCGCACCGGTTCGCCCGGGTCGTCGCCACCGCGCGCGCCGCGCCGCCGGACGACGCCGAGGCGGTCGAGCGGCTGCGGGCGGCGCTGGCGTCGTGGCGCGGACCGGCGCTGGCCGACGCCGGCCTGGTCGGGTGGGGCGTCGCGGAGGTCGAGCGGTGGCACGAGTTGCGCCTCACCGCGTGGGAGCACCTGTGGGCGGCCGAACTCCGCCGCGGCCGGCACCACGTCGCGCTGCCCGAGCTGGAACGGCTGCTCGTCGCGCACCCCACGCGCGAGCGGCTGGTCGGGCTCTACATGCTCGCCCTGTACCGGTGCGAGCGGCAGGTGGAGGCGCTGGAGGCGTACCGGCGGCTGGCCGAACGGCTCGCCGACGAACTCGGCGTCGACCCGGGCGCGGAGCTGTCCCGCCTGCACACCGACATCCTGCGCCGGTCCTCCGCGCTGGACCCGCCGCGCCCGGACGCGCCGGACGCCCCCGACGCCGCCCCGGCCCAGCTGCCCGCGCGGGCGGGGCACTTCACCGGCCGCGCCGCCGACCTGTCCACCCTGGACCGGGCGGTCGGGGAGGACGGCGAGTGGCCGGTGGTGTCGATCTCCGGGCCCGGCGGGATGGGCAAGACCTCGCTCGCGGTGCAGTGGGCGCACCGGGTCGCCGGCCGCTTCCCGGACGGCCAGCTGTTCCTCGACCTGCACGGCCACGACCCGGCCGCGGCGATGACCGCGGCGGAGGCGCTGGCCCACCTGCTGCTCGGCCTCGGCGTCCCGGACAGCCGCGTCCCGGCGACGACCGCGGCGCGGGCCGGGCTGTACCGGTCGGTGCTCTACGGCAGGCGGGTCCTGGTGCTGCTGGACAACTGCGGCGACGCCGCCGACCTCGCGGCGCTCGTGCCGGGCGGCACCGCCAGCCTCCTGCTGATCACCGGTCGCGCCAAGCCCGCGTCGCTGATGGTGCGCCACGCGGTGTGCGCGGTGAGCCTGGACGCGCTGTCCGACGCCGAGGCGCTGACCCTGCTCGGCCGCGTGCTCGGCGCCGCCCGGGTCGAGCGCGAGCACCGCGCGGCGACCCGGCTGGTCCGGCTGTGCGGCGGGATGCCGCTGGCCCTGCGGATCGCCGCCGCCAAGCTGGTGATCCGCTCCGACAGCACCATCGAGGACCTGGCCGACGAGCTGGCAGCCGACCGGCTCGACTCGTTGGCCGTCGAGGGCGACGACCGGTCGGTCCGCGCGGTCATCGCCAGCGCCTACCGGACGTTGAGCGCACCGGCCGCGCGCGCGTTCCGGCTGCTCGGGTCGCACCCCGGCCCGCACTTCCCCGCGCACCTGGTCGCCGCCGCCTGCGGTGTCGCGCCCGCGGCGGCCCGGCCGTGGATCGAGGAGCTGGTCGGCGCGCACATGATCGTCGGGGCGGGCGACGGCCGGTACCGCTTCCACGACCTGGTCCGGCTGTTCGCCCAGCAGCGGGGGACGGGGGAGGAGCCCGCCCTCGCCCGGGTGGTGGACTTCTACCTCGCCCTGGCCCGGGAGGCCGCCGACCTGCCGGACCGGCACGCCGCGCTGGCCACCCTCGACGCCGAGCGGGAGAACCTGCTGCCGGTCGTCCGCGCCGCCGGGGAGAACGGCCTGCCCGCCGCGGCCTGGCAGCTCACCGCCGCGCTGACCGGCTTCTTCGACGCCAGGGGCCACTGGACCGAGCGGATCGAGATGTGCCGGGTCGGGGTCGCGGCCGCCGCCGAGCTGGGCGACCCGGCCGCGGAGGGCGAGATGCTGCGCTCCCTGGGCACGGCCTACCGCATCACCCGGCACCTGACCGAGGCGCTGGACTGCTACCCGCGGGCGCTGGAGCTGATGCGCGCCGCCGACGACCGGCGCGGCGAGGCGGCCGTGCACAACAACATCGGCGGCGCCAACGTGGAACTGCGCCGGTTCGACGCGGCGGTCGCCGCCTACCGGCAGGCCATCGCGCTGCACGCGGCCACCGGCAACCGGCGGGGGATCGCGGTGTCGCAGCGCAACCTGGGCTACACCTACGTCCGGATGGGTCGGCCGGAGCTGAGCTTCGAGCCGCTGGGGGAGTCCCTGGCCAACGCGCGGGCCGACGGCGACCTCCGGCTGGAGGCGGGCGCGCTGGACACCCTGGGCGAGGCGTACCTGCTCCTGGACGACGTCGACCACGCCTTGGAGCACTTCCGCGCCGCGTTGGTGCTCAGCAGGCGGGTCGGCGACCGCCGGTTCGAGTCGGAGACGTTGACCAACACCGGGATCGCCCTGCTCGGGCGGGGCGATCCCGGTGCGGCGCTGGTCGACCTGCGCCAGGCGTTGGCGGTCAGCGCCGCGCTGGCCGACCGGCACGGCGAGTCGGTGGTCCGGGCCAACCTCGGTCGCGCGCACCTGGCCCTCGGCGACCTGACCGCGGCCCGCGAGGAGTTCCGCCGCGCCCTGGCCATCCGGGAACGGCTCCAGGACGGCTACGAGGAGGCCCGCCTGCACGACGACCTCGCCGAGGTCGAGGCCAGGTCCGGCCGGCCGGACGCCGCCGCCCGCCACCGGGAGCTCGCCCGGCGCCTGCACGGCGACCCGGCCGTCAGCGCACGATCACCACGGTGAACCGGCCCGTTTCCGGCACGCCGTCGCGCGTCAGCCGGTAGTCCAGCTCGAACCTCTCGTCCGGGTCGCCGGGCCGACCGGCCAGGACCTCCACGGGCGCCAGGCCCTCGCTCGCCCCGGCCGGGATCGTCAGCCTGCCACCCGTGACGCCGACGTAGTCCTGGCCGGGCGTCGCGGTGCCGGCCACCGTCGAGTAGTCGACCGTCACCGCGGTGCCGCCCGGTTGCGAGGGCTGGACCGGGATCCAGCAGGCCGCGCTCTGGTCGCCCTCCGGGCGCACGCAGATCGGGGTGCTCTTGATCTGCCCGGCCCCGCACCAGCTGACGATGGTCACGCCCACCGGCGAGTGCAGGCAGAGCTCGACGGTCTCGTCGGGCTCTGCCTGCTGGTCCTCGTAGATCGGCACCTCGACGATCTTCATGATCGGGGTGTTCAGCGGCCAGCTGACCGTGCCCGTCATCTCCTTGTAGTCGACGTTCGGGGTCGGGTTGCCCGCGGCGGGCTCGGTCTGGAAGCCCACCGACCCCTGGAAGTCGCACCCGGCCGGCGGCGGCGCCACGCTGATGGCGAACCGCAGCGGTCCCTGGTCCTCCGACACCTTCGGCGCGTTGCCGACGCTCACCGACGGCTGGCAGCTGCCCGCCGCCGCCGACCGCGCCGGACCCGCCACCACCGCACCCGCCGCCGCGACCGCCACGGCGACCGCGACCGCCATCATCCGAACCTCCACCTTCGTTCCCCCTGTTCGCTCATCGGCCGTCGTCCGGCCCCCGCACAGGTGTAGCGGCCCCCGGTTGCAGCCGGGTTGTGGAACCCGCCCGGCGACCACAGCCCCGGCACAACCCCGTCCCGGGACGGTCATGCCGTCAACACCACCGAGAGGGGAAAGCACGATGCGCACCAAGGGAAGACGTGCTCCGGCACGAACAGCGTCGGCGTGCGTGGCAGGTCTGGTGCTCGGCCTGCTGTCCACGCCCGGCGTCGCGACCGCGGCGCCGGACCGGGACACCTACCGGGTCCTCACCTACAACGTCGACATGCCGGGCGACCTCGGCGGCTACGAGAGCCGCTACGGCGCCCGGAACACCGAACGGGCCGAGGAGATCGCCGAACGCCTCATCGCGGGCGACGAGGACGGCGACTACGACGTCGTGGTGCTCACCGAGGCGATCGACGTGGAGACCAGGACGACCCTGCGCACCGAACTGGCCGCGGAGTTCGGCTACTCGCTGCCCGACGTCGGCGACGAGGACGTGCTGCTGTTCTCCCGGTTCCCGATCCACGGCGTGCCCGTCGCCGGCAGCGGGTGCGAGCGGATCAACGCGGCGAACCTGTGCGAACTGGCCTACCACGAGTACTCGGCGGGCGACGGCGGGATCGGCTACGTGCGGATCGGCAACCCCCGCTCCGACAAGGCGGGCGACGTCTACTTCACCAGCCTGCAGGAGGGCGACGACCGGATCGCCCACCAGACCAGGGCGACCCAGGCCGACGAGGCGGCCTCCTTCGTGCAGACCTGGTCGAAGGCCGCCGCCGGAGGGGCGGACGTGATCCTGGCCGGGACCCTGAACGTCGAGGCGGGAACGCCCGAGCACACCGACCTGGTGCTGGGCCAGAACGGGTTCGGCCGGGTGAAGCTCGGCGACACCTGGCGGGAGCACGGCTCGCAGTCCGACCCCGGCTTCACGGTGGACAGCGATCGGAACGCGGTGGCGGGCGCGGCGGGCGCGGACCGCCGGGAGCGCACCGACTACGTGCTGTTCCGGCACTCCGCCGAGGTCCGCTCGTGCGTCCAGCACGGGACGCTGGAACGCCACTTCACCGGCACGTTCCTGCACCTCGAACCGAAGCCGGGCGGCACCAAGTCGATCGTCGACCTGTCCGACCACTTCCCGCTGGCGGTCGACATCGGCAAGCCGTTGGCGCACTGCGGCTCGGCGTCGAAGGAGCAGGACGAGGGCGCCAAGTCCAAGTCGACCGACGGCTGGCACTACGGCGACATCACCCGGTTCGGCGGCTTCCAGTGGTTCCACTTCGCGAAGCCGGGCACCTACACGTTCAAGGCGCAGTTGCCGGTGCAGCAGAACATGCTGCTCGACGTGTACGAGTCCACGGACCTGTCGACGCCCCTGAAGCCCGTCGAAGGCGAAGGCGTCCTGGTCACCCCGCCGTGCGGGAGCACGCACTGCCCCGTGACGACGACCGTCACGGTGGACACCAAGGGGCCGTTCTTCGTGCGGCTGCGCATGGAGGACCCGGCGCACGCCGGCCCGTACGGCTTCCACAGCCAGTTCCACCTGGGCGGCAGCTTCGAGGAGGCGGTCTACCTGGACCCGTTCGAGTCGCTGTTCCAGGACCAGATGACCGCGCAGGCGGGCGGGCTGTCCACCGTGCACTACCGGATCACGCAGCACGCGCTGGACAGCGGCCTGCCGCAGACGTTGGTCTTCGACGTCGAGGAGCAGACCATCCCGCTGCGGATCAGGCTGTTCACCGAGGCCGACCTCGTCAACCCCGAGCACGAGACGAGCACCAACGCGCCCTCGATCTCGCTGACCGTGCCCGCCGCGGGGTCGAAGATCCCAGCGGGGGAGCAGGACCTGTTCTTCACCGTCGACGCCGGCTGCCTGAACCCGTGCGCGACACCCACCACCTACCGGGTGGAGTGGTCGACCAGCCTGCGGCGCCTGGACGTGCGCCGACTGGTCGTGATCGACCAGAACGACGACCCCGAGCCCACCGACAACGACGAGATCAGGTGCGAGGTCCGGGTCGACTTCTCCACCGCGCACCAGATGGACTTCGGCACCACGGCCGAGGGCGACAGCCGGTACTTCGACGACCCCTTCCGCGACATCACCTTCGACCAGGAGGTGCAACTGGAGTGCTTCGAGCTGGACGAATCGGCGGCGACCGACGACACCACGCACGTGCGGAAGGTGCTCGCCGGCGAGATCCCGACGGGCGACACCCTGGCGTTCGAGCGGGACTACGCCGTCCACAACGACGGCTCCCCGGACCCGACCGACACCAACGGGATCTACCGGATCGAGTTCGAGGGCACGGGCTGACCGGTCCGGCGCCGCGCCCGGACCTCCCGGGCGCGGCGTCTCAGCCGGTCACCAGGGGTTGCGCCCCGCGCGCCGGCCCCGAGAGACTGCACGCCTCCGCTGACCGTTGGGGGACACCATGCGGACCTTGCTCGTCACCGCGCTCGCCGCGAGCCTGCTGGTGGTCGCTCCCGCGGCGGAGGCGGCGGCCATCTCCTGGCAGCCCTGCCCCGACCAGCCCGCGGCCGACTGCGGCACCGTCCGGGTGCCGCTGGACTGGGCGGATCCGCGCGGCCCCCGGGTGGACCTGGCCGTGTCACGGGTCCGCGCCACCGATCCCGCGCGCCGGATCGGCGTGGTGTTCGTGGACGCGGGCGGCCCCGGCGGGTCCGGCGCGGAGTTCGCCCGCGCCCCCTACCTGAGCGCCGAGGTGCGGGCCAGGTTCGACGTCGTCGGCTTCGACCAGCTGGGCACCAACAACAGCTCGGCGATCCGCTGCTCGTTCGACCAGCCGGTCCCGAACCCCGGCGACGACCCGGTGGACGAGGCCGGGTTCGCCGCGCTGGCCCGGTACAACCGCGCGGTCCGCGACGACTGCCGGGCGGACCACCCGGTGTTCGACCACGTCGACACGGCCCGGTCGGCCCGCGACCTGGACGCCGTGCGGCAGGCGCTGGGCGAGCGGACGATCAGCTTCTACGGCATCTCCTACGGCACGCTGCTCGGCCAGCAGTACGCGGAGCTGTTCGGCTCGCGGGTGCGCTCGATCGTGCTCGACGGCGTGATCGACCACAGCGTCGACAAGCGCCGTTTCGTGCTCGACCGGGCGCGGGCCGTGGAGGAGGCGTTCGACGTGTTCGTCGCGTGGTGCGCGGAGAGCACGACGTGCGCCCTGCACGGGCAGGACGTCCGCGCGGTGTGGGAGAAGGCCCTCGTCGCAGCGGACGAGTCCGGGTGGGGCTCGGGCGAGCTGATCGTGGCGGCGTACTACGAGATCCGCGGCGGCGCGTGGGAGAGCCTGGCGTCGCTCATCGCGGACGTCGGCGCGGTGCGGGCGTCGTTCGAGCCGAACTACGACTCGCTGCGCTACGCCGTGGTGTGCCAGGACTTCGCGCTGCGGTTCGCGGACTTCGGCGAGTACCGGGCGCTGCGCCGGGCCGAGCTGCGCGCCGCGCCCACGTTGCGCGGCACGTTCCTCGGCCACCAGGAGGCGGCCACGTGCGTCGGGTTCACCGACCGCCCGTCCAACCCGCCGCACCGCCTCGACGTCGACAACGGCTCGGCGCTGCTCGTGCTGACCAGCCGCTACGACGTGGCCACGCCGTACCGGTGGGCGCGCAACGTGCACCGGCAGGCGGAGGGCTCGCGGCTGGTCACCTTCGACGGTCCCGGCCACGGCGTCTACCACGCCAACGAGTGCACGCGCGGCGCGGCGGACGCCCACCTGCTCGGCTCCGCGCGGCTCGCGCGCGAGACGACCTGCTAGGACTCCCGCGCCCGCGACCTGAGCACGTCGAACTCGCACCCCGGCGAGTCCGGGTCGAAGCCGTGCTCGATCAGCCAGCGCGACGCCGTCAGGCTGCGCAGCGACCACCAGGCGCGGATCACGTCCCGGTCCGCGTCGCCGTAGCCGGCGAGCAGGTCGTCCAGGCGCTCCTCGTGCCCGAGCGTCAGGATGGCGAGGTCGAACATGGCGTCGCCGGGGGCGGCCTCGGACCAGTCGATGATGCCGGTGACCTCGTCGCCGTCGACGAACACGTGGGTGATCTGCAGGTCGCCGTGGACGAACACCGGTTCCCACGGCCGGAGCGCGGCCTCGGCGATCTCGCGGTTGCGCCGGACCACCTCGGCGGGCAGGACGGCGTTGGCGAGCAGCCACTCGCACTCGCTGTCCAGCTCCGCCGCCACGGCGTCGAGCCGGACGCCCGACCACGGCGGCAGCGGTGCGTCGTGCAGCCCGCGGATCGCGGCGCCCGCCGCGGCCCACGCCGCCGGCGACGCGGTCGACGGTTCGCCGAGGACGCCGAGCGCCTTGCCTGGCACGGCGGCGATCGCGAGCACGGGCGGCTCGTGCCAGAGGACCGCCGGGGTCGGCACCGGCGCCATGGCCATCGCCCGCACCTCGACGTCGGCGTGCGCCGGGTCGCCGTCGACCTTCAGGAACGCGTTGCCGACGCGCAACGTCACGCGCTGGCTGTGGGCAACGACGACCTCGACCTCTTCCACACCGGCCATCCTGGCGGCGACGGTCGCCGCTGTCGCCGGATTTTGCCGGTCAGGAGGACCACCAGGAGAACTCGGCGCGATCGCCGGACCCGTTCACCTGCTCGCGCACGGCGGCCAGCGCCTCGTCCTGGGTCCGGTGCACCCGCAGCACCCCCTCGGTGTCGGTCACCCGCATCGGCCGGGCCACCGCGCGCCGGGCCGCCACGACGGCGAACCCCGCGCCCACCACGTCGGCGCGCTGCCGCGCCTCCACCAGCACCGCGATGCCCATGGAGCCGAAGAAGCCCACGTCGCCCAGGTCGACCACCAGCGCGGACGCCCGGCCGTTCAAGCAGGTGAACAGCCCTTCGCGCACCTCGCGGTAGTGGTCGACGTCGAAGTCGCCGTGCACGGCGGCGACCACCACGCCGTCGTCGCACACGGCCTCGACCGTCACCAGTGGCTGACCGACTTCCCCGTGCACGCCTCTCCTCCGCACCCCTCGACCGCCTTCCACCATTACCCGATCGACGCGGCGCTGACACCGCCATCGTCAGCAGTCGGGGTGGTCCGACCTCGAAAGGTTTCGCAACTTTTTCGATAAGTATTTTTGTGACGCATCTTCGCAGTTTGAACTGGCTGTGCTTAAGGGTGAATCGTTGCAGTTCACAGTGCCAATTGTCTTTCGTAGATGTTTCGATAGTATCGGCCGTGTGCATGGACTGAGGTGGGCAGGAAACGTCACCACCGCCGGGATGTCGGCGACGACGGCCGCGACCGTCGTCAACCGCGCGTGCCTGCGCTCGCCACGTCAGCCGCGACCCGCCACGCCGGTGGTCGAACTCGTCTTCCCGGCCCTCAACAGCGCGTGGGCCATGGAGGTCATGTGCGGCGTGGTCGACTCCGGCCTGGACGTCGTGCTGGCCGCGGTGGCCGGGCGGGGACCGTCGTGGGCCGCCGACCTGGTCCGGAACCGCCGGGCGGGCGTGCTGCTGGTGTCGTGCCGGATCGACGCCGCCGACCAGCGCGCCCTCGCCCGCGCCGGGGTGCCGCTCGTGCACGTCGACCCGGTCGACCCGGCCGGTCCGGACCTGCCGAGCGTCGCCGCGACCAACCGGGCCGGTGGGCTGGCGGCCACCCGGCACCTGCTCTCGCTCGGCCACCGCCGGATCGGGCTCGTCGCCGGACCGCCGGACGTGCTGTGCAGCCGCGCCCGCCTCGACGGCTACCGGGTCGCCCTCGCCGAGGCCGGCATCGCGCACGACCCGGAGCTGGTGCGCTACGCCGACTTCTCCCGCGCGGGCGGCCACGAGCAGGCCCGAGAGCTGCTGCGCCCGTCCCGACGCCCCACGGCGGTCTTCGCGGCCAACGACGAACAGGCGCTCGGCGTGCTGGACGCGGCCCGTGCGGCGGGGTTGTCGGTGCCCGGCGACCTCAGCGTCATCGGCTTCGACGACCTGCCGGCGGCCTCCTGGTCGTCACCGGCCCTGAGCACCGTCCGTCAGCCGCTCGCCGCGATGGGGGAGCGGGCCGGGCGGATGCTGGCCGACCTGATCGCGGGCCGGGCGCCGGCCGCCGACCGGGTCGAGCTGGCCACCGAGCTGGTCGTCCGGTCCTCCACCGCGCGCCCCTGCCGCTCCTGAGGCCCGTCGCGCGACCCGCTGTCCAGGAGCCCTGTGCTGCGGGATCACGAAGTGGCTGCATCGGCCGCGTTTGCGGTCGACCGGGACCGGGCACTCCCGGGTGTCCTGAGTCCCCGACCGGAGGGCGCGCCGGTGCCACCACCTGTCAACGGCAACCTGCTGGGTGGCCGGTACGAGCTGGCCGGGACGCTGGGGATCGGCGGCATGGCCGAGGTGCGCCGCGGCTGGGACACCGTCCTGCGGCGACCGGTCGCGGTCAAGCTGTTCCACCCCGGGAACGAGGACGTCGAGGCGGGCAAGCGGTTCGACAACGAGGCCCGCGCGCTCGCCCTGCTGTCGCACCCGAACCTAGTGCCGGTCTACGACGCGGGCAAGGACGGCCGCGCCGCGTTCGTCGTGCTCCGGCTGGTCGAGGGCCGCACGCTGCGCGAACGGCTCGCCGAAGGGCCGCTGACGGTGGCCGAGGCGCGGACGTTGGGCGCGCTGCTGGCCGACGCGCTGGCGCACGTGCACGAGCGGGGCGTGGTGCACCGGGACGTGAAGCCGTCGAACGTGCTGCTGGACGACGAGGGCACGCCCTACCTGGCCGACTTCGGCCTGGCCCAGCTCGCGGGCGCCACCCGGTTCACCCGCACCGACCAGATGGTCGGCACCGCCGCCTACCTGGCCCCGGAACAGGTCCGCGGCGGCGAGATCGGCCCGGCGACCGACATCTACTCGTTCGGCCTGATGCTGCTGGAGTGCCTGACCGGTCGGCGCGAGTACCCCGGCGGTGACATCGAGGCCGCGCTCGCCCGGCTGCACCGGCCACCGGCTGTGCCCGACGACCTGCCCGCCGACCTGGTGCGCCTGCTGTCGTTGGCGACCTCGCTGTCGGCACGGCGTCGGCCGAGCGCCCCCGACTTCGCCCGGGCGCTGCGCACGGGCGAAGCGCCGACCGTCGCCACGCCCCGGACACGTCGGCCCGCGCCGAAGGCGGCGCTCGCGGCCTCGGCCGCCGGACTGCTCGGCGCGGTCGGCATCGCGTGGGCCGTGCTGCCCGGCACGGGACCGGCCAACTCCGCGCCGGGGGAGACGTCGTCGCAGGTCGTCACCCAGAGCCCGGCCTCGACCTCGACCTCGACCGGGGCGCCGGACCCGACCGACGCCCGGACCTCGACCGGCGTGCTGCCCCCGGTCGAGCAGGTGACGGCGCCGGCCGTCGTGGCGCCCCAGCCGCACCCCGCCGGCGGCAACCCGGAGCCGCCCGGCCACGGTGAGGGCAAGGGCAAGGGGTCCGAGAACAAGGGGAAGGGCAAGGGCAAGCCCTGAGCCGCCCGCCGGCACACCGGTGGAACCCCGCGGCCCCGGTCCGCGTCGGTCCTGCGAAGGTGGCGTGGCGGACACGGGAGAGTCATGGCGGAGGCGTTCGGGCCTTATCGCGTCGGTGAGCTGTTGGGTCGCGGTGGCATGGGCGAGGTGCACCGGGCGTACGACACGGCGCACGACCGCGTGGTGGCGTTGAAGCGGCTCTCCGCCGTGCACAACGACGACGAGGACTTCCGCGCCCGGTTCCGGCGCGAGTCGCGGATCGTGGCACGGCTGCGCGAGCCGCACGTCATCCCGATCCACGCCTACGGCGAGATCGACGGCCGCCTCTACCTGGACATGCGGCTGGTCGAGGGCAGCGACCTGGCCGAGGTCGTCGCGGGCGGACCGCTGCCGCCGGACCGGGCCGTGCGGATCGTCGCGCAGGTGGCGGGCGCACTGGACGCGGCGCACGCGGACGGCCTGCTGCACCGGGACGTCAAGCCGTCGAACGTCCTGGTCACGCCGGACGACTTCGTGTACCTGGTCGACTTCGGCATCGCGCGCAGCGCCCTGCCGTCGGCCACCCACCTGACCGAGTCGGGCGCGGTGATCGGGACGCTGGACTACCTGGCGCCGGAGCGGATCGGCGGCGGACCGGTGGACGGCCGCTCGGACGTCTACGCCCTGGCCTGCGTGCTGCACGCGTGCGTCACCGGCAACCGCCCGTTCGAAGCGGACAGCGCCGCCGCCCTGCTCTGGGCCCACCTCCAGCAGCCCCCGCCGAGCGCATCGGCCACCAACCCCTCCGTGCCGCTCGCGCTGGACGACGTCATCCGCCGGGGCATGGCGAAGGACCCGGCACAGCGCTACCCGACCGCGGGCGCCCTCGCCACCGCCGCGGCCCGAGCCCTTGCGCCCACCTCGACCCCCGCCTCCGACCCGATCCCGCCCCTGGCCCCGATCCGCACCCCAGCCCCGAATCCGGCCCTTCTTCCGCCTCCAACCCCAACCCCGGCCCCGCGCCCGATTCCGACCCCGGTTCCCCATCCGGTGTTCAGGCCCGCGCCACCCCCGCCCGGCCGCAAGGTTCCGACCGCGCCCCTCGTCGCCGGTGTCATCGCCCTGGCTCTGGTGGCCGCGGTGCTGGTCTGGGCGGTGGACTGGACGCCCGGCGGCGCCCTCGCCAACTCCTCCACCATGACCTTCCCCACCACCACGACGACGACCGCCGAGCCCACCACCCGATCCACCACCTCGCCCACGACCACCCAGCGCAGCACCACCACCACCGACGAACGCGCGACCGCCCTGCTCCGACAGCTGCCCGAGGTCTACCGGGACAACCCGACCTGCGCGCCCGAACAGCCGACCGGCGCCGGGGCGGTCGCCACCGTCGCGTGCGCCGAAGCGAACTCCGCGCACTTCCGCTTCCCGCCACCGGACCTGGCCGTCTTCCACCTGTTCCCCGACCGCGCCGCGCAGGACGCGCACTTCCAGTCCCTCGTGCAGGCCAACGGCATCCCGCGCGACGACGACTTCGGCGGCTGCCGCCCCCTGACCCGCCCGGCGCACTACGCCCTGTACTACCGGTCCCAGAGCCAGCCCGCGCCCGGCGAGTTCACGACCTGCTTCGTCGCCGACGGCGTCGGCCAGGTGTGGTGGGTCGACACCCGCACGTCGATCACCGGCACGGTGCGGTCGGCGGCGGCGACCGACCCGGACCGCCTCGACCAGCTGGGTTACTGGTGGAACTCGATGATCCTCACGAAGATGTCCTGAGCGCCGCGAGCTTGCGCCCCAGCACCGTCCGCTCGCGCTCGTTCCCGCACAGCTCCACGGCCCGCTCCAACTCGACCCGGGCCTCGTCGAGCCGTCCCAGCCGGGTCAGCAGCTCGCCGCGGACGCTCGGCAGCAGGTGCGAACCCGCCAACGCCCCGGCCGCCGCCAACTCGTCCACCACCGGCAGCGCGGCGGCCGGCCCGCGGGCCATGGACACCGCCACCGCCCGGTTCAGGTCGACCACCGGTGACGGCGCGAGCCGGCCGAGCGCTTCGTACAGCAGCACGATGCGGTCCCAGTCCGTCGCGCCGACCGACTCGGCGACGGCGTGGCACTCCGCGATGGCCGCCTGCAGCCCGTAGGCGCCCAGCCCGCGCCCGACCTCCGCCGCCCGCGCCAGGGCCGCCCGCCCGCGGCGGATCGCGGCCCGGTCCCAGCGCCGGCGGTCCTGGTGCTCCAGCAGCACGGGCTCGCCGTCCGGCCCGGTGCGGGCCGGGAAGCGGGCCGCGGTCAGTTCGAGCAGCGCGAGCAGGCCGTGCGCCTCGGGCCGGTCCGGCACCAGCCGGGTCAGCACCCGGGCCAGGCGCTGCGCCTCGCCCGCGAGGTCGAACCGGATCAGGTCGCCGCCGGAGCTGGCCGTCGACCCCTCGGTGAAGATCACGTAGATCACGTTGAGCACCGAGCCGAGCCGCGCGTCCCGCTCCTCGGCGGGCGGCACGCCGAACGGCACGCCGGCCGCGCCGAGGGTCTTCTTGGCCCTGGTGAT
Organism: Saccharothrix sp. HUAS TT1; assembly: GCF_040744945.1. NCBI lineage: Bacteria > Bacillati > Actinomycetota > Actinomycetes > Pseudonocardiales > Pseudonocardiaceae > Saccharothrix > Saccharothrix camelliae. The sequence goes on along the minus strand of NZ_CP160453.1, from coordinate 6,062,377 downwards.
CCTGGCCTGCACGGTCGCCGTCGGCACCAGGAACGCCTTGGCGATCTCGTCGCTGGTCAGACCGCCGACCACGCGCAGCGTCAACGCCACCCGCGCCTCCCGGGACAGCACCGGGTGGCACGAGACGAACATCAGCGCCAGCACGTCGTCGTCCACCTGGTCGGGGTCCCAGAGCACGTCGTCACCGTCCCTGGTCGGATCGGTCGCCGCGCTGCCCGAGAGAGCGCCGCCCTCGCCCAGGTCACGGGCGAGGACGGCGTACTTCTCGTCGAGCGCCGACCGGCGGCGGAACGCGTCGATCGCGCGCCGCCGGCCGACGGTCAGCAGCCACCCGGCGGGGTTGCGCGGCACACCCTCGCGCGGCCAGGTCACCAGCGCCTCGGCCAGCGCCTCCTGGGCCAGGTCCTCGGCCAGCGCGAAGTCGCCGGTGTACCGGGCCAGGGCGCCGACGATCCGCGCCGACTCGATCCGCCAGACCGCCGCGACGGCGTTGCGCCCGGTGGGGTCGCTCAGAGCTGCCCGGTCGCTTCCCGCCACTCCCGCTCCTTCTTGATCCACTCGTTGTCCTGCGGGAACTCGTCGATGGAGGAGACCCGGCGGATCTCGGTCTTGAAGCCGGAGCCGGAGCCGGTCATCGGCATCCTCTTGGCCCACTCGACGGCTTCCTCCTTCGAGGCCACGTTGAGGATGTAGAAGCCGTTGAACAGCTCCTTGGTCTCCCCGTACGGGCCGTCGGTGACCACCGGCGGCTCGGACGAGTAGTCCACGACCACGCCCTCCTCGGCCTCGGTGAGCCCTTCCGCGGCGACCAGCACGCCCGCCCGGATCAGCTCGTCGTTGAACCGCCCCATGACCTCCAGCATCTGGTCGAAGTCGACCTCGCCCATCGCGGCGTAGGCCTCGTCGGTGGCCCGCATGATCAGCATGTACTTCACGGTGTCGTCTCCCTGGCCTTCGTCGGGGCCCGTCCCTCGGGACCCTCTCACCTCCTGGTCGAACGGGTGGGACCGGGGATCGACACGGCCGCCGAACTTTTTTCCGCACTCCTCTCCGCGGCGGCCGCCGCGCGCTCCTGGGCGTACTCGCGCACCAGGTCGCGCAGCCGGTCCAGCACCACCTCGACGTGGCCGGGGTCGGCGCCCGTCGGTGCGACCGCCGCGCCGAGACCGAACTCGCCGGTCGGGTGCAGGCCCAACCGGCACAGCACCCTCCACACGGCCTCGTCGACCCGGCGCAGCTCGGCCACCGTGAACGGCTCCGGGCAGAACGCGGTGGCCGAGCTGCGCCGGGTCCACCCGGGCCCGCTCGACGCCGTCGACCAGGATCACCCGGTGGTCGAACGCGAGGTTGGCGGCCAGCGCCCCGGCCACCGGCACCCAGCGCGCGGCGGCGGCGTCCGTGCCCGCCACCGGCGAGGGCAGGTCCGGCACAAGGGCGAGGTACACCACCGTCACCGCCGGGCAGGGCGTCGCCACCGGGGAACGGCGGTTTGCCGCGCTCGATCAGCAGCACGTGCAGCGCGCCGGAACGCGCGGTCACGATCACCAGGTCGACCTGACCAGAAGTGCTCACCTGTGTCTTCCCGCCACACCGGCCGGTCCAAGAGTGGGCCGGTCCACCAGCGACGAACCGCCACCGGTGCTCTTAGCGTCGGCATGCACCCGTGACCGCCGTCACCTCAACGTGGAGGAACGCGCCATGCCGGACAGTCGCCCCGACCCGACCGCCCACCGTCCCGTCGCGACGCTCGTGGCGGTGCTGGCCCTGCTCGTCGCCACCTGCGCCCACCTCGTCGCCGCACCGCCGCCGGCCGCCGCGGCGACCCTGCAGGAGGTCACCGGGTTCGGCTCCAACCCGGGCAACCTGCAGATGTTCCGGTACGCGCCCGCCGGGCTGACCGCCGGTCGCCCGGTCGTCGTCGCCCTGCACGGCTGCCAGCAGAACGCCGCCGGTTACGGCGGCAGCACCGGCTGGCCGCAACTGGCCGACCGCTGGAAGTTCACCGTCGTGGTGCCGCAGCAGAGGTCGCAGAACAACGCCAACTCCTGCTTCAACTGGTTCGAGCCGGGCGACACCCGCCGCGGCTCCGGGGAAGCGCTGTCCATCAAGCAGATGGTGGACCGGGCCAAGCAGGACAACGGCTCCACGTCCGCCTACGTCAGCGGCCTGTCCGCGGGCGGCGCGATGACCGCGGTCATGCTCGCCACCTACCCGGACGTGTTCGCGGGCGGCGGCATCGTCGCCGGGTTGCCCTACCAGTGCGCCACCACCGTCGGCGCCGCGTTCGGCTGCATGAACCCCGGCACGAACCTCACCCCGGCCCAGTGGGGCGACAAGGTCCGATCCGCCTTCTCCTACTCCGGCCCGCGCCCGAAGGTGTCCATCTGGCACGGCACCGCCGACACCACGGTCCGGCCGCTCAACGGCGCCGAGCTGGTCGAGCAGTGGACCAACGCCAACGGCACCGACCAGACCCCGGACGTCAGCGACACCGTCGCCGGCTACCCGCACCGGGTCTATGGCGGCACGGTCGAGCACTACTCGATCACCGGCATGGACCACGGCCAGCCCGTCGACCCCGGCACCGGCGCGACCCAGTGCGGCAGCACCGCCTCCTGGGTGCTCGACGTGAACATCTGCGCCGCCTACCACCTGGCCCGGTTCTGGGGCATCGACGGCGGCGGCACGACCCCGACCACCACTACGACCACCACCACGACCTCGCGTCCGCCCTACACCGAAACCGTCACCGCCACGGCGACCAACCACTACGTGGCCCAGCGGATCGACGTCACCGAGTACAACAAGCTGGGGGTCCGCTACGGCTACAACACGCCGTTCGCGCTCTACCACTGCGGCGCGGACTGGACGGACAAGGCCGACTGCTCCGCCATCTGAACGCGGGGACGACCTTCCCGGTGCTTGAGGGCTTACCGCCTCAGGGCTTGACGTCGTGCCGCCGGACGTGGTCGAGGACCGCCTCGGCCACGAGCCGGTGCACAGCGGCGGGCAGGCCGTGCCCGAGGTCCGGCACCACCAGGAGCCGGGCGTCGGGCAGCAGGCCCGCCAGGTGCCTGCCGAAGCCCGGCGGGTAGAACGGGTCCTCGGCGCCCTGCACGACCAGAGTCGGGGTGGTCGCGCCACGCAGGTCGTCCGCGCCGCGCGGCAGCGGTGTCGAGCCGAGCCGCACGTGCGCGGTGGCCGGGGCGAACGTGCCGGCGTGCGCGATGGCCCGCTCCTCCAGCCGCCGGTACTCCGCCGCGTCGAACGGCAGCGCGTCGCCGTGCAGCTCCCGCCACAGCGCGACCCGGCGGTCCAGCTCGGCCTCGACGTCCGCGCCCGGCTCGGCCAGGGCGATCACCCGCTCCAGGCGTTCACCGTCGGCGGGCCGGTCCTCGCCGTCGCTGCCCATGTCGAGCGCGCCGGTCAGGGCGAGGGTGAGCGAGCGCAGGCGGTCGGCGTGGTCGACCGCCAGCAGCTGGCCGATCAACCCGCCCATCGACAACCCGACCACGTGCGCCCGCTCGACACCGTGGGCGTCGAGCACCGCCACCGCGTCCCGGGCGAGGTCGCCCAGGTCGTAGGTGGGCTCGGCCGCCGACGACCTGCCGGTGTCGCGGTGGTCGTAGCGGACGACCCGGCACCCGCCGCGCAGCAGCAGGTCGACGAACCCGTCGGGCCAGCCCGTGGCCGAGGTGTTGGCGCCCATCACCAGCAGGACCGGCGTGCCCTCCGGGTCGCCCAGGTCCTCGCTCCAGAGCTGGACGTCGGCCACCCGCACCACGCGTTCCGCCACCGCGACCCCCCAAGTCCTTGATCGACTGGCTCAACCTACCCATGACGTCCGCAGCGGCCGGGCCCGGTCGCCGCCGTGCTCCCGCGACCCACGTCCGCGGCCTCTGGATCGGTTCCGCGCAAAACCGGTTAAGCTCCGGAGCCGCGCCCCGCCCGGCGGGCGCGGACCACCAGGGGGCACGGGGTGACGCGATGATCGACCAGGACCTGCGCGAGCAGGCGGAGACCGAGCTGCGGCACCGCATCCTGCCGTTCTGGCTGGGGCTGGTCGACCGCGAGCACGGCGGCATCCACGGCCACGTCGACGCGGACCTGGTGGTCCACCGCGAGGCGGACAAGGGCGCGGTCCTCACGTGCCGGTTCCTGTGGACCTTCTCCGCCGCCCACCGGCTGTTCGGCGACCCCTCCTACCTGGCCGCCGCGCGGCACGCGTACCGGTTCGTCACCGCGCACCTCCTCGACGCCGAGCACGGCGGGGTGTTCTGGTCGGTCGACCGCACCGGCGCGCCGGCGGACACCGACAAGCACGTCTACGCCCAGGCTTTCGCGCTCTACGCGTTCAGCGAGTACCACCGCGCGACCGGCGACCCGGACGCGCTGGCCCGCGCGACGGCGTTGCACGACCTGATCACCGGCGTCGGGCACGACCCGGCGAGCGGCGCCTACCGCGAGCAGTTCGACCGGGCCTGGACGCCGAAGCCGAACGCCCTGCTCGGCGAGCACACCCTCGCCGACATCACCATGAACACCCACCTGCACGTGCTGGAGGCGTTGACCGCCTACCACGTCGTGGCGCCGACCCCGGCCGTGGCCGATCGCGTCACGGCGTTGCTGCACACCTTCCGCGACCGGTTCTACGACCCGCGTCGCCGCTCGCTGCGGGTGTTCCTCGACTCCGGGTGGCGCGAGCTGGGCGACGTCATGTCGTTCGGGCACGACGTCGAGGCGAGCTGGCTGATCGACGAGGCGTGCCACGAGGTCGGCGGCGACCTGTCGGACGTCGTGGTCGGGCTGGCGTCCGGCACGGCCGAGCGGGCGGTGCTCGCGGACGGCTCGGTGGCCAACGAGTCGGTCGGCGGGCGGCTCGACGCGACCCGCGTCTGGTGGGTGCAGGCCGAGGCGGTCGTCGGCTTCCTCAACGCGCACGAGCGCACCGGCGACCCGGCGTTCCGCGCGCTGGCGCTCGACACCTGGGACTACATCGCCACCGGGGTGGTCGACCCGCGACCGACCGGCGAGTGGCTCTACGGCCGGGACGCGGCCGGCGTGCCGCTGCGGAAGGAGGCGGCCGGGATGTGGAAGTGCTGCTACCACAACGGTCGCCTCTGCCTGGAGCTGGTGCGGCGGCTCGCGGTGGCCGCGGACCTTGACCGGGGAGCCGGACTCGTCGGTCAACCGGGGACCCGGAACGCGGCGACGTAGCGGGCCGGGTCGCGGCCGAACTCGCCCTCCCGCCGGCGGACGGCCTGGTCGGCGAACGTGGTCCCGGTGTCCGGCACCTCCCGGACCGGGTCGAGCAGGTCCAGTGCGCCCGGGCGCTCCAGCCCGGCCCCGACCCGAGCGCCCAGGCCCTCACCGGCCAACCCACAGCGCGGGCACGGCCGGGATGTGCGAGTGGGGAGGGCTGTCGGCGGAGCGCAACTCGCGCATCAGCGCGCCGCGCGGCTTCGGCACCCACGGCACGTCGTCCACGAGCAGGGCGCGCACACCCCTCGGGCCCGCGTAGGGCACCGCCGGCCCGGTGGCCGGATCGACGATTCTCCGCCGCTCCCCACCGGAATTCCGATCACCGGGGCGGTGCGCGGCAATCGCTCACCCGATCGGGCGGTAGCGACTCAGTGCAGTGGATCTTGCACGGAACGTGCGCCATCATGTCGCCACCATGAACCCCGTCGTGAGCAACCTGCTGCCGCCGTCGCCCGCTCCCGCGCCGACGGCGATCGACGTCGTCCCGCTCGACCCGGCGGTCGAGGACCCGGCGCCGGTGCCCGACCTCGGCGCCGGGCGCGGACCTGAGTGGCTGGACGACTGGCTCGCGGCGAACCTGGCCCGGGTCGTGTCGTGGCGGCGCACCCTGCACGCGAACCCCGAGCCGATGCGCGAGGAGTTCCGCACCACGGCCACGATCGTCGAGGTGCTGCGCTCGCTCGGGCTGGACCCCCGCGTGCTGCCCGTCGGCACCGGCGTGATCTGCGAGGTCGGCGCCGGGCCGCGCTGCGTCGCCCTGCGCGCCGACATCGACGCCCTGGCGGTGGAGGAGACCACCGGCCTGCCCTTCGCCTCACGCGTGCCGGGCGTCTCGCACGCGTGCGGGCACGACGTGCACACCGCGATCCTGCTCGGCGCGGCGGCGGCGCTGGCGTCCGCGCCCGGGTTGCCCGGCCGGGTGCGGCTGCTGTTCCAACCGGCCGAGGAGGAGCCGGGCGGCGCGCACGACGTGATCGCGGCGGGCGGCGTCGAGGGCGTGGAGCGGATCTTCGGCCTGCACTGCGACCCCAAGGTGCTCGTCGGTCGGATCGGGACCAGGGTCGGACCCGTCACGTCGGCGTGCGACATGCTCGAACTGCGGGTCACCGCGTGCGGCGCGGGCCGGCGCAACGAGCTGAGCTCCGACGTGGTGCACGCGCTGGGCGTGGTGGCCACCGGCCTGCCCGCGATGCTCGCCCGCCGCGTCGACCCCCGCTCCGGCACGGTGCTGGCGTGGGGTCGGATGGACGCGCCCGAAACACCCGCCGGCACGCCGCGCGAAGGCGTCCTGCGCGGCACGCTGCGCACCGGCGACCCGGTGGTCAACGCCCAGCTGCCCGCCCTGGTGCAGGAGATCCTCGGCTCGCTGCTGCGCCCGACGGGCGTGCGGTTCGAGCTCGACCACGTCCGGGCCGTGCCGGTGGTGGACAACGACCCGGGCAGCACGCTCCTGCTCCAGGCCGCGATCGCCGCCGCCGTCGGCCCGCAGGCCGTCGCGCCGACCGCCCAGTCCTCCGGTGGCGAGGACTTCGGCTGGTACCTCGAACACGTGCCGGGCTCGTACGCGCGGCTGGGCGCCTGGTCGGGGGAGGGCCCGCAGGGCGACCTGCACCAGCCGACCTTCCACGCCGACGAACGCGCCCTGCCGGTCGGCGTGCGCGCGCTGGTCCACGCCGCCCTCGCCGCGCTGGCCTGACGTCACCACCGGTGGGTGAACACGTGCCACGGGCCGTCGACCGGCTCGTACACCAGCCCTTCACCGCCCACGACGCCCACCGGCGGTCGGTGCGGGCAGTGCGCGAACCCGGTCCGGTCCAGGAACCCGGCGTCCGCCACGGTGAGCAGCGTGCAGCCGCCGAGCGGGTCGGCGGACGCCGTCGCCACCTCGTACAGCCCGACCCGCCGGTCGGTCAGCCGCTGGTCCGGCGCCGCACGCACGTCCGCGACCAGCGCCTCCAACCCGGACCGGTGGACGTCGAACGCCCAGCGCTGCACCACGCCGGAGTCGATCACCACCTCCGTGGTCACCGCCAGCGCCGGCAGCACCAGGAACGGCCACAGCCGGCCGACGTGCCGCAGCCGCGGTCGCGGCAGCGCGACCACGGCCCGGACACCGACGACCAGCCACAGCAGGCCCACCACGACCCAGCACAGCAACGCGACCAGCGCCATCGTGAAGTAGCCGCCGGGCGGGCTGACCGACCACGCCGTGAGCAGCACCGGCGCCGCGGCGGCGATCACCGGCGGCCAGGGCGACCGCCACCGCGACCCGCGCTCGACCATGCGACCCCCTTCTCCGCTCAGGGGGACGTCGCGCGCGGCCGTCCGGTTCCACCCCGGACCGATCCACTCGGGGCTAGTCCAGGTAGTCCTTGAACTGCACGGTGACCGAGTGCTCGTCCGACGGCAGGTTCGGCACCGCGATCGTCCGCGACGCCCCACCGCTGCCGCGCGCGGTCTGGGTGACCAGGACCGGGTCACCGCCGCCCGGCTGGGCGGGCAGGTAGGCGTCGACACCGGTCAGGAACGGCAGCGCGGCGAACGGCGGCAGCACGACGCCCGGCGTCGAGGCCCGGTCGCAGCCGTCGTCGAACGCGAACGCGGCCAGGACCTGGCGGAGCTTGGGCGACACGGCCGGGGCGAGGACGTTCACGCCGTCGAGTTCCAGCCGGTCGCTGTCGGGCTGGTCCGACCACCACTCGCGGTTGCGGATGACGGTCAGCGCGGTGTGCGCCGGGCACCGGTCGACCTGGTCGGCGATGCCCCCCGGGCGCGACACCTGCAACCGGAGGAACCGGTCGCTGCGCTCGAACGGCTCGAAGTAGAAGTGGTGCGGCGGCTCGCCGTCGCGCAGCACCACCAGCTCGTAGTGCCGGCGGCCGTTGACCGGCAGCGGGCCGAACGCGCCGTCCGCGCCGGTCCGGACGCTGTGCCGGACCTCGCCGCGCCGCGCGCCGGTGCGGCTGTCCAGCTCCCACACCTGAACGACGCCCTCGACGCCCGCGTTCTGCGGGTAGTACGTGGCCCGGCCCGCGATCCGCACCGAGGACGGCAGTTCGGGCAGCACGCGGGTGGTCAACGCGGACCGGCCGCGCAGGAAGCGGTGCACGTGGGCGAAACCGTCGGCCGACGTGGTGGTCTCGGTGTGGCCCAGGGTGGTCAGGTGGACGTTGGTCGCGCCGCCGATGGAGCCGTTGGGCTGCAGGCTGCCCCACAGCGCCAGCGTCGGCACGCCACCGGGCGGCGTGGCGCTGGACCGGCCGTCCACGTTGACGTACCGCCGCACCGACGCGGCCCGCTCCGGCACGGCGAGGTAGGCGTGCATGACGGTGGTGCCGCGCGAGTGCGCGATGACGTCCACGGCGGACGAGCCGGTGCGGGCCCGGACGCCGGCGATGAAGACCTCCAGGTCGGCCACGGCGAGGTCGTTGGTGGGGACGCTGGTGTCGTACTCGTAGGCGTGCAGCAGCGCGTCCGGGTAGCCGTTGCCGGAGAACCGCTTGGCGTTGGACTGCCACTGCTGCGCCGAACCCTGCTGGCCGTGCACGAAGACGATCGGCGTCAGCTGTTGGGCTTGGGCGGGTGTCGCGGCGACGGTCGACACGAGCGCGACCGCCAGTGCCACGAGGAGGATCCTCATCGCTGTCCTCCGGTGCTCAGGGCGTCCGCCAGGTTCTGCCGCGCGTCGGCGGGCAGCAGGTAGCCCGCGTGCACGTTGGCCGCGTCGGTGGCGACCACACCGCGCAGGTAGTCGCCGCGGGTGGGGTAGAGGCGGGCCAGCGTCGCCGCGTCGAACGGCTCGTGCGCGCCGAACAGGCGGCAGAACGTCTCACCGGCGTTGTCGCCCGTGTTCAGCGCCCGGGGCGTGGACACCTGCGACAACCGGATGCCGCCCAGGGCCAGGCCCAGCCCGTCGCGCTTCTTGGTGACGCCGTCGGCCTCGAACTCCAGCGGCCGGGCGGTCGGCGGCGGCGTGCCGCGCTCGACCCACCGGCGCAGGTGGTCGTAGGCGGCGGCGGTGACGTGGTGCATCGGCACCCGGCTGAACGGTGGCCGGGCGCACTCGTACCGGGGCGCGCCGCCGAGGTCGCGCTCGGAGATCGGCTCGCGGTAGCGCTGGCCCTCGTAGCCGGAGTGGGCCGCGCCCGCGACCTCCCAGCGGCGGAACCGGTCGGTGTCGGCGGGACGGGTCGCCCCGCGCACGTCGGTCTCCGACTGGACCTGGAAGACGGGTTCGGCGCCGACCCTGGTCGGCGCGCTGCCGACGACGTAGCCGTAGCCGTCGAACACCGGCCGCTGCTGCGGCAGGACCCGGTCGTACAGCACGGTCATCCGGGCCGCGGACTGCGAGGCGCCGATGGCCAGCACGGTCCTGGTCCGCAGGCCGCCCAGGACCGCGCCCGACTCGACCGCCCGGCCCGCCTGGGTGAACACGTCGTAGGACAGCTCGTCGGCGGTGAACCGGCCGCCGCCGGTCACGTCCAGGTTCCCGTACCGGGCGGGGCTCCAGGCGCGGAGCTGGTCGACCCCGACCCGCTGCGCCGACACGCCGACCCAGGCGTAACCCGCCCGGACGACGGAGTCGGCGTTCCACAGCGCGTCCAGGTCGTACCCGGCGGTGACGTTCTGCCACTCGACCAGGGCGGTGCCGTTGTAGTCCCGGGCGCGCGCGGGCCGGCGCACGACCACCCTGGTCGTGTACGGGACGTCGGTGGCGACCTGCGTGCCGTCGACGGCCCAGCCGGTCGCGGCGCCGGAGAGGTGGAACTCCTGCTCGACGTAACCGGCCGCGGCGAGGTCGTCGGGCGTGGCGAAGAACGGGTAGGTGTCCTCGATCCGGTCGGCCAGCCGGTCGCCCGGCGCGGTCCCGGGCAGCGGGCCGACGACCCGAGGCGCGGGACCCTCGGCAGTGGTGGCGGAGGCGGGCGTCGGGAGCAGCAGGCCGAGCACGGCCGCGGCCAGGGCGAGGCGACGCCACGGTGAAGGGGACATACCGGCTCCCACAGCGATGGGGGATGGGATCGGCACCGACGGTAGCCAGGCGATGACAGCCCGCACCAGGACGCGCGGCGATCGTGAGACCGCCGTCGCAGCCGGGTCAGCGGTGCTGGAGCAGCACGGTCCGCGCGGCCGTCTCGGCGAGGTCCGGGTCCAGCGGCGCGCCGGTCAGCAGCTCGGCGTACAGGGTGGACTCGACGATGCGCACGTACAGGAACGCCACCTGGTCCAGCGCCGCCGTCGACCACGGCCCGCCGTCGACCTCCAGCAGGATCTCCTTCTGCGCCGACACCGCCCGCCGGTGCACGCCGCCGGAGGCGTTGAACAGCACCCTGGCCGCCGTCTCGGGCTCGCCGCGCAGGAACGCCCGGAACGGCCCGGCCGCGCGCAGGTCGCCGACGAACCGCCGGGTGACTTCCAGGACGCCCTCGACGCCGCCGTTCGTCCGCTCCTGCCTGGCCCTGGCCAGCAGGCGGTCGGCGAGCGCCCACAGCACGTCGGCGAGCAGCCCGTCCCGGCTGTGCACGACCCGGTAGAGCGTGGCCCGGCTGATGGCGAGGCTCGTCGCCAACGCCTCCATGTCGACCCGGCCGTGCCGCAGGAAGAACCGGCAGGCGCCGCGCACCACCTGGTCCCGGCTGACCACCCGCCGGGCGCCGGTCGACCCCACCGCCGCACCCCGCTTCCCGCCGGCCCGTCCGGCGCACCGGCATCATCGCGCGACCGCCGGTCGACCGCGAGACCCGTCCCGGTCGTCCTCGCGCGGGGGTCGGTTCGCGCAGGGGTCAGTTCGTGGACGAGGCCGGCTCCTGGAACAGCACCTGGGGCGCGTCGCTGGGCGGGCGCGGGGTGGTCGGCTCCTGGCGGGGCGCCCACTGCTCCAGCACCGGCTCGGGCTCGACGTCGACCGCGGTCTCCACGACCGGGACGGCGGCGGGGACCGGTGCGGCCAGCTGCTGCTGGACCTGGCCGATCCACATCAACCACATCGCCTCGTCGCGGTGCCCGCGGTACTCGGCCTTCAACCCCGCCAGCGCGCCGCGCACGCGCGCGGCGATGACGGGGTCCTCGCGCACGGCGGACCACACGCCGCGCGCGGCGGCGTCGCGGGCCTTCACCAGGAGCCGGACCTGGTCGGCCAACTCCGATGCGGGCAGGCTCGCCCACGCCGCTGCGATTCTCTGTGCCTTGGTCACGGTGCCATCCTCGCCGAGCGAACGGCACGTCGGCGCCGTGACACGATGTTATCAAGCTCTCGTTTTTCGAGGTCAGCCGCAGGGCACCCGGTCACGCTGGGCCGCCGTTCGACCACGCGGCGAGTGCGTGCCCGGTCGTGGCGCACGGGCCACCGCCGCCGACGTCCTCGGCCCGGCGCCGAACCCGCTGGTCACTCGACGTGCTGGGTGACCGTGCCGCGGACGAAGTGCCGCTGGGCGACCAGGAACAGCAGCACCATCGGCACGGTCGCGATGGCGCTCGCGGCCAGCACCAGCTCCCACTGCTGCTCGCCGCCCTCGCCGAACCGGTCCAGCACCGCCTTCAACCCGCGCGGCAACGTGTACAGCTCGGGCTCGCGCAGGTAGATCAGCGGCTTGATCAGGTCGGTCCACGCGGCCTTCAGCTCGAACACGAACACCACGATCAGACCGGGCCGCGCCAGCGGCAGCGCCATCGAGGTGAACAGCCGCCACGAGCTCGCGCCGTCGACCTTCGCCGCGTCGAACACCTCGCGCGGCAGGCCGAGGAAGAACTGGCGCAGCAGGAAGATGTAGAACGCCGAGCCGAACAGGTTCTGCGCCCACAGCGGGACCTGCGTGGTGGCCAGCCCCAGCGCGTGCCACTCCAGGTAGACCGGCACCATGGTCACCGCGGCGGGCAGCATCATCGTCGCCAGCACCACGCCGAACAGCACCCCGCGACCGGGGAAGCGGAACATCGCGAACCCGAACGCCACCAGCGCGCTCGCCGCCGTGGCCGCACCGGCCGCCGCCAGGCCGACCGCGACGCTGTTGCCGATCCACGTCAGCAGCGGCACCGCCTGCCACACCTCGACGTAGTTGCCCGGCGAGAACGGCCGGGGCAGCAGCGCGTTGTCGAACACGTGCGCCCGGTCCTTCAACGACGCGCTGACCAGCCACCAGAACGGGTAGGCGAACGCCACCGCCACGACCACCAGCGCGGCCCACGCCGCGACGCGCTTCACGACCGCTCGCCTTCGTAGTGCACGTACCGGCGCGACAGCCGCACCTGCACGACGGTGATCACGGCGATCACCGCGAACAGCAACCACGCCAACGCCGACGCGTAACCCATCCGCAGCGACCCGAACGCCTCCTGGAACAGGTGGATCACGTAGAACAGCGCCGCGTCGCCCTCGGCCGACGCCTTGGCCCGCGCGCCGAAGAACATCGCGTACGCCTCGGTGAACACCTGGAGCGACGCGATCGTGTTCACCACGACGGTGAAGTACACCGTCCCGCTGATGCCCGGCAGCGTCACGTGCCAGAACTGCCGCCACGGGCTCGCGCCGTCCAGCTGCGCCGCCTCGTACCGCTCCAGGGGCACGCGGGTCAGCGCCGCCAGGTACAGCACGGCGGTGCTGCCGACCGTCCACAGGCTCATCACCACCAGCCCCGGCTTGATCCACACCGGGTCGGTGGTCCAGTTCGGGCCCTGGAAGCCGAACCAGCCGAGGAATTCGTTCACCGCGCCGTTCTGCCCGTTGAGCAGCAGCAGGAACATCGCGGCCAGCGCGACCGGCGGCGTCATCACCGGCAGGTACAGCAGGGTGCGGAAGAACCCGCCCGCGCGCCCCGCCCGGCGCAGCAGGCTCGCCAGGCCCAGCGCCAGCACGATCTGCGACGGCACGTGCAGCGCGGTGTAGAAGACCGTGTTGTACAGCGCCGTGCCGACCCGTTCGTCGCTCAACGCCTCGCGGTAGTTCTCCAGGCCGACCACCGTCGGCGGTTTGAGCATGTCGTAGTGCGTCAGGGACAGCCACAGGCTGAACAGCATCGGCCCGGCGGTGAACGCCAGGAACCCGACCACCCAGGGCGAGAGGAACAACCACCCCGCCCGCGCCTCGCGCGCGCTCACCGTCACGGCACTACCTCCCACCCACCCGCTTGAGCGCCCGCTCGGCCTCCCGCTGCGCCTGCGCCATCGCGTCCTCCGGGCTCTGCTGCCCGACCAGCACCCGGTTCACCGCGCCCTCCCAGGCGCGCACCAGCTCGCTCGCGGCCGGGCTCGGCGGCAGCGCGAACGCCCGGTCCTGCAACGACAGCACCACCGGGACGCCCTGTTCGAGGATGCGGTTGCCGTCGGGCGCGAACACCTCGCGGAAGATCCGCTCGTCGGCGACGCGGTCGGCGGTGAACGTGCCGCCGTAGGGCCGCCCGGCCTTCGCCAGCGCGTCCCGCCGCGCGGTCGCCGCGGTGACCCACGTCTGCGTGTCGGTCATGGTGACCAGGAACCGGCAGGCCAGCTCCGGGTGCCGGGCGCCCTTCGGGATCGCCCACGCCTGCCCGCCGGACTCGGTCAGCACGTTGCCGTCGCGGTCGGTGAACGGCGCGATCGTCACGTCGGCGTCGGGGGAGTTGGTGGCCAGCGTGTTGATGTACCAGGACTCCATCGGCATCGCGGCCAGCTGGCCCGCCGCGTACTGGTTGTTCGCGCCGAACTGGTCGAACGTGTCGCGGAACGCCTTGAACGACGCCCAGCCGCCCTGCCGGGCGACCAGGTCGGCGGTCAGCCGGACGGCCTCGACCACCCGCGGGTCGTCCAGCCGGGCGTCCGGGCCGATCAGCTCGGCGCCGTTGGCCTTGGCCCACAGCGGCAGGAACTCGGGCACCTTCGGGTCGAAGCCGATGCGCTCCACCCGGCCGCCGTCGACCCGCGCCAGCCGGTCGGCCAGGCCGGGCAGCGCCGACCAGTCCGAAGTGGACAGCGCGGCCGGGTCCAGGCCGGCGGCCCGCACCACCGGGTTGTTCACGATCATCACCCGGACGCTGGAGAACTCCGGCAGCCCGTACACCTCGCCCTGGTGGGTCACCTGGCGCAGGGCGGCCTCCCGGAACCGGCCGAGGTCGACGCCGTGCTCGCGGACGCAGCCCTCCAGGCTCTGCACCGCGCCCCTGGCCGCGTAACCGCCGAGCTTGCGGCGCTCGGCGTAGACCAGGTCGGGCGGGTCGCCGGCGGCCACCGCGGACAGGAACTGCTGCTCGTCGAACGCGCCTTCGTTGATCCTCAGGTCCACGTCGGGGTTGGCGTCCCGGAAGACCGCCACGCGTGCCGTCGCGTGCTCGTCCGGCAGGCCGAAACCCATGGTGACCAGCGCGTCGGACGCGTCCGAGCCCAGGCCGCCGCACCCCGACACCACCAGTAACGCCGCCGTGCCGAGCACGAGCGCCCGCATGACCGCCACCCCCTGCCGGACGCCGTCGAGCCGGACGTCAACGGGACGGTTCCCCCTCTCCGGCGGCCCGACACCAAAGTCGCCCGGATGGCTCAACCCCGCGAGTCGAACCCCCACGTCCCGCGAGTCGAACCTCCACGACCCCCGAGTTCCACATTCGGAACGCGGAACTCAGGGTCCTGAACGTTCGACTCGGGGGTCCTGAGCGTTCGACTCGCGGGACGTGAGTGTTCGACTCGCGGGGGGTGGTGGGTAGCGTGCGTGGGCGGTCGCGTGCGCTGGTCACGCAAGAGTTGCGGAGGTTGGCCATGGGCGCCACGACATCAGCTGCCGGTCGTTGGGTGCACACCTGGGTGTCCGCGCCGCAGCAGGCCGCGCCGGCCGACCTGCCACCCGAACCGTTCACCCGGGACGGTGTCGTGCTCGCCGACGCCACGCTCCGACAGACGATCCGCGTCTCGATCGGCGGCGACCGGCTCCGGCTGCGGTTCTCCAACGCGTTCGGCGGCGCGGTGCTGCCCATCACCGCCGCCTCGGTGGCGTTCCCGGCCGGTGGTCGCGCCGGGAGCGCCGCCGTCGAGCCCGGCTCGATCCGCCCGGTCACCTTCCACGGCCGCGCGGCCGTCACCGCGCCGGTCGGCGCGCAGGTCGTCTCGGACCCGCTGGACCTCCCGGTCGAGCCCGAGGCGGACCTGGCCGTGACCGTGCACCTGGCTGACGGGCAGGCGTCCGACCTGGTCACCTCCCACCCCGGTTCGCGCACGACGTCGCACCTGCTGGCGGGCGACCACGTCGGCGCCGAGGACCTGCCGGGCTCCACGACCACCGACCACTGGTACTTCCTCAGCGGCGTCGAGGTGTGGTCACCGCCCGCCGCGGCGGCCGTCGTCGTGCTCGGCGACTCGCTGACCGACGGCCGGGGCTCCACCACCAACGGCAACGACCGCTGGCCCAACCGCCTGTCCGAACGGCTGCGGTCACGCCCGACGACCGCGGCCGTCGCCGTGCTCAACCAGGGCACCGGCGGGAACCGGGTGCTCAGCGACGGCATCGGCCCCAGCGCGCTGGCCCGGCTGGACCGGGACGTGCTGGCGCAGTCCGGCGTGGCGTGGCTGATGGTGTCCGAGGGCATCAACGACCTGTGCACCACCGACGCCACGCCCGTCGCCCAGGAGCAGGTCGTGCAGGACCTGTGCGCGGCCTACGAGCAGATCGTGGTGCGCGCCCAGGCGCACGGCATCACGGTCTACGGGGCGACGTTGACCCCACTCGGCGGCAACGAGGCTTACGACGACCCGGACGGCCACCGGGAAGCCGCGCGGCAGGCGGTCAACGACTGGATCCGGACCGCCGGACCCTTCGCCGCCGTGCTCGACTTCGACGCGGCGGTCCGCGACCCGCGTGCCCCTCGACGCCTGGTCGCGGCCTACGACGAGGGCGACCACCTGCACCTCGGCCCGGCCGGCTACCAGGCGCTGGCGGACGCCGTGCCGGTCGAGCTGTTCGAGCCGCGCCGGTAGGTTTGCGCAATTCCGTTGCGGCGCAAAACTTTCGTAGCTCTCCGTGTCGAAAGTGGACGCACGTTGCTCTGTCTTTCCCTTGCCCTGGAAGACGGACGCGACATAGGTTGGTGACGAAAGCACGTCCGGACCGGAAGGAACCGCGCATGATCGGCGTGCACCCCGCCTGGCTGCCCACGTCCGCGCTGCGAGCGGTCGGCTCACGGCGGGTCCGGGTCGTCGGTGACGGGCCGGTCGTCGCCACCGTGCGCGGCGAGGTCGAGGCGGCGGTGGCCGAGCACGGCGGCGAGTTGGCGTCGGACGGGCCGGTCGACCTGGAACTGGTCTGCGCACCGGCCGGCGCCGGGACCGGCACCGAGACCGACCCTGAAGCGTTCGTGGTGAGCCGGACCGGCGGGACCACCGCGGTCCGCGCGATCGACGGCCGCGGCCTGCTCTACGGCTTCCACCACGTGGTGCGGCGGGGCGAGGCGGGGTTCACCGGCGAGGCGGAGCCCGAGCGGCACGCGCCCCGGCAGTCGATCCGCATGCTCGACCACTGGGACAACGTGGACGCGCACCCGGTGATGGGGCACGTCGAGCGCGGCTACGCGGGCGGCTCGATCTTCTACGACCACGGCGTCGTGCGCGCCGACCTGTCCCGGGCCCGGGCGTACGCGCGGCTGCTCGGTTCGATCGGCGTCAACCGGGTCGGCCTGAACAACGTCAACGTGGACCGCCCCGGCGCCCGGCTGCTGACCGACCTGCTGCCGGACGTGGTGCGGCTGGCCGACGTCTTCCGCCCGCACGGGGTCAGGGTGCACCTGTCGGTGAGCTTCGCGTCGCCGATGACCCTCGGCGGCCTGCCGACGGCCGACCCGCTCGACCCGGCCGTGCGGGACTGGTGGGCGCGCGCCACGGCGAACGTCTACGCGGCGATCCCGGACTTCGGCGGCTACGTCGTGAAGGCCGACTCCGAGGGCCAGCCGGGGCCGTTCGCCTACGGCCGCGACCACGCCGACGGGGCGAACGCGCTGGCCCGCGCCCTCGCGCCGTTCGGCGGCACGGTGTTCTGGCGCGCGTTCGTCTACAACCACCACCAGGACTGGCGCGACCGCTCCACCGACCGGGCGCGCGCCGCCCACGACCACTTCGCCCCGCTGGACGGCGCGTTCGACCCGAACGTCGTGCTGCAGGTGAAGGCCGGTCCGGTGGACTTCCAGGTGCGCGAGCCGGTGTCGCCGGTGATCGCGGCGATGCGCCGCACCGGGCTGGCGGTCGAGTTCCAGGTGACCCAGGAGTACACCGGGCAGCAGAAGCACGTCTGCCACCTGCCACCGCAGTGGAGCGGGATGCTGGCCTTCCGGCCGTGGGGCGAGGACGGGCCGTCGGTCGCGGACGTCGCGGCCGGGCGGTCCGGCTCGCCGGCGGGCGGTGTGGTGGCGGTGTCCAACATCGGCGACGACCCGTGCTGGACCGGGCACCCGCTGGCGCAGGCCAACCTGTTCGGGTTCGGGCGGCTGGCCTGGGACGAGCGGTTGGCGCCCGAGGCGGTGCTGGACGAGTGGATCGACCTGACGTTCGCCGAACCGGCTGCCGTGCGCGAGGGCCTGCACGACGTCATGGACGGCTCGTGGCTGACCTACGAGCGCTACACCGCGCCGCTGGCCATCGGTTTCATGGTCAACCCGGGTGACCACTACGGGCCCAACGTCGACGGCTACGAGTACTCGCGGTGGGGCACCTACCACTTCGCCGACCGCGAGGGCGTCGGCGTCGACCGCACCCGCGCCACCGGCACCGGCTACACCGGCCAGTACCCGGCGCCGTGGCGGGACCGGTACGAGTCGACCGCGACGTGCCCGGACGAGCTGCTGCTGTTCTTCCACCACGTGCCCTACGACCACGTGCTGCACTCGGGGAGGACGGTCGTCCAGCACATCTACGACACGCACTTCGCCGGCTGCGAGGAGGTGGCCCGGATGGCCGACACCTGGGCGCAGCTCAAGGGCGGCGTGCCGCCGGAGGTGTTCGACCGGGTCAGCGAGCTGCTGGAGGAGCAGTCGCGGTGCGCCCGGGAGTGGCGCGACCAGGTGAACACCTACTTCTGGCGCAAGTCCGGCCTGCCCGACGCCCACGGCCGCCCGATCCACTGACCACCCGCCACCCGCCGCCCGCCGCCGTCCGCCGCCGCCCGCCGCCCGCCGCCGCCCGCCCAGGGAGACCGCCGGCCGGCGGGCGCTACCGGCAGCGGATCAGCAGCACCGCGGTCAGGGGCAGTTCCAGCTCGTCACCGACCCGCAGCTCCCGCCCGCTGAGCAGGTCCGTGCCGGTCACCGGCGCCGCCACGGTCCGGGCCGGGCCGTGGTTGAGCACGAACAGGTGCCGCGTGCCGTCGGGCGCGACGCGTTCGGCGACCTCGACGTCCGGCACGTCGCCGAGCGGCCCGACCAGGTCGTGCTCCGCCAGCACCCGCCCCACCACGGCCGCCACGCCGGCGTCGTCCAGCACCGTCGCCACGTACCAGGCACTGCCGCGTCCCCGGGCCGCTCGCGTCACCGCCGGCGTCCCGGCGTAGAAGTCCGCGCCGTAGGAGCCGACGACCTCGGCGTCGTCCGGCACGACCACCTCGAACACGTGCCGGGCCTCGTGCTCGACCCCGAACAGCGCCACCGGGTTGACCACGTCGGGCTGCTGGGCGTCGGTCTCCTCGACCCGCAACCCGAGCAGCGCCGCGAACGGACCGGGCACGTCGGCCAGGAACGCGTTGTCGTCCTCGTCCACCCGACCGGACAGCGCCGTGGTCAGGAACGCGCCGCCGCGCTCGACCAGCGCCGCCACCCGCTCGGCCAGGTCGCCCTTCACCACGTGCAGCAACGGCGCGACGACCACGTCGTACCCGGACAGGTCGGCCGTCACCGGCGCCACGTCCACCGACGCGTTCGCCTGCCACAGCGCCCGGTGGTAGGCCGTGAGCACGTCCAGGTAGCGGACGTTGCGGTTCGGCCCGTCGGACAGCTCGACCGCCCACCAGCTGTCCCAGTCGACCAGCAGCGCCACCCGCGCGGGCGTGCGGGCGCCGAGGACGGCGTCGCCGACCCGAGCGAACTCCGCGCCCAGCTCGGCGACCTCGCGGAACGTCCGGGTGTCCGTGCGGCCCGCGTGGTCGAGCACCGCGCCGTGGTACTTCTCGCACGCGCCGCGCGACTGCCGCAGCTGGAAGTACAGCACCGCGTCCGCGCCGTGCGCGACCGACTGCCACGACCACAGCCGCAGCACGCCGGGCCGCTTGACCGGGTTCACGTCCCGGCTGGCGGTGACCGACGGCGTCTGCTCCATGACCCAGAACGGCTCGCCGTCGCGCAGCCCGCGGATCAACCGGTGCGCCAACGCCATCCGGGCGGCCGTGCGCGCCGAGGACCGGTCCTCGGGCGGGTAGTTGTCCCACGACGCGAAGTCCAGGTGCGGCGCCCACCGGTGGTAGTCGATCGGCTGGTACAGGCCCATCATGTTCGTGGTCACCGGCGTGCGCGGCGAGTGCTCGCGGATCGCCGCCTTCTCGGCCACGAACCCGCCGAGCAGCGCGTCGGACGTGAACCGCTTGTAGTCCAGCGTGATGCCCTGGAACGCGGTGTGGTCGGGACCGCGCCAGTGCTCGGACAGCGCGTTCGGCGGCTGGACCTCCTCCCAGTCGGTGAACGTGTGCGACCAGAACGCGGTGTTCCACGCCGCGTTCAGCCGGTCGAGGCCGCCGTAGCGCTCACGCAGCCACTCGCGGAACGCCGCACCGCACCGCGGGCACCAGCACGCGCCGCCGTACTCGTTGCCGACGTGCCACGCCACGACCGCCGGGTCCTCCCCGTACCGCCGCGCGAGCCGACCGGCCAGCGCCACGGACAGCCGGCGGAAGTCGGGCGAGGACGGGCACGCGTTGTGCCGCTGCCCGTACACGTGCCGCCGCCCCTCGAAGTCGACCCGGCACGCCTCCGGGTACGCGCGCGCCAGCCACGGCGGCATCGCGCCGCTCGGCGTGGCCAGCACGACCCGCACGCCCTCGGCCGCCGCCCGCCGCACGATGGCGTCCAGCGTCGAGAAGTCGTAGCGGTCCTCGGCCGGCTGGAGGTGGGCCCACGCGAACACGCCGACCGTGACCGTGTCGATCCCGGCGAGCCGGAACGCGGCGTAGTCCTGGTCCCAGACCTCGCGCGGCCACTGCTCGGGGTTGTAGTCGCCGCCGTAGCCGATCTGCCCGGTCACGCGGTGAACCTCTCGGTCGCGTCGCGCAGCACCGGTTCGGCGTTGCGCAGGATGAGCAGGGTGAACGGGGAGGCGAGCAGCGCCGGCACCCAGTCGGAGGTGAGCACGACGAGCCCACCGGCCGCGATGAGCAGCGACAACGCGCCGAGCGCGCTCGCCGGTCGGGCGGCCAGGTAGTAGGACGCCAGCCGCGCGGTGTCCCGGGTGCGCAGCGAGAGCGTGGACGACAGCACGAGCGCCTGCACCGACCACACCAGCACCGCCACCGCCACCACCACGAGCACCAGGCCGTACCCGGCGGGCACACCGGCCAGCTCCAGGTTCGCCAGGCTGTAGCCGATCACGGCGAGCACCGCCAGCGCGGGCAGCCACCAGCGCAGCACGTCCAGCCAGTTGAGCCGGTAGCCGCGGCGGAAGTGCCGGGCGGGGGAGAGGTCCCGGTCGCGCAGGAACACCCGCCAGGCGAAGACGGCCGCCGACAGCGCCGGGCCGACCGGTGCGAAGCACAGCGCGAACAACGGCGCGTTGCCCGCGCTGCGGTCCAGGAACAGCAGCGCGAGCAGCCCCGGCGCGGTCGTCAGCGCCAGCATGGCCTCGATGACCAGGAACCAGTACACGACGGACGCGACGCGCGAGAGGACGCCGGGCCCGATCTCGGCCGCCGGGTCGCCGCGGCGCTCGGCCGACACGGTCACGCCCGCTCGTGACCGGCCACCAGCCGGTCGTCGGAGGCGCCGAGCAGCCGCCGGTCGTCCAGCCCGACGTGCTCCTCGGCGTGCACGGGCGTCAGCTCGACGAACGTGACCTCGTGCCGCGACAGCGGCAGGTCCAGCTCGACCCGGCCGCCGACGACCCGGGCCGACCGGTGCTCGACGGCCGGGCGGGCGCAGTCGCGCAGCACCTCGACCGTCCGCCGGTCCGGCGACCGCGGCCGGCCCAGCTCGCGCCACGCGCCGAACGCGTTGCCGTCGTGCTCGTTGACCCGCTCCCGGCGGACGAACGCGCGCGGACCGGTCATCGGCACCGACAGCCGCACCTCGTGCCGCTCGGCCGCCTCCGGCCCGTCCGTGCCGCCGACCGGCTGCCAGGCCAGCACCGTGACCCGGCCGTCGTCGTCCGCGCAGACCAGGTGGTCCTCGCCGCGGGCCAGCACGTGCGCGCCCATCCGGGCCATGAACGCGTACAGGTGGTAGGTCGGCTTCGGCAGCTGCCGGTGCGTGAGCAGGCCGAACCCGCCGTGGAACAGCGAGGTCGGCACGTTCTCCTCCTCGAAGACGTCGCAGAACGTCCAGTAGGAGTACGAGTCGACCAGGTCCGTGCCACCGGTCAGCACCGGCGCCAGGTAGGCGGCGTGGTAGGCGGTGTCGTGGATCGGGTTGTCCGGCCGGTACGAGCTGTTGTACTCGGTGATGTGCACCGGCAGCCCGGCCAGCGCGGTGCCCGCCAGGTGCCTGCGCGGCGCGTCGAACTGGTCCAGCAGCGCGCCCGGCGCGGTGAGCGCCTGGTAGGTGCCGAACGGCACGTGCTGCGCCGGGCCGGACGAGTAGGCGTGCCTGCTGACGAAGTCGACCGGCACGTCGCGGTCGGTGACGAAGTCCGCGAACGGCGCCCACCACTCGTCCGATCCGGGGGAGATGGCCGGACCGCCGACCTGGAGCCCGGCGTCGACGTCCTTGACCGTCCGCGCGGTGACCTCGTAGAGCCGGAAGTACGCCTCCTGGTCGGCGTCCTTCCAGAAGTTGACCAGGTTCGGCTCGTTCCACACCTCGATCGGCCAGGTGCGCACCTCGTCCGCGCCGTAGCGCTGGACCAGGTGCCGCAGGACGGCGCGGACCAGCGCGGCCCACTCGTCCCAGTCCTTCGGCGGGGTGATGTTGCCCCGCCACCAGAACACCGTGTCGTCGCCGGAGGCCAGCGCGGTCGGCATGAAGCCCAGTTCCAGGAACGGCCGGATGCCCAGCTCCAGGAACCGGTCGAAGACCTGGTCCACGTAGGTGAACGAGTAGCGGGTCACGCCGTCGCCGGACCGGCGGTGCACGCCCATGTCGTCCGACAGCAGCCCGTGGCCGCGGATGTGGCGGAAACCGATGTCGCGCTGCACCCGGGCCAGGGACTCCTGGTAGTCGGCGCGCAGCGCGAGGTTGAGCCTGCCGGTGCCAACGCAGTGGCGCCACGACTCGGACAGGCGGCCGATCGGCTCGCCGGGGACGGTGGTGCGGTTCACAACCCCTCCTGAACCGAACGGCCCGCCGCCCGCGGAGCGGCGGCGGTCGAGGACGTGCGGACGGGTCCGGTCGCGGCGTCGTGCCGCGACCGGACCCGGGCCGTCACCCGTTCTTCTCCTTGTAGCGCTTCTGCGCGCCGTTGACCAGCTCGATGAGGTCGTTCGAGCCCTTGGCCTCCAGCTCCTTCACGTAGGCGTCCCAGGTGGCCATGTCGCGCTGGCCGAGGATGAACTGGAGCGTCGACTGCGTGACGAGGTCCTTGAGCGGGCTCTCCATCAGGGCGGCGCGCTCGCGCTCGTCCTCGTTCAGCGGCGCGGGCGGCGGCAGCGGGATGACCTCCTTGTCGGCCATCGTCTTCTGGAAGGCGACCTCCTCCTCGGTGAACATCGACTGCAGCAGCTCGGTCGCGCCGCCGTAGGAGAAGACACCGCCCTGGAAGCCGAAGTCGCGCTGGAGGTTCTTCGGCGCGCCGACGTTCATGCCGCCGAAGGCGACCTCGGGCTTGAGCACGCGCTTGCCGGCCGGGTCCTTGTCGTAGGTCGTGCCCGGCACGCCCCACTTGGTGAACTCCTGGCCCTCGTCGGAGTACCAGAGCCAGTCGATGAACTGCATCGTCGCCACGAACTTGTCGCTCTCGACCGCCTTCGCCGAGATCATCATGCCGCTCTCCAGGCGCGAGCCGCGGATGACGTCGCCCTCGGGGCCGCCGGGCAGCGGGATCTTCGCCACCGTCGCGCCGGGGATCTTGGAGACGTTCGGCCGGTAGTCGTTGACGATGTTCTGCGCGTTGCTGCTGATCGCGAACGACTTGCCGCTGGCGAACTTCTGGATCGCCGCGTCATCCTTCTGGGTGAAGCTCTCCGGGTCCATCAGCCCTTCCGCGACGAGCTTGCGGAAGTACTCGATGAGCTCCTTGTACTCCGCGGTGGCGCCGGTGAACTCGTACTTCTGCGCGGAATCGCTCCAGATCGTGTTCCTGACGTAACCCCACCCGGCCTGCGTGCCGAACGTCTGGCCCGCGTAGTTGAGGATCGACTTGCCCTCGAACCGGTCCGACAGCGGGTAGCTGTCCGGGTTCGCGGCCTTGATCGCCTTCAGGACGGTGTAGACCTCGTCCCAGTCCTTCGGCGCGGACAGGCCGAGCCGCTGGAGCTCGTCGGTGCGGAAGGCCAGCGTGTAGTCCTGCCAGACCTTCTCGTGCGCGCCGGGCAGCACGTAGAACTTGCCGTCCTCCTGGCGCAGCGTGTTCAGCT